>QIAL01000386.1 GCA_003225535.1 Acidobacteriota bacterium | reverse complement strand
TTTCCTTTTGCGGCATCGGAGCGGGCGGGCAATTCGGGTGCAGGTGAAAGGGACGGGGGAGGCTGCATCGGGCGGGGATATGAAGTGGAGCCGGTGCATGCGACGCGGAGGGGCGGGAAGGAACGATATACGAAGAGAGATATCGATGTAATTGCGGCGCACGTGCCACCGGAAGATGCGTGGTACCTGATACCCATTGAGAAAGTGGGATCGGCGAAGAGTTTGCGGCTGTATCCGGGGATTGAGAGTAAGGCGGGAAATCGAAATGCCACGCGTCGAAAATCACGAAGTGCGGGGCGTTCGTCGGGAAGGCGCAGAACTCGGCTGTGGGAGCAGTGGAGGGATCGCTGGGACGTGCTTGATGCGCGGTAGAGTTCGGCGCAGTAGAAACCTGGGGAAGACGGGACGTTCCCGGGAAATGTGGCGAAAGACTGAACCTTCACTTGTCTTTCGGAGATTAGGCCACGCCGAGAACGAGGTGCGTCTCGTGGGTCTCAGATTTCTTCAAGAAGCGCTGCATGTGGTGCTGGATCGGTATTTCACGCAAAATTCGTGAAACCGAGTGGGCGGACTAGGTCTATATCTCGAGTAGTGCAGTTCGTCTTTAGTTCAGTCCTATCCGTCCTGCCAAAGCGAGTTTCTCGCGATCCATTTCTGGTTCTGATTTCCATTCCCCGAAATTCTCTGGATGCACCCGGCAGTGGAGCCGGATACGTGGACCATCCTGACGAACCAGGCCGAGCCTCCCCGTCAGGCAGGTGCATTCGGGGCAACGAAGCTCAAAGCTCTTTCCAACTTTTTGGATGGTGAGTCCGTATATCACTCCTCGATGCTACCCAAACGGGCGTGAGCACAACATACCAAGAAGGTGGCTGCTGGCCGCCCTTTCGTGGTGTTACCAGTGCCATTACCGACGCCATTCGACGGGCCGGTTGTGGCGCGATACCTTGTTGTGTGGGCCATATTCTCCTGATTGCGGGCGCGATTGTGTTTGTCGTCCTCGTCATAATCAAAGTTGTATTCGACCGGGAGGAGGCACGCGACAAAAGGGAGAAGGATGACCAATAAGGAGGTTCGTCAGGCAAAAAAGCTGTCGTTCGATTGAGACGCGAATGGCTTGGGAAGACGGTCGCTTATTTCGGCCAGCAACGCCATCTTCGACGCAAGGTTCCCATTCAGGTGGTTCTCTTGGAAGCGCCAGCGCCAGTTGCCGCCGTGAAGGCTGGGTGTATTCATGCGGGCTTCGCTACCGAGTCCGAGAATGTCTTGCATTGGGACCACGCTGAGGCAGGCGGTCGAACCCTGAGCCGCGCGAATGAAGGCCCAGTGAATGCCGTCTTCGCAGCGGCCTAGATACGATTCGGCATTGCGGCGTTCGTGGTCGGCGGCGCCAGAGTGCCACCAGCCAACCACGGTGTCGTTATCATGCGTCCCGGTGTAAACAACTTTTCCTGCGGCGCGATGCGGCAGATACATGTGCGCGCCTTCGTCGCCGAAACCAAATTGAAGCACTGACATCCCAGGAATTTGCAGGCGGTCGCGCAGCGCATGCACCTCTGGCGTGATGTAGCCGAGGTCTTCGGCGAAGAAGGGCAGTCCACCCAAGGCCTCGCGCAGCTTGAGGAACAAGTCGTCGCGCGGGCCATCGACCCAGCGGCCATTCACGGCAGTTGGATCGGCGGCGGGAATCTCCCAGAACTGATCGAAGCCACGGAAGTGATCGAGGCGTATGTAGTCGCAATGCTGCGTGGCCCAGCGCAGGCGCTGTATCCACCACTGATAGCCGCGCTGCTTCATGACATCCCAGCGATACAAGGGATTTCCCCAGCGCTGCCCGGTCTTGCTGAAGAAATCGGGAGGCACTCCCGCCACCACCTCGGGCTCCAACTGGCCATCCAGGCGAAAGAGCTCGGGATGAGTCCAGACATCGGCGCTGTCGTGGTTCACAAAGATGGCAACATCGCCCACGATTCGGATGGCACGCTCCGCAGAATATCGACGTAACGCCCGCCACTGCTCATAGAAAGCGAACTGCACAGCGCTCCGCACCCGCAGGTCATCCGCAAGTTCCTCTGTGGCTTTTTTCAGTGCGGCTGGTTCCCGAGAGGCAAGGTCGTGCGGCCATTGATTCCAGGGTTTGAGCTTGTGGTGGGCGCGCAGCGAGTCGAACAGGACAAAATCATCGAGCCACCAGGCGTTCTCTGCCCGAAAGGACTCGAAACGACCGAGAGCTTCCTGGGAAGCGGATTTCAGGAAACGGTGTGCCGCCTCAAACAGGAGAGGAAGTTTTTGCGCGAAGACGTGATCATATTCGACGGGACCGGAGGCAGGCGGGAGCGCATCCAGCTCTCCGTGATCGATCCAGCCATGGTCGGCCAGGCGTTCGAGACTGATCAGCAGCGGGTTTCCCGCGAAAGCGGAGGTCGACGAGTAGGGCGAATTTCCGTAACCCAGCGGGCCCAGAGGCAGAACCTGCCAGACGCCCTGACGGGCGGAAGCAAGAAAGTCTACGAAGCGATACGCGGCAGGACCGAAATCGCCGATCCCGCCGCGTGAAGGCAATGACGTCGGATGCAGTAAGATGCCTGCGGCACGAGCAAAAGACATGACCTGCCGCTACATTCCGGACTCGCTGCCGGCGCGGGTGAGCGCTTTGAGCTCTTCCTGGTTCCGCTTGATCTTGCCGGACTTCGTCATCTCATCGACGAGGTTCGAGACAAACAACCCAAAGCGCTCCTGCTGCTTGCCCTGCAGCAGGGAATCGCGAATCTGATCGCGCTTGGCGGTGTAATCCGTATCGGTGGGTTGCTGGTTCTCAAGGATCTGTAGCACCGCGGCATCCGTGCCGCTGCTGATCGGGACGCTGATCTCTCCGGGCTTCAGGGTGAACGCAACCGCAGCCTGGCCGGACATGGAACCGACTTCTGGCACCTGCCCATCGGGCAGAACCAGATCACTGGTCTTCATCGTGGCGCCGAGCTCTTTCGCCGCCTTCTTCAGATCATGGGAGGCCTTGGCGCGATCGGAGAGTTCTTGAGCTTTTTGCGTCAGGAGAGTCTTCGATTGCTCGGTCTTGAATTCGTCCTCAATGCGGGCGCGAATCTCTTCGAAGGTCGGCGTTGCGGGCGGCTTGATGGCTAGCAGTTCATACACCGCGGCTCCCTGTGAGGAGGAAGCCAGGTCCGGTGGAGCTTTTTCCTGCGCCGCAAAAACAGCTTCCATGAATTGAGGGGACGGTCCCAGGCCCGGCAGCATGTCGCGGCGGGCGAAGAAGTCCGACGTGACTACTGGAACGCTTTGCTTGGCGGCAGCCGCGTCGAGACCCTGGGTTCTCGCGTCCCGCAACAGGCTCTCTGCCTGGCGCTGCGCAATCTGCTGGGCCTTTTGATGCTTGAGAGCGGGCTCGATGTCGGCCTTCACCTCGTCGAGCGACTTCATATGCGCATCCTGCTTGTCGTCAACCCGGATGATGTGAAAGCCGTAGCTGCTCTTGACCAGGTCACTGATCTGGCCCTTGGGAAGCGAGAATGCCGTTTTTTCAAATTCGGCGACGGTCTGCCCGCGCCCGATCCAGCCGAGCGATCCGCCTTCTTTCGCGCTGCCTGGATCCTCGGAATATTTTTTCGCGAGATCTTCCAGCTTCGCGCCACCCTTCAATTGCTTCAACAGATCCTCGGCACGGTGCTGCGCTTCCGCCACGCCCTTCTCGTCGACTTTCCCGTCCGGACCGGGCAAAGGCGTCTTGATCAGGATGTGGCTGACCTTCACCTGCTCGGGCACGCGATACGCATCCCGGTGTTGCTGGTAATAGCTCTGCAAGTCATCCTGGGTAACCGTTACACCGCCCTCGACCTTGTTGGTGTCGATGACGGCGTACTTCACCTTGCGCTTTTCGGGAATCGAGTTTGCGTAGCTGGCAAGATGGCTTTGATAGTAGGCCGTCAACTCGCTGTCGCTGGGATGCAGGCCTTTCTTGATGTCGTCCTGCTTCAAGACTGCACGGAATCGCTCACGCTGGCGGTGCCTGAGATCAGCGCCTGGAGTTTGGTCAGGAGAAGGTCGTCGGCGACGCCCTCCTCGAACTTCGGGACCGTCGTATTCCCCAGCAATTTCTCATATTCCTGTTGGCCGATGAAGTTCCCACCAGGAAAAAGGGTCGCGGCGTAGCGGCCGTGCTGGAGTTCTTCTTTCACCTCATCCTGACTGACACGCAATCCCATGTGGGCGGCTTCGCTGAGCAGCGCTTGACGAGCGATGAGTCGTTCGACGGAGCGCTGTGTTTCCTGCTGGATGAGAAACGGCATGATTCTAGACGCCATCTCGCCGTATTGAGCCGCCTGCTGCTGCGCTATCTGTTTGGCGGTGGTGCGCACCTCATCGGCGGAAATGTCGTTACCGTCCACTTTGGCGACAATGCCCTTGCCGGGGGCGCCGCCGAAAACATCCCCTCCCAACCCACCGGGAATCAGCGTGATGACCATCGAAGCGCAGATGATCAGCAACAAACCTCCGAGGATATACTTCGTAGTTTGGCCAGACGTTTGTAGAAAGCGAATCATGTTCTTATCACTCCAGAATAGACAGGCGAATTGCTAATTATAAACTACGTCGCTGAGCGGACCAGTCCGGGCAGCTTTCGAAGACGAGTTGCTCCCAGTTTGTTCGGCGAGGGATTCGTGCTCGATTCGCCGGCTGGTTTTCGGCAGTTTTGACGGTTCCGCCTTGCTTCGCATCGGCGGGACGGCCGAGGCGGCCGTCGCCACATGTTCCGTTGTCGCTCACAGGCAAAGCCCCTTGCACCCAGGCCGCGCAATTCACAGCCTTCTAAAATCCGCTATTGAAACGAATTAATAGAAGTGTTATCCCTTTCTGCGACGCTTTTTCCAAGTTCTTCGAGCCCAATCACGACGCGCACCTGCAAAAGGAGCCCCATGAAACCCGGCAAGCCGCTGTCTTTTACTGTCTTCCTTCTGGCGCAATTCATACTGAGTTCGTTCCTGGCAGCCCAGCAGAAAACCCCGGCCGCACCTGCCGAAAAGGGTGTGTCGGAACCCAAGTTCACTCTGCGGGAGGGCTGGGCCCTCCAGACTTCCGCGAAAGTCGAGGCCAAGGGGGAAGTGATTTCGACACCCGCCTTCAGCCCCAAGGGGTGGCATGCCGCAACCATTCCGAGCACGGTGGTGGCGGCCCTGGTTAAGGATAAGTCCTTGCCTGATCCGTTCCAGGGAATGAACCTGCGCAGTTTCCCTGGTGTGAACTATCCGATTGGGGCCAATTTCTCGAACATTGCCATGGCGTCCGACAGCCCCTACGCGGTCTCGTGGTGGTATCGCAAGCCGTTCACCATTCCCGCGTCGTACAAAGGGGAGACGATTTGGCTGAAGTTCAACGGGATCAACTATCGCGCCAATATTTTTCTGAACGGGAAGCAGATTGCGAAGTCAGATGACGTCGCGGGAGCCTGGCGGACTTACGAATTCAACATTACGGCCGCGGCGAAAACCGGCGCTGAAAATGTGCTGGCGGTGCAGGCGTTCGCGCCCACCGACCACGATCTCGCCATCACTTTCGTCGACTGGAACCCGGCCCCGCCCGACAAGAACATGGGGCTGTGGCGAGAAGTGTATGTGACGACCAGCGGCCCGGTCGCTCTGCGCTATCCGACGGTGGTTTCGAAGTTGAATCCGCCGGCGAATGACAGCGCACAGCTCACCGTGACCGCGCAGGTCAAGAATGGTACGAATGAACCGGTCAAGGGCAAGCTCATGGGGCGTATTGACGAGATGACGGCGGGCGCCGCGTTCGAGCAGGATGTCGAACTCGCTCCGAACGAGTCGAAGGACGTGACTTTTACGCCAGACAAGTTCTCTCAACTTGTGTTCACCAGCCCGCGGCTGTGGTGGCCCGCGCAGATGGGTAAGCCCAACCTCTATAAGCTCATCATGAAGTTCGAAGTCAACAGCGCCATCAGTGATCAATCAAATACGGAGTTTGGCATCCGCGAAATCACGTCAGACCTCAATTCGGTTGGCGGGCGCGCCTTCCACATCAACGGCAAAAACATCCTGATTCGCGGCGGGGGATGGACTCCCGACATGATGCTGCGCGAGAACTCCGAGCGACTGCAGGATGAATTCCGCTACGTACGCGACATGGGGCTGAACACGGTCCGACTGGAAGGAAAGCTGGAAACGGAGGAGTTCTACAACCTGGCCGATCATCAGGGCATTCTGGTGATGGCGGGATGGTGCTGCTGCGACTTCTGGGAGCGCTGGCCGCGCTGGCAGCCGCAGGATTTTGAGATCGCCAAACAGTCGCTGCGCGATCAGATTTACCGGCTGCGAAGCCATCCCAGCATGGTGATGTGGCTGAACGGCAGCGATAATCCGCCGCCGCCGGATGTGGAGCAGATGTATCTCGATATCGAGAAAGAACTGCTGTGGCCGAATCCAGTGGTGTCGTCAGCTACCGGAAAGAAGACCAGCGTCACGGGCGACAGTGGCGCAAAGATGAGCGGGCCCTACGAATACGTTGCTCCCAGTTACTGGCAGGTAGACACGCCTGAGGGCCAACCCGGGCGCAAGCTATGCAATCCCGGGGGATGCGGCGGCGCTTACGGATTCAATACCGAAACCAGCATGGGGCCTGCGGTTCCGCCTGTCGAGAGCATTCGCGCGATGGTCGGTAAAGATCACCTGTGGCCGATCGATGATGTGTGGAACTATCACGCGGGCGGCGGCGAGTTCAAAACCATCAATGTGTTCAGCGAGGCGCTGGCGAATCGCTACGGCAAGTCGGACAACGTCGAGGACTTCGCCATCAAGTCACAGATGCAGACCTATGAAGGCGTGCGTGCCATGTACGAGGCGTACAGCCGGAATAAATATCAGTCGACTGGCGTGATTCAGTGGATGCTGAACAACGCGTGGCCATCGATGATCTGGCATTTGTATGACTACTACCTGCGTCCGGGTGGGGGATATTTCGGCGCCAAGCGGGCAATGGAAGCGCTGCATCCGATATACGGATATGACGATCACGCGATCTGGGTGGTCAGCAGCCAGTACACCGACGCCAAAGGGCTCAAACTCACAACCAAGATCTACAACCTCGATGCGACCGAGAAGTTTTCGCAGGAGAATTCGGTCG
>QIAL01000385.1 GCA_003225535.1 Acidobacteriota bacterium | reverse complement strand
AAGGAAGCCGCAAGGCCTTGGAGTTCGACGACCTTCAACACTGGATCGATCGCTTCTCGAAATATCCTCTCGTCCAGGTCATCGACCTCGACGCCGCCATGGGCCGCGGCACCAATCAGAATCTGGTCGGCGAGATCGCCCGCCAGATCCCCTGCCAGGTAGGTGGAGGCATTCGCTCGATCGATTCTGCCCGCGCTACACTGGATCTCGGAGCCCGTCGCGTGATTCTCGGCTCGTCCCTCATCTTGCAAGGAGCAATCAACGTCCCTTTCGCCCGCGATCTCTCTGCCCAACTCGGCCCTGAAAAACTCGTTTTCGCCGTCGATTCCCGCGGCGGCTACGTCTCCATCAAAGGTTGGCAGGAGTCTACTCCCATCCGGGCCGCCGACATGATCCGCGCGCTCGATCCCTTCTGCTCAGCTTTTCTCTATACCAATATCGACACCGAGGGATTACTCCAGGGAATCCCCCTCAACATTGTTCGAGAGTTGCGTCAAGCCACCTCGCGCCGCCTGATCGCTGCCGGAGGTATTCGCAGCCAGCAGGAGGTCGACGACCTCGATTCCATCGGAGTCGATGCCGTCGTCGGCATGGCAATCTATCAGAATTTAATGCCAGCTTAAAGTTTCAATTCCCCGCAACTGCCCCGCAGAGCAACAGCATCGAATATTCCCGCGCCGATGCCGGCGAATCTTGCAGCTTCGCACATGAAAGCAAACGTGCTTCGCAAAATTCCCTTCATACTCGTCCTGCTGCCAGCACTGATCCTTTCGAGTGCACGTAGCGCCGCCTACTCCGTCCTCACTCACGAAGAACTCATCGATCTCGCCTGGAATGACTCCATACGCCCGCTTCTGCTCGCCAGATTCCCCGCGGCGACGGACCATCAGTTGGTCGTAGCACACTCCTACGCCTACGGCGGATGCGCCGTCCAGGATATGGGCTATTACCCGTTCGGCAAACGCTTCTTCAGCAACCTCACTCATTACGTCCGCTCCGGAGACTTCGTCGCCTGGATGCTCCAGAATGCCCGCACCCTTGACGAATACGCCTTTGCCATCGGCGCGTTGTCTCACTATCTGGGAGATTCCATCGGCCACTCCCAGGCCATCAATCCCGCCACCGCATTCGAATTCCCCAAGCTGCAACATAAATACGGAGACTCGGTAACTTATGGCGAGAGCCCGCACGGTCACATTAGAACTGAATTTGCATTCGATGTAGAAGAACTTACCAACCTGGAATTCGCGCCCCCAGCTTACTTGCGCGCTGTCGGATTCAGAGTCCCCCGCAAGTTCCTCGAACAGGCCTTCAAACACACCTACGGCTTCGACATCCACTGGATCTTGGGCCAGGATCGCCCCGCTCTGCGCAGCTATCGCACCTCGGTGCGGAGTTTCATTCCGGCATTCGCTGAGGCCGAAGTTGTGCTGCATCGCCATCAATTTCCTCCTCATCCCGACGACGATGCCTACCGCACCTTCGCCCAGCGGGTCTCGCACACCAACTATGACCGGCGATGGAAGCACACCTACAAAGGACCAGGATTCAAGGCGCACCTCCTTGCAATTGTCGTCTTCCTGGTTCCAAAAGTCGGCGGAGCCGCCGATCTCGCGATAAAGACTCCCACGCCGGAGACGCAAGAGTGGTACCTCAGCAGCGTGAATCATACCGTTGACGTCTTTAACGAGACCTTGCGCAACCTGCTGGAAGATGCCAACGCTTCCATCTCCCTCGCAAATCTCGATCTCGACACTGGTAAGAGTGTCAGAATCGGCGAGTATCCACTCGCTGACCAGACCTATGCGAAATTGCTGGAGCGCATTACCTCAGAACCCGGGCACACCATTCCCCAGGATCTGAAGCAGCACATTCTCGATTACTATGGAGATCTGGCGGACGCTCGCGATTCGGAGGTCGAGCGGCTAACCCTTATTCAGAAGATGAACGCCACCAACGCTCACTGAAAAGAGGCGGAGACCAACTCTCGCAGATCAACCCGCGGGAGCGCAGCCCTTTCAATGTGTACCGGTCTTCACTTCGCCGCAGCCACCGACTGGACCTCAATCGCACCGCCGTTCTCCTCACCCTTCACTAGCGCGCGCGCCTGCTGGCTGGCGAGTTTGTCGAGAGTATCGGCTACCGATTGATCTTTGAAATTCAATACGAACACCTTATCGCCGACGACCAGGTCATACTTCGATCCCCGCTGGATGCAGGTGCGAAGACAGGAAATGTCATCGCCATCCATCGTATGCTTCGCGCCGCACACCGCATCCCCGACGATGCCGCTGTAGGTTTGAAGCTTCGCGCCGAACGCGGAAGACGCGGCGAGCGCCGCAGCCAAAACGATCCCACCTGCATACACACTCCCCCTGTCACTTCTCCTGAAACGTCCGTCAGTCGGAAATCGCGCCCGCTGTAGCGATACGTCAGCTTCGTGTGATCGATTCCCAGCAGATACAGAATCGTGGCATGAATATCGTGCACGTGCACCGGCTTTTCCACGGCCTTCCAGCCGAAATCATCTGTTGCGCCATAGGTCATCCCGCCCTTGATGCCGCCACCCGCCAGCCATATGGTGAATCCGTGCGGATTGTGATCGCGGCCATTGTGGGTTTGCCCTCCCATGAAGCCGCTGCCCATCTCCACAACCGGAGTGCGCCCGAACTCCGAGCCGCAAACAATCAGTGTCTCGTCAAACAGCCCGCGCGACTTCAAATCCTTGATCAGCGCCGCAAAGGGCTGATCCGAATCGTGCGCCGTCTTGCGATGTAACTGGATATCGAAGTGATGATCCCACGGATCACCCTTCGCGTAATACACCTGCACCATGCGGACCCCGCGTTCCACTAGCCGCGCCGCCGTCAAACATCCGCGAGCCGTGCTTCCCTCTCCATACAACTTCAGGACCGCATCCGTTTCTTTGCGGACGTCGAACACGTCAGGTGCTTCTGTCTGCATCCGGTAGGCCGTCTCCAGCGCCGAGATCGTCGCCTCCAGTTGCGGATCATGGGCCTTCGTCGCACTCATATTCAACTGATCCAACTGCGTAATCAGATCCAGTTCTTTCTTCTGCTGGTTCAGGTCGAACATCTCGTTATGAATGTTCGGAATCAGCTTCTGCGGATCGAACTCCTTCGTGTGCACATCATCGGTCACATATGTGCCCTGGTACATCGGCGGCAGAAACGCCGAATTCCACAGCGGAGGCCCCACTGTCGTCGGCACCTCCGGGCACAACACCACAAAACTTGGCAGATTCTTGTTCTGCGTCCCCAGTCCATACGTGATCCACGATCCCATCGAGGGCCGCCCCGCAACGTTTGCGCCAGTGTTCATCATGATGATAGCGGGCTCGTGATTCGGAATCTCCGTGTACACCGACCGCACCACACAGATGTCATCAATACACTCGCCGATATTCGGAAACAGTTCGCTGACCTCGGTACCGCTCTTGCCGTATTTCTTGAAACTGAACGGCGACTTCATCAGCCCGCCAGTCTTGCGCTCGTGTTGCGGCGTCTCCCCCGGCATCGGCTGCCCGTGATATTTCTCGAGCATCGGTTTCGGATCGAAGCTGTCCACCTGCGAAAGCCCGCCATTCATGAACAGGAAAATCACGTGCTTCGCCTTCGGCTTGAATTTCGGATCCCGAATCATCCACGGACTCGGCGCCGAACTCTCCGCCGCCTGCGCAAAGGTATCCGCAATCAGCGACGCAAAGCTCAGCATGCCGAACCCTGCCCCCATACGGCAGAGCGCTTCGCGACGGGTCACCGGTCTAGGAGTCGGAATGTGCATCATGAGTCCTCCTCAGTTCGAAAGCCCTTGGGTCTCAACTCAATCGACAAATTCAAATTCGTTCGCGCTCAGCAACGCGCGCGTATATTCTTTCCAGGCCGTGACCGGCTCGCCATTCACGGTGTTCCCGGGCTTTTCCGGCGTAGTGTGGAGAAAACGCAAACCAATCTCTACCTCTAACGTCGTCGGTGCTCTCCCATACAGCAAACGGTATGCCTCAGCGATCCGCGCTTCGTCGCTTCCCTTCGGAAACACTCGTTCCGCCAACTTCCCTGCCTGTTCATAAACAAAATCGTTATTCATGAAATACAGCCGCTGCACCGGCACATTGGTCGAGAAACGCTGCTCCGCTGTGAAGCTCGGGTTCGGAAAATCAAATACCTGCAGATAATTGTTCAGGCGAAACCTGCTCACTTTGCTGTAGACCGTCCGCCGCTTATTTTCAGGACCAAAATCCCTCGACGGCCCCCCCACTTCCTTCAGATCAAGATCGCCCGACACAAAGAGCATCGAATCGCGAATCGATTCCGCATCCAAGCGCTGCCGGTTGAAGTGCGAATAGTACCGGTTGTTCCCGTCCTTCTCTTGTGCCTCTTTCGATTCATCCGCGCTCGTCTGGTACGCCGCCGACAACATAATCTCGCGTTGCAGTTTCTTCAGTGAGAATCCGGTCGACCGAAATCGGGCCGCCAGATATTCCAGCAGCTCTGGATTCGTAGGCCGTTCCCCCGCAGCCCCAAAATTGTCGGGAGTATTTACGATGCCCGTTCCAAAGTGCCACTTCCAGACCCGATTGACGAATACCCGGGTCGCCAGCGGACTGTCGATAATGTCATTCGCCAACTGCAGTCGCCCGCTGCCCTCCATAAACGGCAAAGACTGTTCCGGACTCAACACAGCCAGGAACCGCCGCGGCACCTCTTCTCCCAGATTGTGCGGATTGCCCCGCTGATTCACTGCAATGTTCAACGGCTTGGGCTTGTCGCTCAGCCCGTGCACGAACGGATAACGCGGCTCGAGAGACTTTTTCAGTGTCTCGAGTTCCTTCTCCATGCTCGTGATGTAGTCGCGCCACTCCGCATTGAGCCTTCTCTTCAGACCCCATTCGTAAAACACAAACAGACCCGGAGTGAATTTTTCATCATCGGAGTTAAGTGAAAACATGAAGAGATCCACCCACAGGCTTGCCTGTTCAGTCGGCAAGGTCTTCAGTTCAAGACTGCACCCCGGGCAGAACTGATCGTCCGTCTCAAATTCGTTGGGAAGAGCGTCTCGCCGTGACCGCTTCTTCACGTCGTTTTTCGCCTTGATGACGTCGTTCTGCTCCTTGATCCCCCGCTGCGCCGTTTCTACGCGCAACACAAGATCCTGGAAGGCATCGGCCAGCGCCTTCGCCTCGTCCTCCTCTTTCCCGCCAGCCGCGATCATCGCCTGCCAGTCCTTCAGGTACGGATAAAACTTCGGCGGCTGCGCCAGGAACTTCACCCAGCGTTCCAGCATCTCCGGGTCAACATGATCTTGTTCCGCAGCCTCATCGATCGTGGCCTTCGGCTTTCCCGTCACCCGCCACGCCGCCACCATGTACTGCGATGTCTGGCTCGCAAGGATGTCGGCAAGTTGATCCTTCTCGGCCTTTGTAAATTCCTCCAGCTCTTCATCGAGATCAAGGTACTTCTGCTCCTTCTCTTTCCACGCCGCCACCTGTGCGTCCGATGCCAGCGGATATTCTTTGTAAGTCGAACTTGCAAACACCCCCGCCAGCGCGTAATAGTCCTTCTGCGAAATCGGATCGTACTTGTGATTATGACAACGGGCGCACGCCACAGTTAGACCGAGCAACCCGCGCGAAACCGCGTCAATCCTCTCGTTTCGCTCATCCGCCCGTCCCTGCACCGGTTCCGCCTGATCCCAAAGCCATGGCCCGCCGCCGAGAAACGAGGTTCCAGGCAACACATCATTCAAATTCTTCTCCCCGCTCAAATCTCCCGCCAACTGATAGCGCACGAATTTGTCATAGGGGAGATCGTTGTTGAATGCCTTGATGACCCAATCGCGATACACATACGCGCCGTTGAACGGCATGTACCCGCGCCCTTTCGGATCCAGTCCCCGCACATCGTCTTCCGCGTACCGCGCCACATCGAGCCAGTGCCGTCCCCAGCGCTCGCCGTAACGCGGCGAAGCCAGCAGCCGGTCCACGACTCTCGCGAACGCATTCGGGGACTTGTCCTTCTCAAATGCTTCAATCTCTTCTGGAGTAGGTGGCAGCCCCGTGAGATCGAACGTTGCTCGCCGGATCAATGTGCGCCGGTCGGCCTCAGGCGATGGCGAGATTCCCTGCGCCTCCATTTTTGCCAATACAAATCGGTCAATCTCCGTTTTCGCCCAACGCGCATTTTTTACCACCGGCGTCGCCGGCACCTTGATCGGTTGGAACGACCAGAACGCTCGCTGTTCCGGCGTGATCTTGAAGGGCGTCCCCAACGCAATGACCGGCTTTGACTGCGGCCACGGAGCTCCCATCCTTACCCATTCCGCCAGGTTCTGCACATCCTCCGCCGGAAGCCTCCCGCCCTTCGGCATCTTCAACTCGCCCGTCTGCCGCACCGCCTGAATCAACAAGCTCTTCTCCGGATCATTCGGAACAATGGCGGGCCCTCTGTGCCCACCCTGCAGCAGCGTCTCCCGCGAAAACACGCGCAAGCCCGACGTAGCCGTGTCCCCATGACATTGGGAACATATGTTAGCGAAGATCGGACGAATCTTGGTCTCGAAGAAATCTTCCCCTACCGAAGAAGCCGCTGCCGCTGCGCTCATCGCGGGAATCACCGGCTT
>QIAL01000384.1 GCA_003225535.1 Acidobacteriota bacterium | reverse complement strand
TCACCCTCGTCCTTGCCAAAAAGATTCATCGGCAAAGCCATCAAGAATTTCACGCGAGGACCAAGGGAGGACGCGCTCACCGCCTTCAAGCCGCTGGCCCCTGAGTTGCCGCCCATAGATGGATACGTCTGCACTCCCGTCAGCCCGGCATCGCGAAGTGCATCGATTGGGTCAACTGTCTCGCCGCTCACACACACTCCGATCTTGTCTACACTTTCCGGTAACTTCTCCACTATGTCCCTCGCCGTCTGCACCGTTACGAACCGCGGACTCTTCTCATAAAATACAAACCCCACCGCATCCGCGCCGGCCTCGACCGCCATGAGAGCGTCTTCCAGATTCGTCGTCCCGCAAATCTTGACCCAAGTCATAAGAACGTGGCTGACAGCAGCCATTCGAATTAGCCTTTGCTCGGTACTGAGTACTGAGTACTCGGTACGCGCAGGATCCCGCGCAGCGCTTCTCCCGGACGTTCCGCCCGCATCAGCGATTCCCCTACCAGAAACGCGTGAAACCCCGCCGCGCGGAGTCGCGCCACGTCATCGGCAGAATGGATTCCACTCTCGGCCACGCGCACCACACTAGCTGGGAATTTCGCACCCAGATCGAATGCCGTCTGCAAGTCGACTTTGAACGTCCGCAGATCGCGCGTATTCACTCCAATCAAATCGCATCCAGCATCCAACGCCCGTTGCAACTCGTCCGCATCATGCACTTCACACAAAACATCCAGCCCCCGCGACCGCGCTGCCATAGCCAGTCGATTCAATTCGTCCTGGGTCAATGCCGCCACAATCAGCAAAACCGCATCCGCGGAATTCGCCCGCGCTTCCAGCAGTTGAAACTCGTCGACGATGAAATCCTTCCGCAAACAGGGAATCGCTACTGTCGCCGAGGCCTTCCGCAAATTCTCGAGCGATCCTTGAAAGAACTCCTCATCGGTCAGCACCGACAAAGCCACCGCTCCCGCCCTCTCCAGTTCCCGCGCCAACTCCACCGGATCGAACGACGCTCGTATCAGCCCTTTCGACGGCGAGGCCTTCTTCAACTCCGCAATCACCGCGATGCCATCGCGGCCCTTAGAAGCCAGTGCCTTCCGAAACCCGCGCGGCACGTGCTGCTCCGCACGACGTTCCAGGTCGCGCAAATCTGCACTGCGCGTGGACTCCGCCACTCGCGCCCGCGTTGCTGCCACAATCCTGTCGAGAACCGCAGCCATAGAGAATCTTTTGATTATAAGGGAGTGGAAGGCCTATCCACGGAACAGATAAGAACTTTGACTTTGTAATGTCATCGAAATCGGAGGATTTTGACTTCCTGAACCGCGCGCCACGCTACTTGCAAATCTCCTGCAACTGCTTGTACGGCTTTTCCATCACCGGTGGAAACTTGATCTTCTTCGCTTCGATCCACAGCTCCAACAATGTCCCGCCGTACTTCGACCCAACATCCGGATCCCCCTCATATACGGGATCGCTCTCTGCCTCCTCGAGCGTCACGAAGGTGAATCCTTTTTTCTGCATCAGATCGAGCGCATCCGGCAAAATCGTGCGACTGAACGCTCCCAGATGCAGCAGCAACACGTGATTGATGTCATGTCCGTAGACCATTTTCGCGAGATCCCTGCCCAGATCCAGGTACGAAGACTCAATCGACAAGTAACTTGATTTGAGCCAGGTAATCGACGGCGCATCACTCTTCGCCGCGCACCGTGCATACGCGCTATTCCAAAGATAGTCTTCCCAATCCAGTGTCACTTGTGCCACGCGGTAGCCATGCGCCTGCAAGTAAGCCCGCACTGCACGGCGCTTCTCGTCAGTCTCTCCTTCGTGCAGAAACGGATAGCGCAGCCAGTGCCAGTCACCATCTTTCCCCGCGAGCAACTCCAGCGACGGCTCGTTCTCGTCGATCTCGCGCTCAAACGCCTCCGCGGGATTCGTATTCAGGTTGATATGCCCATACGTATGATTTCCAATCGGCTCCGTCGCCGCCCAGATCTTTAGGGCGTCCGCCGCATCCGAATTTCCTTCCAGTTTCCTCGCGTTGATGAATCCATACGCCGCAGGCGCGTGCCGTGCGTTTAAAATGGCAATCGCGTCCCGGGCAATCTGCACCCGCGTAACACCCGGCGGCAAATCTCCATTCAGAGGCAAATCATCAAAAGTAATTGCCACCTTCTGCGCAGCGCATACGCTCACGATTAAGAGCACCGAGATAACCAACGAAAATTTCATGGTGAGAGTCTACAGGAGCAGCGTGCGCCCGAAAGATGCACAATGCGGTGGCGCTTAATCCTGAGGGCGCGAGCACTGAGAACTGCGAACTGCGAACTGCTCCTACTCCATCCCCAACGACCTCTTCACAGACTTCCCATACTCCCGCGCCTTTTCCAGCACCTTGCGCTCATCCACCGTCAACAAGAGATGACTCTGCATAACAATCTTGCCGCCGATGATCACCGTTGCCACATCGCTCCCCTTCAGCGAATACGCGATTTGCGCGTAGATCTCGTACATGGGCACTGCATTCGGTTTGTTCAGACTAATCAATATCACGTCTGCTTTCTTGCCCGCCTCTAGCGACCCGATCTCCTTCTCCATGTGCAGAGCCCGCGCACCATCGATCGTCGCCATCTCGACAACCGACCTCGCATTCAACGCCAGCGGGTCCATCTTCGAGATCTTCGCCAGCTTGGCCGCCAGATCGATTTCCTCCATCAGGTCAAGATCGTTGTTACTCCCGGCGGGACCATCCGTCCCCAAGCCGACTGCCACGCCAGCCGCACGCATCTCCGGCACCGGAGACACGCCGCTCGCGATCATCATGTTGCTCGACGGATTATGCACGCACCCCGCGCCGCGCTGTGCCAACAATTTCCGGTCAGCCTCATCTACAAAGATGCAGTGCGCCGCAATGATATCCGGTCCCAGCACGCCGATCTTGTCCAGATATTGCACTGGGGACATGCCGTTGGCCTTCTCCGAATCCTCCCACTCCTTCTTCATCTCAGCCACGTGAATCAAAATTGGAGCGTGATATTTCCGCGCCAATGCCGCCGCATCCTGCAGAGTCTTCTTCGAACACGTATAAATCGAGTGCGGTGCGGGGGCCGCATGAATCAGCGGATCCCCCTGCCACCGCTTTAAAAACCTCTCCGTATACGCCAGCATCTCTGCTTCTGACTTGTTATCGGGCGCCGGGAAATCAATGAATGTCTCTCCCAGCACCCCGCGCATTCCCGCATCCTTGGTCTCCTCGGCGATTGCGTCCTCGAAGTAATACATATCCGCGAACGTCGTCACCCCGGCGCGAATCTGCTCGGCCGCCGCCAGTCGCGTCCCCCAGCGCACGAACTCCTCATTCACATTCTTGGCTTCTGCCGGAAAGATGTACTTGTACAGCCAATCATTCAGCGTGACGTCATCATGCAGCCCGCGAAACAACGTCATCGGCACGTGGGTATGCCCATTGATGAATCCCGGCAGCACCAGGTGTCCTCGCGCGTCGATCACCTGCGCGCTCTGATATCGCGCCTCGATCTCCGCCCTCGGCCCGACCGCAACAATCGAATCCCCGCGGACAGCCACGCTCCCATCCTGATGAATCGCCCGCGCCGAATCCATCGTTACCACGATCCCGCCACTGACAATCAGATCGACACTCTGCTTCTCCTGCGCGATGGCGACGGAGATGAGCATGACCACTGCCGCGATCAGGATGAGCGCTCCCCTCGCCGTTTTTCTTCTGTTCATGATTGGATAAGTCCCCGAGGGTACCCCATCCTTGTCGCGGTGTTTGCGACAGGGTAGGCATTTTGAATTCCTCATTCCCCAGTCAGATTTCCTTTTTCTCCGCTATCGCGACTTCCGTATCCGGTACCGGTTTGCTCCGAAACACACTGAACTCTTTCACCTGCTTCAACACAAACGTCGGCACTCCCGCGCTCACCGGCACCTTCATTCGTCCGAACGTTGCGTCCTGCACATCCTCCAGAACAAACGCCGGTCTTGCATCTCCATTCGGGCACTGGATCTTCACTGCCTGCATCTCCAGCCCGCGCACATGCGCCTCGGCATCGCTCTTCGTGCCGCCGCCGCGATTCACCACAATCACATCGGTGATCTTCACATCCTCAATGGCATGTCCCGGAATACCCGCCACGATGCACGCAATCTTCGGCGAGCCCTCCGCCTGCATGCAACTGATCCCGCTCAGAATGATCCGCCGGATCGTTCCCTCCGGCACCCCCGCGGGCCCTCGCATCCGCGCCCCAAGCCTTATGAAAATCGGCGCCTCAAACACATCCCGCATCGTGATGTTCGTGCACGTCACATCTTCGATCACCGCGCCGTCCACGCTCTCGATGGCCAGTCCGCGGCATCCGTCAAAGACGCAATTCGATACTGTGATGTTCTTGAATCCCCCATTCGACTCCGTCCCAAACTTGATCCGTCCGGTTCGCGGGACTTTCTCCCCTGCGGAAAACTTCTTCCAGGTCCCATCGAGCATCGCACCTTCCTGGTAACTTCCCGACAGCAAGCAATTGCTGATGGTCACCATCTCAGTTGCGCGCGCATATCCCAGCGCAAACGAACTCTTCAAGCAGATCCCGTCATCCCACGGAGAATTCACACTGCAATTCGAGACGCGCACATTCCGGCAGCAATCGATATCCATGCCGTCCCGGTTCGTATCAATCTTCAAATTGTCGATTGTGAGATTGTCGACGCCGGTCGCCAGAATTCCGAAGTGCCCGCCGTGCAAAATGGAAAAGTCGCGAAGCAGCACATTCCGGCAATTCTTCAGTGCGATCGCCTTGTTCGCGACCCCAGCGTTTTCAGCCACAGGCCCGGCTCCCCAGCCGCGGCTCACCCCCTTACCCCAGATCAGGCCCGGCCCCAGAATCGAAACGTCGTTCAGCCCTTCACCCCAAATCAAGCTGTTGTGCCAGTGATTGTGCCCGTAATCCTGATAGTCCTCCCAAGGCTTGTTCGATTCCGCAGGATCGTAACTTTGCGCGGGATCGGATGCCGGATCCGCCGCCACGATCGTCGCCCCTTGATCCAGAAAAAGCGCCACCTTACTTTTCAAATGAATCGAGTAGCAAAGATAATTGCCGGACCGGAGGTAGACGGTTCCACCGCCCGAGGCAGCCGCAGACTCGATCGCGCGATTGATCGCTGGCGTGTCGAGCGCCTTGCCATCGCCCACAGCTCCAAACGCCCGCGCGTCAACGAAGAGCTGTGAAGGATTAGCCG
Source organism: Acidobacteriota bacterium (assembly GCA_003225535.1). Lineage (GTDB taxonomy): Bacteria > Acidobacteriota > Terriglobia > Terriglobales > Acidobacteriaceae > Sulfotelmatobacter. Next base: position 310 of record QIAL01000384.1, on the reverse strand, counting down.
AGCTCTGCGTGGCAGATGTCGAAATACTTGCTCCGATGGCAACTCCCGTAACCCCAGCAATCCCCGCACCCGCGCTCTTAAGAAATCCCCGTCGCCCACTCTCTGTCATTTTCATATCCACCCGGGTGCCCCATCCTTGTCGCGTTTTCTGCGACAGGGTGGGGACTTTGACTTTAGATGGCAAACGACCAACGACTGTCTACGACCCAACTCGTCTCAAGTAGAACTGAAAAAAATCCTCCGGATTCGATTGCAAACATACCTGCGCATTCGGCGTGCCCGGCTCCTCTCGCGTGAATCCCTTCTCGTC
>QIAL01000238.1:7925-30351 GCA_003225535.1 Acidobacteriota bacterium | reverse complement strand
CTTCCTTCTGCAAGGCGACACATGCGCGAAACTCTTCAATCCCGTGACATCGCCGGAGTTCGACGGTCGCCGCGCTCACGCGCTCCTCTCCTCTGCGTCTCGTTCGTGAGCTTTGGCCTGTTGCCATAGCGATTCGAGTTCTTCCGTGGGGGCTTCATCGGCAGAGCGGCCCGCCTCATGGAGTCGCGCCTCCATCCACTGAAACCGGCGTCGAAACTTACGGTTAGTCTTGCGCAGAGCAGACTCTGGATCGACAGAGAGATAGCGGGCGATGTTCACCAGGACGAAGAATAAATCGCCGACTTCTTCCTCCAGCTGCGCTTGCAACGGCTCCGGGACCACGGTGTGGCCCGACGAGGCAACGCCTCGTCCCTGCGGACGTGGTCCCGGAGCGGGGAATTCCTTAAGCTGCTCGCGCAATTCCTCAGTTTCCTCGTGCAGCTTGTCAAAGAGTCCCTCAACGTCGGGCCAGTCGAATCCAACCTGTGCCGCTCGCGCACTGAGCTTTTGCGCCTCGAGCAGCGCAGGCATCTTCGAGGAAACTCCCGCCAGGATCGAACGCTTTTCGGATTTTGCGCCGGCTTCCTCGCTTCCCTTTTTCTGCTTTCTCTCTTCCAGCTTCAAAGCTTCCCAATTGCGCTTCACCTCATCCGAGGTATCGGCCTTCACGTCCCCAAACACATGCGGATGCCGGTTGATCAGCTTGCTGGAAAGCCGGTCGAGAACATCGTCAATCGAGAACGACGACTGTTCCTGCGCCATCTCCGCGTAGAAGAGCACCTGCAGCAGCAGGTCGCCGAGTTCGCCGGCAAGCTCGGGCCAGTCGCGATTATCGATTGCTTCCAAGACCTCGTAGGTCTCTTCCAGGGTGTAGGGCTTGATGGAGTCGAAGGTCTGTTCTCGATCCCAGGGGCAGCCGCCCGGGGCCCTTAGACGTTCCATGATGGCGACCGCTCGTTCGAAGCGCTCTCCTGTGGTGGGCATTCGGCAACCAATGTAAATGACAGCGGAGGCGCGAAGCAACGCATGCCAATTTCCACCGGCGTCATCAACACCATCGGATGCCAACCGCACCCAAAACCACCGCATCCTACCTCTGCGAAAACTCATTGCTTACTTCTTAGATCAGGACAATTCAATTCAACCTCAAAAGGATGAACATTATGGCGAACAATAATCTTCAAGGAAAGAAAATCGCAATCCTCGTCGCTGACGGTTTCGAACAAGTGGAGTTGCTCGAGCCTCGCAAGGCACTGGACGAGGCCGGAGCCACAACTCAAGTCGTCTCTCCCGCCGACAAGAAAGTAAAAGGCTGGAATATGAAGGAATGGGGCGATGAAGTGACAGTAGACGTTCCACTCAAGGCTGCCAATCCGGAAGAATTCGATGCGCTGCTCCTGCCGGGCGGAGTGATGAATCCCGACAATCTCCGCATGATTCCCGAGGCAGTCAAATTCGTGAAGCATTTCACGGACGAAGGCAAGCCAGTCGCCTCGATCTGCCACGGACCGTGGTCGCTAGTGGAGGCAGATGCCGTACGCGGCAAGAAAGTGACCTCATGGCCCTCGCTGAAAACCGACCTGAGAAACGCCGGTGCGAATTGGGTCGATAAGGAATGCGTTCGCGATGGCCAGATCGTGACCAGCCGCAAGCCTGACGACATTCCCGCGTTCAACCGCGAGATGATCCAACTATTCAGCGAACGAGCGCAGGACAAACCGCTTCGGAAGACTGCGTAGCAGTAGCGCCGAATCCGAAGCTCGAGCGGGTGCCCCACCCTTGTCCCGCAGTTTGCGACAGGGTGGGGATTTTGACTTCTTTCAAAGATGTTTCATGCCGCGGCTCATCAACGAACCCATAGTCAAGTCCTACGCTACGACGTTACTTTCGGTATCATTTCAGGGGATGGTTTTGCGCCAGAGTCGAATGGACCATCGTCACCTACATCTCTTTCTTCCGATGGCGCAAAATGAACACAGGTTAACGTGTTCTCCCAGGCAGAAGGATTTCATGCCGTTCGGCGAAACATCTGTATCTGACGTATATACATGACCTTAGCCATAAAACCTCGATTCTCACTGGAAGGACAGCACTTTCAGGTGGTGGTCATCGGAGGCGGCATCAATGGAGTGGCTATCGCGCGCGAGTGTGCCCGCGCCGGCAAGCGCACTCTGTTGGTCGAGCAGAACGATTTCGCTTCCGGAGTGACCAGCCGGTCGACACGCATCATCCATGGCGGCCTGCGATACCTGGAGCATGGCGAACTTGATCTGGTACGCGAATCGGTGCGCGAGCGTGAACGCCTGCTCCGCGAACGCTCTCACCTGGTACATCCCGTACACTTCCTGTTTTTGCTGAACGAGAATAGCCAGCGCAGTGCCATGAAGGTTCGCGCTGGTCTCTGGCTTTATCAACGGATGGCCAAGAAGAGGTCCCCGGACCTGAGCGAGATAGAGATGGCTCGCGTGCAACGCGCGCTTGACGCCGGCCATCAGTGGCTGATGCTCAACTTCGAGGACGCTCAGTGCGAATTTCCCGAGCGCCTCGTAGCCGAGTGGATGCTGGAAGCCGCGGCCGCCGGCGCGGTGGTCCGCAATCACTGCGAGGTGCTGGCCGTCGATATCGGTCAGGGACGCGCCCGCGGGGTGCTCTTGCGTGACCGTACCACGGGGAAGGATCAACGGGTCGACGCCAGTTGGATTATCAACTGCACCGGCCCGTGGGCCGATCGCATTTGCCAGCGCTCGACTGTGCGCACGAAGAAACCGATGATCGGGGGCGTGCGCGGATCGCACATCGTTCTGCCGAGATTCTCCGGCGCACCAACCGCAGCCCTCTATACCGAAGCCGCTGACGGACGCCCCGTCTTTGTGCTGCCGTGGAACGAGCAGATTCTTGTGGGCACGACCGAAGTACCGGATAGCGGCGATCCGGGAAAGACCTCGGCCTCTCAGCAGGAGATCGAATACTTGCTGCAAACCGCGGCCGGGCTGTTCCCCAAGGCGAAGCTTTCGGCGCACGACATCAAGTACGCGTTCGCGGGAATCCGGCCGCTGCCGAACTCGCCGGGTGACAAGCCGTCTGCCGTGACGCGCCGTCACTTCTTGCACGACCACAGCGACGAAGGCGCCGCGCGCATGATTTCCGTGATCGGCGGAAAGCTCACGACCGCCGCTTCCCTCGCCCGCGAGTGCGCGCGCAAGATCGGGATCTCGGTTGAAGAACCGAAGACGGTGACAGTCGGCCCCGGCAGTTCGCTCGACCCTCTACTCGATCAGGAAGTCATCGAAATCGCGCGCGCCGGATCGGTCAGCGAAGAAACCGCCCGTGGCATGATGGAATGGCACGGTCAGCATGCAATGGATATCGCTCGCATGGCTCTGGTCGGCGCCGATCTCCGCGCACCAATCTGTCCACACACCTCTCACATTGTGGCGGAAGTCGTCGAGGCCTACCGGAACGAATATGCCGTCACTCTGGGCGACGTGCTGCTGAGGCGCGTGCCGGTTGCGCTGGGCGCTTGCTGGTCCGAATCCTGCAGCCGCGAAGCGGCTTTGCGCATTGGCGCCGTCATGGGATGGAGAGAACAGGAGTTCGGAGCGAATCTCGAGCAGTTTGAAACCGAACGCGCCGCCTTCCTGCAGCGCCCTGCCCGCATGGGATCCGCCCTGGAAGCAGCGGCGGATTAATAGTCATTTCATTAACCGGTTTTGTTTTCCACAGCCCGCGCATTCTGTTCTAAAGCGGGCAAGTCCGCGTCAAACTCTCACCGCCCGTGGTGAATGAAGTGGATTTTCGGTTCTCAAGTACCGTGGAAAGACTCCTGTTCTTGCTGCTTGCTCCCGCTGTCAGTTGAAGTTCATGGTTGCGCGACGCAGTGGATCCTGTGTGCGATCTATGCCATCCGAATCCCATGGCACGCAAGGCCGCCATTGGGCCACGAGTTAGAGATGGGAGGTGAGTCGAGCCATGGTCATCTCAAAAATCTTGGCCACGCACGGCGCAGGATGTCGCGTCGTCAGTGGACACTTCTCAATGATGGCGATACGATCTCACCGACCTCGGGTAGGATCTATGTCGCCTCGACTCGTGCTGGGAGTATCGTGCTATGCACAGAACCTATCCGCGTCGAAAGGCATTCGGACTAAGATCGAAGCAACCGAGCTGGCTCGTTTGGAAAACCGAAATACGCACGACCAAGATCACTAACATGAATTTGCTCTATTGGGCAGGGCACGACTCAATTCCATGTCAGAATCCCTTGAGGCACAAATGAATCGAACCGCGTTCTTCCTGCTCGCATGTCACGTCGGCCTTTGCCTCGCTGCCCCGCTTGTTGCTCAGGAGCAGCCCACGCGCCCGCCCATCACGGGCATCGCGCACGTCCGCATCTATTCCACCGATCTTCGCAAGTCCACTGATTTTTACAGCCGAATGCTCGGCTTACCAGCACGCAGCGGAGGCTGCACGGGCATGACGCGCCCGTGTTTCATCCTTAGCGATCGGCAGCAAGTTCTATTGTCCGAAGCACCTGCTGCTCCACCCCCAAACCTTCTTTTCGAAATCGCGCTTGCCACACCCGACATTGGCCGGATGCGCACCTACCTCCTTGCCCACAACGTCGCGGTTGGCCCCCTCGCTCGGGACATCAACTCGGTCGCGTATTTCTCGCTGCACGACCCCGAAGGCAATTCCATCGCCTTCGTGCAGCTTCACCCTCTCACCGGGTCCAAAGCCCCCGCGGGAAAGCTCAGCACGCGCATGCTGCACGCTGGCTTCATCGTCAGGGATCGCGCGGCCGAAGATCGCTTCTACAGGGACCTGCTCGGCTTCCGTCTGTACTGGCATGGTGGTTTCAAGGACGCCGGCGACGACTGGTGGGAAATTCAGGTCCCCGACGGCACCGACTGGATCGAGTACATGCTCAACATTCCTGCCAAGGCAGACGCCAAGGAGCGCGGTGTGCAAAATCATTTCTCGCTGGGCGTGGAGAAAATTCAATCCGCTGCAAGCCAACTGCACCAGAACGGCGTGGAAAAACTGGACGGACCGGAAATTGGGCGCGACGGCAAGTGGAGCATCGATGTCTACGATCCCGACGGCACCAGAGTCGAAGTCATGGAATTCACGCCCGCTAAGGATCCCTGCTGCCATCCCTACACCGCAGATCACCCGAAACCATGACCGGCCTCCGCTGCACAAACATTTGATAGCTCGGCTTTGATTGACGTAATATCGCATTTCACTCATTGGGCGCCTGATCTTATCCCCTGTCCAAAGCACTCGCCACAACCAACGCCCGACGATTATCGACCAGACCTCCACCAGATCAGCTCCGTCTCCCGCTGATTACTAAAGATTGGCCACGACCGTGAGTCATCTGGGAATGCCCCTGTTCCACCTCTAAACTGTCGCGGACACAGCCGGATTTCTGCGTCTTCGGGGGCAGTACGATGTTAGTTCCGATCAAACATGAAAACATGGCGGCCCGCCGCTGGCCAGTAGTTACGCTGGCCCTGATCGCCATCAACACGGTCGTTTTCCTCTTCACCACGATGTCGATGAGCGATGAGGCGCCGCAATTGGGCGAGGTGAAGTCTGACATCCTCATCCTGGCCGCGGTGCATCCCGAACTGAAGATGCATCCGGAGGAAGAGCGGCTGGTCGAGGGATTCAAGAAGAGTCATCCGGATCAGTGGAAGAAGGTGCAGAGCCCCTACCGGGACGTTATCAACGCTTACGACGCCAAGATCAAGCTGATGGAAGATCCGGAGAAGCTTCAAGAGGAGATGGATTCTCTGAACGAGCAATACGTAAAGCTCTCGTCCACTTCCATCACCGAGCAGTACGCATTTATTCCGGCGCATCCCAGCGCCGTGAGCTATCTGACCGCTAATTTCCTGCACGGCGGCTGGATGCACCTGATCGGTAACATGTGGTTTCTGTGGCTCGCGGGATTCGTGCTGGAAGATGTTTGGGGACGCTGGCTGTACACGGCGTTCTACCTGATCGCGGGCGCGGCAGCGCTGCAATTCCACGCATGGCTCAACCCGGGCAGCATTACCCCTACGCTTGGCGCGTCGGGAGCCGTGGCCGCGCTGATGGGAGCGTTCCTGGTCCGCTTCCCCAAGATGAAAATCGAGATGGCGTGGATCTGGTGGTTCAGCATCATCCGCCTTCTGCGCACCGGCAATCCCTTCCGAATGTGGCGCTTCAAGGCCAGTGCGTACTGGCTGCTGCCGCTGTGGCTCGGAGTCGAAATCCTCTATGGAGCCCTGTTCGGATCGATCAGCAGCGTGGCGCATTGGGCGCACGTCGGAGGGTTTCTCTTCGGAGCGCTGGCCGCGGTTGCGATTCGTTATTCCGGCATCGAGCAGAAAGCCAACAAGGCCATCGAAGAAGACCTCGCGTGGACCAACGACGCCGAGTTCGAGCAGGCCAGTTCGATGATGGAGCATGGCCAGGTCTCCGAGGCCCAGACTCTGCTGACCAGCTACGTCGCTGCTAACCCGAATTCGCTCGATGCATGGGCTCTCCTGCGCCAGATTTATACGCGGCAGAGCGACACGAAATCCTATCTTGATGCGACCGTCAAGACTTGCGGACTGCACCTGAAAGCACATCAGATCGAAGCAGCATTTCAAGATTATGCTGAATTCGTTGATAACGGCGGCAGCAAGATGCCGGCTGTCACCTGGCTTGAACTGTGCAAGGGCGCCGAAGAGATGCAGGAGTTCGAGCGCGCTCTCTCCGAGTATCAGGAACTCGCAAAGGCGTACCCCGCCGAACGGCAATCGCTCACCGCACAACTCAGCGCCGCTAGGCTGTGCCTGAAGAAGCTGAACCGTCCAAAAGATGCTCTCGCGATTTATCAGGCAGCCGCCGCATCACCCGTTCCGCATCTCGACTGGGAGACGCTGATTCAGGCCGGCATCAAAGAAGCCAAGGCCGCGCTTTTGGCGGGAAACGCGATAGCCGCCGGCGCGCAGTAGCGAACGGACTCATGCTCTCCCTGCAAACTCCCGGTTCTCCGTGGACACTTTCACCTTTTCGCCCTCTTTGATGAAAAGGGGCACGCGGATTTCGAGGCCCGTCTCCAGCCGGGCTGCCTTGGTCCCGCCGCCCGACGCGTCACCTCGAACTGCCGGTTCCGTCTGGGCAACGACCAGCTCGACGAATATTGGCAGCTCTAAACCAATCGGATTGCCGTTGAACTTGCGCAGCTCAACCAATGCGCCTTCGATCAGGAAGTCCAATGCATCCCCGACCATCTGGCCGTTCAGGGTAAGGGTCTCGTAGCTTTCCTGGTCCAGAAAATGAGAACCATCCCCATCGCTATACAGGTAGGAAGCCTGTACCGACTCGAGGTCTGGCTCCTTGAACTTGTCGCTTGCCTTGAAGGTCTTCTCAAAGACCGCATTGCTTAGAAGGTTGCGCATCTTCAGGCGTACCAGGGTTTGACCGCCACGAGCGGTGGGCGTGTTCACTTCTGCTTCCAGGCAACAGAAGGGAGTGTTTTCAAACTCAAAAAACGTCTTCCGTTTGACACTAATCGCGTCAATGAGCGCGGCCATGAAGTCCTTTGAAGGAGGTCGGTAACACAACGCATGCCTCCCTGATCGTTTCTTTCCAGTATAGGGTGAAGTACGGCTCGGTTGAGAAGGTGTTAGGGATGGCAGGGCTGTGAGTGTAAAAGCGATTTTTCAACAGTTATACTTCACGGTACGAGACGACGATGATACGCGGCTTGCTGCAAGTGCTTACAGTGCTCTTGATTCTCTGTTTGTGCAATGGGAATGCTCAGACACGAGCAGTACCTGCACCATCTCTATCAGCCACGCCTTCGGATGAAAAACCTGGGGTAAAAATACAACACCTGTCCTTCGCAACCGAGGATAGTGGGCTCATATATGCCGACCTGTACGGAGAAGGTGATCAGGGCGTGGTACTTGCGCACGGAGGGCGCTTTACAAAGGAGAGCTGGCAACCTCAGGCGCAGCAGTTAGCGAGGGCGGGCTTTCACGTCCTGGCATTTGATTTCCGCGGCTTCGGCCAATCGCACGGTCCGGGCGATTCAGATATGGACACAGCCCCGATGTGGCTCGATGTGCTGGCCGCCGTTCGTTATCTCCGCAAGAACGGCGCAAAGACGGTTGCAATAGTGGGGGGCAGTTTCGGCGGCAGTGCGGCGGCGGACGCCTCCGTTGCCTCACAACCCGGCGAAATCAACGGATTGGTGCTGCTCGCGGCAGATTGGAATGGTCCTGCGGAGCGAATCAAGGTGCCCTTGCTAGTAATAGTTGCGCGGGACGACGCAAACGATGAGGGACTCCGGCTACCCCGAATACGAGCTTGGTTTGAAAAGGCCCCGCAGCCAAAAAAGCTGCTCGTGCTCGAGGGTTCGGCTCACGCTCAGTTCCTATTTCAAACGGATCAATCGGATCGTGTAATGAGAGAAGTGCTCCAATTCCTTTCCGCTAACCAGCGCAAGTGACAAGCGTTGACTGTCGAGAACAGCGGTTACACTCAAGTTTCGGTTTCTTTCGATTGCTGCACGCCTATCGTCCGGCAGAGCAGGCTCGTGTCGTCGGAGATGATTCCGTCCACGCCGAGATCACGGAAACGCATCATGTCGGTCGGATTGTTGACGGTCCAGACAAGAATTTTCTTTCCGGCTCCTTTTATTTTGCGAATCAGCTCTGCGTCGATCAACGTGTGGTGCGGAATCACATACTGGACCGGAAGCTCGCCCCAAAGGCGGAGTTGAGTCGTGGACTCACAGATCAGACCGAGTGGAACGGTGGCGTCCAGGGCATGCACCGATTTGAGCGCTCCGGGCTGAAAAGAGGAGACAACGAATCCCCGGCGCGGCTTGTGCCGCAAGAACAGGTCGAGCGTAATTCTCTCCAGCCCCTTAACCTTCAACTCGATATCAAGAAAGGAATCGCGGTAGCGCTGGAGCACATCCCGCAGCCGCGGCAATCGGGAAAGCTGCTTCGCTGGCGTGCGTGAGACCTCATATCCGGAAACCTTCGCGTCGTGGCACACCACAGCCTCTTCGTCCTCGGTGAGCCGCACATCGAATTCAAATCCGTCGCACCCGTCCGCAAGGGCACGATCGAATGACTCCATCGTGTTTTCAGGAATAGATCGCAGGGCGCGCGCCCCGCGATGCCCGAGAAGAAGCGGACGAGTGGGTGCCGGCATGAATCAGTCGAGGTCGAAGTCTCGAATCGGCTTGCCCGTGTCGGGAGTCTCTTTCGCCTTCTTGACCGCTTCCTGAAACTTCTTCTCGAGGAGATCGGAAGCGTGCTTCTGCGCCTCCACCGACTGCTGAAATATGGACTCCCGCCGGCTGTCCTGCTCGCGCATGGCCTTCGCCGCAGCTTCCATGTCGGCGAAGGTCTTCGGCTTGACGGCAGGCGTATGGGCGATGACGGAAGCGGTCTCAGTGTCAATCTTCAGTACCGCGCTGCAACACGGACAAGTCACTTCAAAATTGGGCGGTTTCTTGGCCATCTAGGCGAATCATACCGCAAAATCGCTTGGACGGGACAACGACGGCACCGCCAGTTGAGGCGTTCTCATCCGCGGGCAAATTGAAATTGATTTTCACTCCTAAACTCATGAGCCGCATGAACTTGCCTAGTACTTATAATATTGTACTTACATATCCGCAAGAAAGGTGTTCCTTCAGGAACATCTGCGGGAATCTTTCGGGCCCGTGGCGGGTAAATCCTTCTAATGCTTCAGCTTGATAGGGAAAATGTGGAAGACGTTCAGCATCTCCCAACCCAGCAGGAAAACCGAGACCACGACGACCATGACGGCCAAAAACTCCCCGAATGTCATGCGGCGCCGGCCTGGCTCCATGCGCCGGGTGGCCAGGCTCAGAATGTTCAGCGTGGCAAAACCGAACACAACCGCCCAGAGAATGTTGTAGATGTCCTGTCGCGGTTCGCGCGAGAAAAACGCCACCGCTACCCCCGGCAACATGGCGGCCGAGGCGCGCGCCATCGGATACATTACCAGCACCGCACGCGTGGTTCGAGCAAACCCAGAGACGAAAACGATTGCCATCGGATCGAGCGTTAGTATCCCCTGTCAGAATGGTTGAGTCCTCGATATTACATCGTCATCGGGATGCACAGTCAATCTCCTGCCACGCCTGGGTGACGTTAGGTAATATGGATTCATGGCGAAGCGCCGTTTCATCTTCTTCGATGTGGGCAACACGCTACTCTTTCCTAACCGCGCGCGCTTGCTGGCGCCGATCGCGGCGGAAAAGCATCCCAGCTTTGAGGAGTGGCAGGCACTGGAGCGTCGCACCAAGCAGGAATTCGACCAAGGCTTGACCAGCAGTAAGATCGATCACGGTTTCTGGTGGACGTTTCACACTCATCTGCTGAATCAACTGAACGCATTCGATGCGAGTGTGCGCGACCAGTTCGTCGAGAACACACAGAATTCTGCGAATTGGGACCAGATTCTGCCCGGCACACGCGAAGCACTCGAGCGAATTCGAGCAAGGTACGCGATCGCGGTGATCTCGAATGCCGATGGTCGCATCGATGCGGTGCTTGGCCGTTGCGGAATCTGCGACTGCTTCGCAAGCATCACTGACTCGGGTAATGTTGGGCATGAGAAACCGCGTCCGGAAATCTTTACAGCAGCGTTGCGCGCGATGAAGGCTGATCCTGCAGAGAGCCTTTACGTTGGCGATGTGTATTCGGTGGACTACATTGGGGCGCACAACGCGGGAATGGACGCGGTGCTGTTCGATGTCTCCGGGGCGTATCGAGGCCGCGAGTTGCCTCGCGTGGAGTCACTCGCGGAGTTGGAAAGCTGGCTCGCGAAGTAGCTGGGTTATCTCAACAAGGTGGGGCTGTCATGTTCAATGAGACGCGATTCTTTCTCTTTCTTACGGCGGCGGTGTTGCTGGCCGTCGCTCCTGGCCCAGGCATGCTTTATGTTCTTGCGCGCAGCCTAGCGGGCGGAAAACGTGAAGGCGTGCTGTCGGCACTCGGAACGTTCCTGGGCGGCATGGTGCATGTGTTCGCCGCCGCTTTAGGCATCTCCATCATCCTTGCCAAGTCCGCCATGGCGTTTGCCACGGTGAAGTACGTCGGCGCAGCGTATCTCTGCTTTCTAGGCGGCAGAATGATTCTTGACGCCCGCAAGGAAACCAGCGCGGGCGACTTGGTTCCGCAGGATACCAAGCCGGCCCGCAATCCGCTTTGGCAGGGCGTTGCGACGGAAGTGCTCAATCCGAAGACAGCGCTCTTCTTTCTGTCGTTCATTCCGCAATTCGTGGTTCGCGGAAGCGGGCACGTTTTTTTGCAGTTCGTGACGCTGGGAACGATCTCGGTCGTGCTGAATACAACCGCAGACTTGATCGTGATTGCGCTGGCGGGGCCGTTGGGGGAGCGGATTCGGGCTTCGGCGACGTTTCGGCGCCGGCAGCGAACAGTCACTGGCGCGATCATGATCGGGTTGGGAACTTACCTCGCAACTAGCGAGAGCAAGTAGTGTCACCAGCATTGCGAGAGCAATATGCTCTCGCGACAGCCCGCCAGAGGCCGGCGCTACCCATGCGAAAACACTTCGCGACCGCTCAACTTCTTAATTGCTTGCTCGCCGTCCTCTTTTCGGGATGGGCGTCCGATCAACAGCCGATGCCTCGCATTGAGGGCGAAAGCTTTGCTGGACAGAAGGTCATGCTCCCTGACGACGCGAAGGGAAAGGTCGCAGTACTCGTGTTCGGATTCACCAAAGCATCGAAAGGGCCCACCAGCACGTGGGGCCAAAAGATCTTCTCAGAATTCGGTAATCAAGCAGGATTCGCGCTATATCAACTGCCTGTGCTCGAAGATGTGCCGCGCTTCGTTCGTGGCATGGTGATTTCAGGGATGAAAAAAGGCATCAAGGAGAATATGCGCGACCACTTCGTCCCCATACTTCAGGGTGAATCGGAATTGAAGAGGCTGGTCAACTACAAAGAGCCTGATGACGCTTACCTTGTAGTGCTTGACCCGTCTGGGAAGATTGTTCAACAAATGCACGGATCGTCTAGTGACGCGGCGTACGAGAAGCTAAGAAGAGAAGTTCAAGTCCTGTTGCCCCACTGAAGGTCGCGGTTGGAACTACAGTTCGACGACCTGGTGATCGTGACAGCTGGAGTTGATGGTTTCATACAACTGATGCAGCAGGTCATGGCCGTACCGCGCCAGGAAGTAGACTCCTCCAATAGTGCGCTCCTGCAGGCCCCTGTTGGGGTAGAGAGCCTGGCTGAGACCTTCGGCGTGGCGGCTTACCAGTTCGCCCTTCAGCGCCTCGGCGCGCGCGGCTTGCGCGTAGAGCTTCTCTAACTGATGCTGCATTTTCGAGTGGCAGGTCTCGGCAGCGTCGACCAGCGTCTTGTCGAGCTTCTGCAACTCACTCTTCACCGCAGAGAAGTTCTCTTCGAAGGACTTCTGCGCCGCCTCAAAAGCCGCCTGGAGATCGCGTGGCAACTGCTTGGCAGCGATCCGCTGCCGCAGAGCTTCAGGCCCCTCGAACACATCTCCAATTGTTAACTCATGCTTCTCGAGCAGGCGTTGCGCTTTGGGTTCGATCATCGTGGCGGAAAAGCGCGGCAGAATCGGAGTCACTCGGCCGAGGAGCGCCTCATAGACCACTCCAGCCTGGGCAAAGTAGGCGGCCTCAGCGGCGCCGCCGGTGTAGGCCAGCGTAGGCAGCAGATAGTCTTCGACAATGGGCCGCAGAAGCACGTTGGGGCTGAATCGCTCCGGATGCGCGCTGATCTCGTTGAGCAATTCGGATTCCGAGAGCTTCTCGCCTGCGGCGACTCCATCCACCACGAACTCGGCGGAATCCGCGACGACGCGCCGCGAAAGCGGCATGCGGGCGCCTTGCCTCGTTGTAAACAGCAAGACCGATGACTCCGTAACCTTTACCTGCTGGTGATAACCGGCTTCGTCAAGAGCCTTGCCGCGAGTAAGGAGCCGGCCCGCAAGCTCTTCGGACTTTTGTATCGCAGCACGATATACCGGCTCGACTACACGGCCGAACTCGGGATCCGAGGGATCTACCAGGATCACGCCCCAATCCGCGAAGATGCGGGCGCAGAAACGGGCGAAGGCGGTTCCCATCGTCTCGCCTGGGCGGTAGGAATCACGCAAGATTTGGGATGCTTCGGTGTCGCCAAGCAATCCGACGGCCTGTTCGACTACGGAATTGATCTCGTTATCGAAGCGAACAGAACTGACGGGAGCCCCTGGTACGTCCTTGCTTGCGGTCGTGAGGACCTCTAGCGAGCCATCGGCGCGAGGGAGTGAAACGTGATTCACCTCAGCCAGATCGTGATCGTAGGTGGCGAGCCAGAAAACCGGGACGGCGTCAACGCCCGCGGCGGTCGCTTCGTTCGCTAATTTTACGGCGCTGAGTGCCTTGTAGAGTGAAAATGTGGGTCCGCCGAAGAGTCCGACCTGCTGTCCGGTGACGATGGCGGCGGCGCCTTTACGGAGGCGGTTGAGATTGGCGAGTGTCTTCTCCGACGCGTTCCAGGAGCGGTTCTGCCGTTCGAGAATGCCGGTCACGTCCTGACGGCGCGACGCCTCATAGGAAATCTGTTCCGCTTCCTCTTTCAGCCACTCATGAAAATACGGGGATCGGGGATAAAAGCTTCGAACTTGCGGAGTGTAGGCCAGGAGATCTTGGAAAAGGCGCGTGGCATGCGGGATTTGCGAGAATGGAATACAGTGGGCCTTCACCGACAACGCTCCTGACAACATGGTTTCGAGGTCTTTGTTTGGACGCGTGAGGTCATGTTTTGAGAGCAATGGAGATGCATTCGCGCGATCTTAGCAGGGGCACACCATGCCGTTCCTGATTGAGATGCCTGAAATGAGCGCAAGATGCAAGATAATGGAAGCGAGATCATAGACCACGAAGGGCACGAAGTACCACGAAGGAAATGAAAATGAGCCTGGCTGTCAGCCCACTGGAGATCGCTGTTCCTGTGACATTGGAGGGATCGGTGGTTCGGCTGGAACCCATCCGCCGCGAGCACGCGGAATTGTTCTGGGATGTTGCGAAGAACGATTTGGACGACATTTTCCGATGGATTCCCTATGCGATGAAGACTCGGGAGGACTTTCAGAAGCTGATCGACAAGGCATTTGCCGAGCAGGATCGCGGGGAATCCGTAGTGTTTGCCACGGTGGAGCGCACCTCCGGACAGACGATTGGCAGCACGCGATTTATGAACATCGATCGCGCCAATCGGCGGGTAGAGATTGGATCTACGTGGATTGCCCCGGCGTGGCAACGAACCGCTGTGAACACCGAGGCGAAGTATCTGATGCTGCAGCATGCGTTCGAGGTATGGGGCTGCATGCGGGTGGAACTGAAGACCGATGCGCTGAATCAGAAGTCACGTAATGCGATCCTCCGGATCGGAGCGAAAGAAGAAGGGACGCTGCGGCGGCACTTGGTGACGTGGACGGGGCGCGTGCGCGACACCGTGTATTTCAGCATTCTAGACAGTGAATGGCCCGAAGTAAAAGAGCGGCTGATGGCGATGTTCACCCGATAAGACGAGTTCACGCCACAGCCGCGTCCAAGTCTGCCATGAAGTGGAATGCCCGGATTCTAATTTTGGGGAAGCTCGAAGTTTCGATCACTGGATCTATGTCGTGAGGAGTCGGGCAGAGAAAATAGACGCCACCGCGATAACCGGATGTTTCAGGCGGCCGTCGCACACTTCGCTATTCACAATAGACTCTGACCTTGACTTTGGTGTTTGCGTCTTTTTGATCAACGTCGACGGTCAAGTCGTTCAAGTGTTCGACCAGTTCTTCCAGATTCTCCGGCTTGATCTGCGTCAGGTCGATGGGGACGCCCTGTTCTTGCATGGCGACGATTGCATAGGCACGCGGACGTTCACCTTGGTTGGGCCTTCATGGCCGCCGTCTTCTTCGGAATCAACCACTACGCGCAAATATTTGGGACGCGGCTTCCCCGCCCCCGATGATGCGGGATCGGACAATGTTGTGAACGCTGGCGGCGCTTCCATGGCGGCGATGAGACGCTCAGCTTCGTCGGCGCTGATCTTTCCTTCCGACAACATCTGCAGAATTTGGCGGCGATGTTCGTTCATAGGTCAACTCCTAGAGAATGTGAAACGACATTCCGGCGGCACGGTGTTCCACTTCAACGTTCGTATCGGCGAGCGCATTCAATATCTGCCACATCACTGCGACCCCGCGGAATGGGTTCACCTGGCAGACCAGGCACGCGAGGAAGATAAATGGCGAAAGCAAAATGACCAGCGGGAGCAGCAAGATCCAGATCAGAAAAAGCGGCACCCACAACCGGAAGGTGCGGCTCTCCTGGTTG
The DNA here is from genome assembly GCA_003225535.1 of Acidobacteriota bacterium. Classification (GTDB taxonomy): domain Bacteria; phylum Acidobacteriota; class Terriglobia; order Terriglobales; family Acidobacteriaceae; genus Sulfotelmatobacter. The sequence continues at coordinate 14,952 of QIAL01000238.1, read as the reverse complement.
CGTAGGCTGACCACAGCGACAAAGGGAATCATTTCAACGTCTCCATCTCGCGGATCGCATCTTCCGCGCTGATCTCTCCTCGCTGCAGGCGCTCCAGGATTTCGGACTTCGAGGGTGTGGGGTTCGTCTCGACGAATTCGAGGCTGTTGGCGATGCGCGTCAGCCGAGACTTGATCGTGGGATAACTGACACCGAAGATGCGCTCCATTTCCTTGATCGAACCATGCGAGCGGACGAAAGCAGTGATGAAGATCTGGTCGTCCATGGAGAGGCGTGCCAGTTGAGGGAGTTCGAAACTGCCGTCAATGGCGATATCTTTTTCGGTTATGCGAACTCGCTCCACAAGGATTCGCTGGCCTTGGACGATCTGGGCTAGTTCTTGCCAGTCCTTCGGGGCGGTCATTGTAGAGTCCGTTTAATTTCTAGCATTTCCACAAATATATTAATATTGTTAAGTTGTCAACCATATTTTATTAATTTTATTAAATCTACAAGATAGAATCACCGCCCGCTGTGGGTACACTCATACATTGACGACAACCTTGCAGTGGTTCCTGCTGGTTTGGACCTTTGCAGCAATCGGCGAAGAGATCGGATATCGCGGATATTTGATTAATCGAGCGGCGGACGCGGGTGGCCGTTCGAAGGCGGTGTATTGGATTGCGGTGGTTCTGGTCTCGGTACTCTTCGGGTACGGGCATTACTACAAGGGGCCGGCTGGAGTCGTGGACTCCGGAATGGCCGGGCTTGTTTTGGGAGCCGCCTACGTTCTATCGGGACGGAATTTGTGGGTCTGCGTATTGGCCCATGGATTTATCGACACGATTGGATTGATCGCCGTATTTTTCGGATGGTCATCGTAACGCTGGGGATGCGAAACCCCGAAGATTCTTTCGTCGACTCGAAGGATTCCGAAGCGTTCGCGCCAAGAGCACGTCGCAACAGATTGGAACCAAAGGGCTGCCGGGGGCATCGAATACATTGACTTCCATGGCAGGGCAACCTAGTCTGGAAGTGGTTCTTTGCAAGGCCCAACCCACCAGTGGGGGCGTCACGGCTTCGACGGAGATGCTTGCGGCCAAGAGGCATGCCGGGGTGCACACACCCGTAATCGTGAGCAAAATGATAATTGCCAATCAACAGATGGCATACGCAGCCTAACTAGTTTAGGCAGCCGTCCCAAGAGGCTTTGCTCGTGGGCCTCCGAAGGACGTCACACAGCGAGCTGCTCTTCTCTTCTACGTCTGGGATGAGAGGCTAAGACCACAGGCTAGCGGAACGCGTTTCTTGTCGGTTCTGAGCGCGGGCCGCGAACGTCCCAGGGTAATGCCTGGGGCATGAACACGACTAAGCATGTAGTTCTCTTGACCAGTAACATTTTCGGACGCGGGTTCGACTCCCGCCGCCTCCACCACTATTTCTCCTTCTCATTCATTTGACCCATGGTGATCGTGTTCGTTACATCAATTCCTCGATGAAAGTCCGGGTCACGTCCTTGGGAATCCGGATGTCCGCGTGGATTAAGGGGCCGGCATCCAGCACAGGCTCTGCTCCGTGGAGAGTCGGCACATCGGTGCGTTCGAAAAACTTGCCGATTGGAATCTCATCATCCCATAGCAGAGATTTCCCCATCGCCGCCATCCAGTCCGTTGCATCGTATCCCTTTTCGTCCTCGAGCTTCTTCACGCGCGGGCGGAACCATTGGTAGGTATTGTCGTGGTTGTAGGTAACGCACGGGCTGAAGACATCCAGAAACGAGAAGCCCTTATGCTGGATACCTTGCTTGATCAGTTCGGTCAAATGTTTTTGTTCCGCACTGAACCCGCGGGCTACAAATGTCGCTCCGGCGGCGAGAGCTAACGAGATTGGATTCACGGGAGCTTCGACGCTTCCAAACGGCATGCTTTTGGTTTTCATGCCGAGGCGGCTGGTGGGCGAAGTCTGGCCCGTCGTGAGGCCATAAATCTGGTTGTCCATTACGAGGTAGAGCAGGTCAACGTTGCGGCGCATGCTGTGCACGAAGTGATTGCCGCCGATGCCAAAACCGTCACCGTCGCCACCCGTCACCAATACGGTCAGCTCGTGGTTAGCAAGCTTGACGCCTGTGGCCACGGCCAAGGCCCGGCCGTGCAAGGTGTGCATGCCATAGGTATTAATGAAGCCAGGAAAGTTTGACGAACAGCCGATACCGCTAATGGTGACCACGTTGTGGTTCGGTATCTGCAGATCGACCAGAGCCTTCTGAACCGCGGCGAGCACTCCAAAGTCCCCGCATCCGGGACACCAATCGGGATCGACTTTGCCTTTCAGGTCCGACATTGCTACGTGGTTGGTCGCCGCTAGAGCTGTCGCCATTTTCTGTTCTCCTCAAACCGATTTCATCAAACAAGAATTTCGTGCGCGGGCACAGAGAGCTTGGACTTGCCACCCAGTTGTTCCTTTACCGCTTCGACGATGTGGTGGGGCATGAATGGTTCCCCATCGTATTTTCGGATGTGGCCATCCGGCACAAAGCTGGTCTCGCTGCGCAAGTACCGGGCGAACTGCCCGCTGAAGTTGTTCTCAACGATGATGGTGTGCCTGGCACCTTTGAGGATGTCAAGAATCGCATCCCCGTGAAGTGGCACCAGCCAGCGGATCTGGAGTTGATTGGCAGGAATGCCTTGCTCAGTAAGAATCTCGCAGGCCTCTTCGATCACTCCTTTAGTTGAGCCCCAGCCGATCAGCGTGACATCCGCGTCACGCGGACCCCATAGCACTGGCGGAGGCACTGCAGCTTCAATACCTACAACCTTCCGCATGCGCTTTTCCATCATGGCGCGGCGCTTGGTTGGGTTGGTGAATTCATCGCTGATCAGGACTCCGTCTTCATCGTGCTCGTCGCTCGCGGCAGTGTGGGTATGCCCCGGGACGCCGGGAACGGCCCGTGGCGAGATGCCGCTTTCGGTGATCCTGTAACGCTTGTAGACACCGTCCCCATTTGACGCCGATGTTTCAGGAGCATCCGTGATTAACTCACCGCGGTCGATGGGCGCGGCAAAATCCAGATCCTTCGGGTCAACACTCAGCCTGCCTTCCGACAGCAACAAATCGCAGAGCACGATGCCAGGACACTGAAAGCGATCTGCGACATTGAAAATCTCAGGGATGAGTTTGAAGCAGTCGCCAATATCGAGCGGCGCGGCAATGGCACGAGGATAATCGCCGAATCCAGCGCCCAACATTTGCCAGAGATCTCCCTGCTCTGTCTTGGTGGGCACGCCCGTGGATGGTCCGGCCCGCTGGCAGTCGATGACTACGACAGGAGTTTCCATCATTGCAGAGAGGCCGAGGCCTTCGGTCATCAGCGCGAAGCCGCCACCGGACGTGGCACACATGGACCGGACGCCGGCATGAGCCGCGCCAATTGCCATATTCACTACGCCAATTTCGTCTTCTACCTGGCGAACCATGATGCCGGCTTTGCGAGCGTGAGCTGCCATCCAGTGCAGAACGCCGGTCGAAGGGCTCATGGGATACGCGCAATAGAATTTCACTCCCGCCGCCGCACCGCCCATCGCCATCGCGATGTTGCCGCTCAACACGGCATAGCGGTTTGCGGTCATCGGAAGGGGCCAGGCAAAGGGTTGGAAATTCGCACCTGCGTAATCGTAGCCGGCTCGTGCTATGCCGATATTCTCCGACACCACGGCCTCGCCCTTTTTCTTGAACTGCTCGGCCAGAACCTGCTCCAGTGCCTGAAAGCCAATGCCCATCATGCTGAGACCGGCACCCACAGCAAGTGTGTTCTGGGCCACCTTGTTCCGCGTGACGTCCGCCAGTTTGGAAACAGGCAGTGGGCAGAGTTGCACGCCCTGTGCGGCGATGCCCGGCTTGATTGTTTCCGAGTTATAGAGGCACGCAGCGCCGTCGGTAAGCAGCCCAAGGTGGCGATCCATCGCGTCCTGATTCAGAGGAATCAGCAAATCCACGCGGTCGCCCATGTTCGTGACTTTCTCGGGACCCGTGCGAATCGTGAGGAACGTATGTCCACCACGGATGATCGACTGGTAGGCGTTATAAGCATTCAAATGCAAACCGCGGCGACTGAAAATCTTCGCGAAAATGTCGCCCGGCGTGGCCACACCCTGGCCTGCCGCGCCCCCGATGCCGATGGCAAATGTTTTCCCCATGGCAACCTCCTAACCGGGATAAGTTCCCGTAATGTAGCCTTCCAGTTCATGAATGGTCTGCGCCTGGCCGTCGATAATCCATTTCACTAGGTCGCCAATGGACACCACTCCAACTACTGTGTCCCCCTGCACGACCGGCAGGTGGCGAAAGCGATGCTGAGTCATGATGGCCATACACTCGTCCACGGTGTGCTGCGGACTCACAAAGACAACCGGGTACGTCATGATCTCGCGAACCAGAGTCTCCCGTGACGAATGGCCCTTGAGGATGACCTTGCGCGCGTAATCACGCTCCGACAGGATACCGACTAGCTTCTCGCCGGAAATAACGAGCAAGGCGCCAACCCCGTATTCCGCCATCTTCTCTATCGCGTCATAGACCGATTGTTCCGGAGTTACCGACAACACTCGGCTCTCGTCTTTGCTCCTTAGAATCGATCCAATCGAGTCACAGAGTTTCATCAGGCCTCCCCACAGGCGTAGTCACTTTCCGGTGCGCGGATCCCACACCGGGTTACCTTTGTTGTCGCGGAACATAAGCGTGTCCGTGCCCTTCACCATTTCTCGCGCCAGGATCACCTCCGATGCCTCTTGCTTCACCTTTGAACCTGTGACGGCAATGCGGTCCCCCTTGGCGAAACTGACACCTATTTCCTCTTGAAATGGTTTGGGGGACACGTAGATGTGGAGTTTGTCAGCCCCGCTCGTGATGATCAGTTCTGTGAAATCCTTCCTGGTCCCGACCGACAGTTGGTTCACTTCATCGATCACGCCATCGGTCTTCGCCTCAGTCTGAAGGTCATACTTGGGCAGACTGCTGTTTGCCGGGGGTGCCTTTTGTGAGAGTCCCGCGGGCACGCACGCGAAGAAGAACAAAGGGATTGATAGAACTTTAAGGGCTCGACGCTGGTGGACAGCGATTTCAATGCTGAGTAGCACGGCACCTCCTCATCGCTCACGGAAAATCCGATGCGGAGGGCGAGGAGCCTCTCGATATGCGCCACGGCCCCGAGAAAGGATTCCCGGGCTGCCTGATTGTTTCCTAACGATAAGGCCGGTGACTTAGATCACTGCAAGAAATATACAGCATCGTACACCCACGGAGGCGCCGGCGCCAGATGCAAACAAACGGTTCGAAATCATGTCTGTCGGCAGGGCCTTTTGCGGACTTTGGCGCCGAAGTGCTCTACTCAGATGACCTGGCAACCGGATATCGAACTGGCAGCACGATTTCAAAATAAGTGCGGAGTGGTCTACTCCCCAGCCTTGGCACGTTCTGGCTTCTTACCACTTTCCGCCTCCTTCACCAGATTCGCCACCCGGTGAAACTCGTCGGTGTCCATCTTCAGATTCGAATAATCCACGTCGGCGTAGTTATTTCTCAGCTCGGACATCAGATAAGAACGCCGTGTCGTGTTGTTGTCGTGGCTGCACCAAAAGGGATTCGTTGCTGAATCTCCCTTCTGCCGGGAGACTGCCTTCCATGATTGCGGCGCTTCGCGAATGTCATATCCAGCGGCCAGCATCCATTCCAATCCTACGCGATCGGCCTGATTCTCCAGCGAGCGCGAGTACTGGCTGCGAATGCCAGTGGCGAGCAGATCGGCAACGAAGGATCCGCCGTATGGTATGAAGGCTCCGCCAGCCCGGAGAGCGATTAATTCGTTCCAGAGATATTGATGCTGAAACCACACATGCTTCTCGACGGCATGTGAGATCTCATGGGAGAGAACAAAAGCCAGTTGGGCCTCATTTTCGAGCACGTCGAAAACGCCCGAATGCACGATCACGACGCCGTTGGGATAGCTGGCTGCATTGAAGCTCTTTTTGTCGACCAGAAAAAACTTGAACGGAATCTTAAGAGGGTCACCGTCGGGCAGATCTCTTTGGTGGGCTGGGATGAGGCTGTTCCCTAGCCGGGAAATATAGTCCTGCGCCTCGTGATCAGGAATGATCTTGAACGTGGCCCAGCGCATCTTGAGCTCGCCGGGCTCAAAATTGGCGTAATCCGGCTCGATCACCGTGGGTGCGAAGCGCCTCCGCATCCTGGCCTCGCTGTTGGATACCTCTGCGTGCTGAAATTCCACTTTTTGCGCCCGAATGGAACCGTCGGGTTGGCGCACCCCCTCGTAGGAAACGAAGGTGTCGAGGTTGAGGGAATCGGGCGTGAGTTTTGCGCCCTCGGAGTTCTTATCTTTGACGGATTTTTTTCGCTCTGCGAGGTTGGGTTTCAAGGACACGGCTGTCGCGGGCGTGACCCGAATTCTCTGCCCATCGGCATAGATCACCCCGGACCATCCTGCGTCGTTCTTTGTGAGGGACGGGAGTTTTTCCAAAAGAGCGGTCCGCTTGGCCGTCAGGGTGTCATAGGAAAACACCTTGATCGACCTGGCCTTCAGTTCACCGGAACCTTCGTCGTAGTCGCCTTTGATTTCGAGCTCTGTGCCAATGCGAATGTCTTCGGGCTTGAACGCATCCAGGGAATTGTCGGTCTGCTGCTTCTCCAGATCAAGCGAAACTGTCTGGTCGCGGGTAACTTTATAGTCGTCGATCTCGAAGCTTGTGGGCGACTTGATGGCAGTGACGAAGCCGTGGATCGTTACGTCCTTGCAAAGCGCAGCAGCACTTGCGAAGAGGACACACAGAAGTGTTTTCGCAATTAGTCGATGCATACGAAGGGCCTTGAGCGGCTCCCAAGGCGGAGATCATAGCACGCAAACGGTGATGGGTAAGCACAACCCGCGTGACAGATCGGCTAAACTTGAAGGATGACCACCGCAACACTCAATTCCCTCTCCCGCGCCTCCTCGGCCTACCTGCGCTCGGCGATGCATCAGCCCATCCGGTGGCATGAA
>QIAL01000238.1:0-7905 GCA_003225535.1 Acidobacteriota bacterium | reverse complement strand
GGTGTGGTGCCACTGGTGTCACGTGATGGACCGCGAGTCGTATGACGATCCGGAGGTTGCGGCGATCGTGAATGAGCATTTCGTCGCGGTCAAGGTGGATCGCGACGAGCGCCCCGATATTGACAGCCGGTACCAGTCCGCGGTGCAGGCGGTGAGCGGGCAAGGCGGATGGCCCCTGACGGCGTTTCTTACGCCAGATGGAAAACCGTTTTATGGCGGCACTTATTTTCCGCCGAATGATGGGTACGGGCGTCCGAGTTTCCGGCGCGTGCTGTTAAGCATTGCCAATGCTTACAAGGAGAAGCATGGGGATGTGGTCGAGCAGGCGGCGATGGTCGAAAACGCGATTGTGCAGGCCGAGTCGTTTCACGGGCGTAGCGGACGCGTTTCGGGGAGCGTCGTCGAGGCGATTCAGGAGTCGGCGTTCAAGATGTTTGATCCCCAGCATGGAGGGTTCGGGTCGGCGCCGAAGTTTCCGCATCCGTCGGCGCTGGAGTTGCTGATTGAGAGATATGCACGCGTCGCTTCGCTCCGCGGGACGGACGAAGGCATCCGTCCTTACACAAGCACTGCGGAGCTGCGCTCCGCCGGACAGCCGGGGGCGGCTGTCCCCACAAAAGACAAGGACCTGCAAAATCTCATCGTCACCACGCTTGAGCACATGGCCCTTGGTGGGGTCTACGACCAGCTTGCGGGCGGGTTTCATCGTTATTCCGTGGATGAACGCTGGGTGGTGCCGCACTTCGAGAAGATGTCGTACGACAACTCGGAACTGCTGAAGAACTACGTGCACGCCTATCAGGCAACCGGGGAAAAGTTCTTTGCAGATGTAGCGCGAGACATCATCCGCTGGATGGACGAGTGGCTGAGCGATCGCGAGCGCGGCGGATTCTATGCTTCGCAGGACGCCGACATCAACATGGACGATGACGGCGATTACTTCACTTGGACCCTGGACGAGGCGCGAGCTGTGTTGACAGAGGATGAAGCGCAGGTTGCCTCGCTGCGATATGACATCAATGAGATCGGGGAGATGCATCACAATCCGGCGAAGAACGTGCTTTATGTGCGGGCATCGCTGGACGAGATCTCAGCACGGATGAAACTATCGCTGGATCGAGTGGGCGAATTGCTGGAATCGGCCAAGAGGAAGATGTATGCAGCGCGTTTGCAGAGACCCACACCTTTTGTCGACAAGACGGTCTACGTGGGATGGAACAGCTTGTCCGTCTCGGCCTATTTGCAGGCGGCACGCATACTGAAGCTGCCCGAGGCGCGACGGTTTGCCCTGCGTTCTCTTGACCGACTGCTGAGCCAAACGTGGAAGAGACCAGCGGACGGGGCATCAGCAATTGCGCGAGGGTCGCTACTTCACGTCGTCGCCTATTCGGATCCCAATGCGGAGCATCGAGACGTCGCAGGATTGCTCGAGGACTATGCATTCACTGCGATTGCCTGTCTCGATGCCTATGAGGCCTCGTCCGATCTCAGTTACTTCAAGTTCGCACAAGCCATCACTGACGCCATGATCGACCGCTTCTTCGATGCAACCTCCGGAGGCTTCTTCGACCGGGAACCTGGAGCCGACGGCACCAACTTTGGTGTTCTCACCACTCGCAGGAAGCCGCTGCAGGATTCGCCCACTCCCGCGGGAAACCCCATGGCGGCGGTCGCTTTGATGCGACTGCACCACTACACCGGCGATGGAGCATACCGCGACAAGGCAGAGCAAACGCTGGAGACATTCGCGGGTGTGGCAGAACAGTTCGGAATCTTCGCTGCAACCTACGGGATCGCAGTTCTCCATCTTCTCGATAAGCCGGTGCAGGTAGTCGTGATCGCCGGCGAAGACGGGAATGGCGATTCTCTGGAAGAGGCGGCGACGGCTCAATTCAGGTTCACCGAGACCAACTTGCGTCTGGCGGCCAACCATGTGGTTCCTTCGAATCTCCCTCCGATGTTAGCGGCAACCCTTCCCCATCTTCCGCAACTAAGTTCGGGAAAGTCGTTCGCGGTAGTTTGTTCGGGATCGTCGTGCCAGGCGCCAGTATTTGAGGCCAACGGGTTGCGGGAAGCCATGCAGGCGGCATTGAAGGCAGAATAGTCGCGGCTGCCAGTGAGTACCAAAAATAGAGGCTGACGGGGTTATAAGATCCGTCAGCCCAAAAATTGCAAGCCTTGTTACCTGGCCCAGTTACGACAGGTTACTTTGGTTACCTTGCAGCCATAGCCTGCTTCCCATAGTTTAGGTCGGCAAGCTGGACTGGCAGTGAGTTGATCTGGGTGGGCACAGAAGAAGCGGGCCGCCGTCCGCGGCGGGAACCAGAGGCGCGGCCGCTGCCATGAATGTGCCCACTAGTCCGACGATCAGGATCGCAATCCTGATTGTACGTTTCATGGGTTCGTCTCCTATCCGCGCAGGATTTCCTCAAACAACCCCCCAACGCGGACGACGCATTATAGGGCACTTGTCAAGAGTCGTGTGCAACGATTTTCATTCTTGTACCCTTCCAGTGCACTAGATGCGCAAAATCCGCGCACATCATCAGTGGCAAACTATTTAAATTCATAGCGCTAGACACAAAAACGGAAGTCTTTGTTTGCGGAGAGGACCGTCTCGCACCGGCAGGATTTTACGGGATTGGTTGTTACGAAAGCCGGACGCACTCGAAGTGCTCTAGCGCACTTGCGCAAAGGGCTGCAAGGAAAGCTGAAGTCTACTTCTTCGTGGCAGCACGAATGAGAGCGGCAAAGCTGCCAGTACCGACACCGTCTGCTCCTGCTGCGGCACCTTCCGCAAGAGGAGCGGGAGACTGGGTACGAGAGAGAGCGCGATCCACCATCCCCTCAAACATGGGGATCAGCGAATCAGCAGGCAGCGGATGGTGAATATCGGACAGGCTTTGTTCCCAACGCTGAGGCTGCAGCAGCGAGCGGGAGCTATCACGCGCAGGACGTTTCACGGCCACATAGCCGAGCCACAAGCCCAGGCTGCAGTTGTAGGCCGCCATGTTCGCCATGCTCATCCAAGGCCCGTCAAGATGGCTGCCCACCCATGAACTGATAAGGATCAGCTCAATCATGGAGAATGATCCGAAGCCCAGGGCGATTCCGAAGCTTTGCTGACGGCGGCTGACTCCCACGTAATGCGCGAAGAAGAGCAGGAACAGCACCATCCCCACTTGAATCATTCGCACGCAGCGCTGTGAGGTGACGATCGCCTGCAACAAGGGGGGCATGTCGGACGAGTTCGTGGAAACCGACACTACCGCCGCAACCAGCAGCATTACGAGGCCCGCCCATTTGAAGAGCACAGTTCCCAGATCGCGTAGCGTGTGAAACATACGGAAAACGTCCACAAACACTTCGTGGATGACCAGGAACCCGAATGTCACACTGATAGCGTTGCAGCACCAGTAGAGAGAGAAAAGCGCATCATAGCTGCGCCACACATAGGCGGGAAAAACTACTGCGAAGGTCAGCAATTGGGTCAGAATGTAGCCGAAAAAGAACTTAAAATTCCGCAACTGGCCGCGGCGAAGCATGAGGGCGGCGATTCCCATCTCAATGACGGGATGCATGAGCCACAGCACGTAGTATAGAACCTTGGTTTTTTCGCTCAAGCTTCTGGTCTCAGGGCGGCGGACACTTTCTCTACCGGTGCAAAAACACAGTTGCCGGAAACGGACAAATGGCGACCACTCACGTGTGCGTAAGTGGCATTAACAGTTGTTAGGCTAGCCTTTCGCACTCTGGCGTTCAATGGACTGAGGTAATCGTCAGTAACGTTACCCCTGCACGGATTTCTGGGCAAGGTTACCTTCGTGCCAGGAAAGTGGGGGGGCTCCCCCACTCTCGTGTAGGGTCGTTCCATTCATAGCAATGAGGGCGGACGTGATGAGACACACCAATATCGAAGGGTACCTGTAGCGTCTACACTTCAAGATTGGGAGATCCCGCGCCTTCAGGCATCGGGCACTGAGTGAATGTAAGCCCGCATCATGCGGACCTCGTCATCCTTCTCGTTCAGGTCGTGGAGCAGAATATCGCGCAGCGAAACCATGCCCACGAGTTGCCCTTCGTGGCAGACGGGCAGGTGTCGAAAGCCGTGACGGCGCATTAGAGCCATGCAGGTTTCCAGGTCCTCGCCGGTTCCGACGGCTAAAGGATCATCAGTCATGACCTCGGCCATGCAGGTAGAACGTGGATCGCGACCTTCGGCTACAACCCGGCGCATAAGATCCCGCTCTGAGAAGATCCCAACAAGTTTTCCGCAGTAAATGACGGGGACGGCCCCGATGTTGCGCTCGACCATGGCGCGTACAGTTTCCAGGACCGTGTGCCCCATGTCCGCCTGATACGTTTCCTGATCTTTGATCAGGTCGCAGATACGCATTTGACACCTCCCGGCTTGCAGGAATCCGAGTTGGCCCAACGCATTGATTGGGTCGCGAGTATATGCCGTAAACGAGATGAAAATAAAGGGAAAAAGGTTGGGAGGAAGGAGAAAGCTAGATTGCTTTCGGCTCCGGCTCACCGACAAAGACGAAGTAGGATGAGTTCCACAACGCGGTGGGCACAGTTCCCCGCGTGCGCGCGGTGACCACGATGTTGTACTCGTCGAAGGCATCACGGCTGAGTTCGTGCAGCGGGTCGCCAGCCTCTTTAGCTCCCACCGGTTTCACAACCGCCAGCCATGCCAGGAACTCGTGCAGGTCGCGCGTTCGGGGGCATCCCGGAATCACATAAGACATTTCGGCTTCCTGTGTGGAAAAGTGCCACGCAAGCGAGGCCGTGAGATCGACAGCTTTTTCGTAAGCCGCTTCGGAAATGACTCCGACTTCCGGATTATCGAACTGGATACAGAGTTTGCGCTCATCTTCGCGGGCAAATTCACGCACTTTCAGCGATCCCGACTTTGCGGTGGCCTTCCAATCCACATGGCGGGCGGAGTCCTCGGGCATGTATTCGCGAATGCGGTAGAGATCGGATCCGCGACCGCGCACGAAACTTTCCCACTCACCGCGAACCAAGGGGAGAATTTCAAACGCTTCGTCCGTAGGCTCAATGCGCGGATACACCAGAATCTCCCGAGCCAGCGAAACATGGCGTGTCTTGGTAAGAAAAGCGAATGGGAACCGTGTCGCTAAGCCGAAGCTGTCTTCCCGATAGCAGCCGCGATGGTCGAATTTCAACTCGAGGTCCGCGCTGGCCCCACCTCTTGGAGCGAGAAAGGGAAAGTACGCCATTGCCTGAAAAATTCCTGGCGAAGGTGGAATCAGGGTTACTCGCCGCAACCGGCGATCGGGCAGATGCAGCCACTGCTTTTCTTTCGGGCGATTAAATGGGAAGGCAAAAGTCGTAGCCTCCCAGTGCCACTGCTTCGCGACTTTCTTGCGCTTCTTTCGGGTGGAGATGACACGGATGGAAAACGACGGCAACAGGCGCCGCGGATTGTGCAGAACAATGCGACCGAGGACGGGCCGTCCGGCGAAGACATGCTCGGGCAGGTGAATATCGAGTTCGAGGTTGCGCAGCACCAGGGCGGAGACATATCCCGACACGACGATCGCGGCCAGCATTGCCGCCACGACGATATAAAGCAGATTGTTGCCGGTGTTCAGAGCTGCAACGCCGATCACCAACGTCACCAGCACATATATAATGCCGGCGCGCGTGACATCGTAATCGAACGACTCGCGCAAGCGCTCGACGGCTACACGGCGCGCCAGGTAGGGTACGGTCACGAGTCCGACCAGCGTGGCGAGAACAAGGGAAACGGACGCCAGGATGACCGTCGCCCAGAGATTGCCGGCATCGCGGGACACCGTGGAAAACAGGGCTGAGGCAAAGGCCAGCCCTAATCCCAGGAGTGCCAGTAAGAACTTGATCCACACTTCGGCCGAAGCCGTTTGCAGCCACTGTACGATGCGACTGGAAGCGGAAGAGCCTGATTGAAGCGGATTGGTAACGGCAGAACCCACTGAATTTGAGCCTAGCATCCCTCGGCCAGAACGGACAATCGGGAACGGCTTGCAGGGAAAGCGTTCGTAACCACCAAACAAGATTCGTAAACTACAAAGTGCACGAAGGTAAGCGAAGGGAAAGCGTCTTTCTCCGTGCTTCTTGGTGTCCTTCGTGGTTATTGCTTTTGCGTGCCTACCACCCCTGGGCTAGCTAAGTGACAAGTGTTAACTGCCGGGCGGTTGTGCTACGCTTTTGCCCTCTCGGTTTCCCAAGCTAAGACTTTTTCCACCGATCCACAATACCGGAGCTTGAGGAGGTTCCCATGCCAATGAGTAAACGTGCAGTGGCGGAATTCTTTGGAACATTTTGGCTGGTTTTCGGCGGATGCGGAGCGGCTGTGCTTGCCGCCGGGGTTCCAAGTGTCGGCATCGGATATGCCGGCGTCGCCCTGGCCTTCGGCCTCACCGTTCTAACTATGGCGTTTGCCATCGGACATATTTCGGGGTGCCATTTGAATCCTGCGGTGAGCCTCGGGCTTGTTGCGGGAAAACGCTTCCCGGCTTCAGATCTGCTGACCTATGTCGTCGCGCAGGTACTCGGTGGAATCGCGGCAGCCGGGGTGCTCTACATCATCGCAAGCGGCAACATCGGCTTCGATATTCACAACGGGTTTGCGTTAAACGGCTATGGCGACCATTCTCCGAATGGCTATTCCCTGCTGGCGGGCTTCGTGGCCGAAGTCGTACTGACCGCGTTTTTCCTGATCGTGATCATGGGAGCAACCGATGAGCGCGCGCCCAAGGGATTCGCGCCAATCGCCATCGGCCTCTGCCTGACGCTCATTCACCTGGTCGGAATTCCAGTAACGAACCTGTCGGTGAATCCGGCACGCAGCACCGGTCCTGCTCTATTTGCCGGGGGCTGGGCACTGCAGCAGTTATGGATGTTCTGGGTTGCCCCGTTGATTGGCGGGGTGCTCGGAGGCGTGATCTACGACATGCTGTTTGGAGCCAAAGGAAAAGTACAAGCGGCGCTTGAGAAAGATGTTCGAGTTCCTCAAGCTGTGAGTTAGACCTAGAAAACAGCAAGCCACGGATCGCACGGATTCGCACGGATCGAGCGAAAATTGCTTGATCCGTGAAGGTCCTTTGAGAATCCGTGGCTGAACATTTTTGACTGCTGATTCGGAAAAAGGTGACCGTGCCTTCGCCATCGACTCTCGCAAGACTCAGAATTCCCGCTCTGACTACTCTGTGTGTCGCAGCTACTCTGATCGTGCTCTCGCCCACTCTGGCCGATAGTCCTGCCAAGATTGGGAACGTAAATGCGGATCGTGTTGCCGCTGACACCGACGGCGCCAATTGGCTCCTCAACGGGCGCAACTTCGAATCGCATCACTTCAGCCCGCTGAAGCAGGTTACGGATCAGAACGCTTCCGGACTGGGGCTCGCTTGGTACATGGAAGTCGATAGCGGCATGGGCATCGTTTCCGAGCCCATTGTCGTCGACGGTGTCGCCTACATCAGCGCGCCGCAGTCCAAGGTGTACGCCTTGGAGGCAGCCACTGGGAAATTGATTTGGAAGTTTGATCCGAAGGTGCGACTGGATCAGGCGCTCAATGGTTCTTACTCGGCGCGCACGAACGCGGGCGTGGCGGTGTGGGAGGGCAAAGTCTTCGTCGGGACGGGCGACTGCCGCCTGGTCGCCATCGATGCGGCCACTGGCAAGCAGGTCTGGGAGGCGTTGGTTTGCGAGCCGACGCAGACCGGCATTACCAACGCGCCCCATGTGGCCAAGGGCATGGTGTTCATGGGCTACAACGGCTCCGACGACGGAGTGCGCGGCGCCATTGCCGCCTATGACGCCAATACTGGAAAGGAATTGTGGCGCTTCTGGACGGTTCCCGGCGATCCCAAGAAGCCGTTCGAATCGAAGGCC
>QIAL01000383.1 GCA_003225535.1 Acidobacteriota bacterium | reverse complement strand
ATCGGAGAAGAGACCTACGAGGTTCGAAAGCAGGACGACTCGATCGTGGTGAAAATCGATTTCAAGTTCACGGACCGAGCCACACCCGTTCCGCTATCGGCAAGTTTTCGCGGCGCGCAGGATCTGACTCCCCAAGCTTTCGAAATCAAGGGCAAGACGGCGCGCACGGCTTCGATCGACGAATCGTTAAGTATTGAGAACGGCAAAGTGCATTTCCGAACTCGCGATAAACAGAGCGATCTCGACCCGCCGAGCGGCGCGTTCTTCACCATTGCCGGATACGCTCCCACCACGATGCAGATGCTGCTGGTGCGGTACTGGTCAACGCACGGATCGCCAACAAAACTCACCACGCTTCCGAGTGGCGCCGTGAAGGTGGAACCGCGTGGACAGGACGCCATTAAGATCGGCGGAAAAGAGGAGAAGCTCGGTCGCTACACCGTCGAGGGCCTGATCTGGGGACGTGAGACTCTCTGGTTTGACACCAGCCGCAATCTGGTGGCTGCTATCTCGACCGACGCCGAATTCGACCATTTCGAGGCAATTCGCGAAGGATACGAAAGCGCTTTAGGCGACTTCGTAGGACGCGCCGGGGCTGATGGCATGGCCGCCCTAGCCGATATTTCGAAAGGCATTTCCGGCAGCCACGCCGATACCCTCGCCATTGTTGGAGGCACTCTCATTGACGGCACCGGGGCAGCTCCGGTCGCAGACGCGGCAGTTGTAATTCGCAAAGGCCGCATCGTCGCGACTGGTCCGCGATCGAAGGTGAAAATTCCAAAACATGCCAACGTCGTGGATGCCCAAGGAAAATTCATTCTCCCTGGCCTGTGGGATATGCATGCTCACTTCGAGCAGGTCGAGTGGGGACCGATCTATCTGGCTGCCGGCGTTACCACCGTTCGCGACTGTGGCAACGAACTCGAATTCATCACCGCCGTGCGCGATGCCATCGCCCAAGGCCGTGGCCTCGGACCTCGTCTATTGCTTGCGGGCGTCGTCGACGGCACTGGCCCCCTCGCACTCGGGGTCGAACGAGTGGACACTCTGGAACAGGCTCGCAATTGGGTCGATCGCTACCACGACGCCGGATTCCAGCAGATGAAAATCTACAGCTCCGTCAAACTCGAGGAACTCAAGGCAGTTACCGATGAGGCCCACCGGCTTGGGATGACCGTCACCGGCCACGTTCCAGAAGGCCTCACCGCGTTTCAAGCGGTCGAAGCAGGACAAGACCAGATCAATCACATCTCCTACATCGCGGACATGATGCACTCGCCCCTGCCCGAGAATGCAACCCGAGCCGACCGCAGAAATGCCATCATCAACATCAATCTGAATTCACCCGAGGCCCAAAAAGCTTTGGCCTTCCTGATGGAGCATCACACGGTCGTCGATCCAACCATCGCCCTGTACGAACTCTTCACTGGAACGACCGCGAAGCCGCCCGCCAGCTTCGAGCCCGGCATCAACAAGATTCCTGAAGAGCTTGCCGGGCAACTCACCGATGTCGAGCCGCCAAACGAGAACTCCGAGGTGCGAGAAAAAATCTTCCAAAAGGAAGTGGCAATCGTCGGCGGCCTGCATCGGGCCGGAGTTCCCATCGTAGCCGGCACAGATCAATCCGTTCCTGGACACAGCCTGCATCGCGAACTCGAACTCTACGTGCAGGCTGGATTCACTCCCTTGGAAGCGATCCAGGCAGCGACAACGGTGCCTGCCCGCGTCATGGGCCTCGAGAAGGAATTGGGCACGATCGAAACCGGAAAGCGCGCCGACCTGATCCTGATCGACGGCGACCCGCTCCAGGACATTCACAACACCCGCAACGTCGAATACGTAATCACCAACGGCACCCTGTATCACACCGCCGAACTCTGGCAGAGCGTAGGCTTCAAGCCGTAGCGAGTGATGTTGAGACTGAATGGTGACACTGGCGTGACTCTTAGGTAGTGTGATTTCGAGTGTGGGATGTCGAGGATGGTCTGATGTTGAAAATGGTGTGATGTCGATAGCGGAGTAAAGGTCGACAGCCCCCGTGGAAGAGCGGCCCTTTCAGGGCCGCGTCAGACGCGTGCAACAGAGCGGGCTTCAGCGCCTGTGCCGGTGTCCCGCGCCGCTTCGGTCTCCCCAAGTTCAGCCGCGTAGCGGCGGCATGTGAAAGCCCGGCACGGAAGTGCCGCGAGAGTCGCATACAAATATAGAGTTCCGCAGGAACGGCACAGTCGCCGCTGGCCCTGTGCTAGTCTGCCTCTCATGGCAATGCGCTCAACCATGAACCGAAAAAACATCTCGCGAGCACGGTCGACCAAACAGCCACGCCCCAAGCACTTCCTCAGCGACAAGGTCTCTCATTTCACCGAATCGGTCATTCGCGAAATGACCCGCCAGGCCATGCTCTACGGCGCGGTCAACCTTGCGCAGGGCTTCCCCGACTTCTCCGCCCCAAATGAGATCAAGCAAGCCGCGCAGCAAGCCGTCGCCGCTGACATCAATCAATACGCCATCACCTGGGGCGCCAAGAACCTCCGCAACGCAATCGCCCGTCAAATGGGCGTCTGGCAAGGTATTACCGTCGATCCGGAAAAAGAAATCACCGTCTGCTGCGGGTCCACGGAAGCCATGATTTCGACTCTGCTGGCCGTCTGCAACGCAGGAGATGAAGTCGTCATCTTCGAACCGTTCTACGAAAACTACGGCCCCGACTCGGTGCTCAGCGGCGCTAAACCCAAATTCGTGAAACTGCGTCCCCCGAAAGATGCATCGAGCGAGTGGACTTTCGACGAAAAAGAACTCCGCCGCGCCTTCGACAATCACACCAAAGCGATCATCCTCAACACTCCGAACAACCCTACCGGAAAAGTCTTCACGCGTGCGGAACTAGAACTGATTCGCGACCTCTGCGTCAAGTTCGATGTATTGGCCATTACCGACGAAATCTACGAGCACATCCTCTACGACGGTACGCAACACATCTCCATGGTTTCCCTTGACGGCATGCGTGACCGCACCGTGACTATCAACGGCATGTCAAAAACTTATAGTGTCACCGGATGGCGTGTAGGATGGGCGGTAGCGCCGGAGAAGATAACGAACGCGATCCGCAAAGTACACGATTTCCTCACCGTCGGAGCCCCTGCTCCTCTGCAGGAAGCTGGCGCGGCCGCACTGAGCCTCCCTCCCGAGTACTATGCGAAACTCGCCGAGGGCTACCGCGTCCGTCGCGACCAATTGATCCCAGCGCTTACGTCAGCGGGGTTCCGTTGTTTTCTCCCGCGGGGCGCCTACTACGTGATGACAGACATCTCCACCTTCGGTTTCAAAGACGACGTCTCATTTGCGAAGTACCTGGTTCAGGACATCGGTGTGGCCTGCGTCCCAGGCTCAAGCTTCTATCGCGATCCAAAAGACGGTGCGAAGCAGGTGCGCTTCGCCTTCTGCAAGAAGCCACAGACCCTGGATGAAGCCTCAAGCAAGCTGGGGAAACTGCGCGTGAAAAGAAAAAACTGAAAACCGCAGAGGTCGCAAAGGACGCCGAGGTCTAGGAAGTAAGCCTAAAATCCTCTGCGTCCCCCGCGTCCTCTGCGGTTTTGGTTTCGAAGCGGAAACTATTTCGTAATCACTCCGCAAGCAATGCGGTCCCCCGAGTTCCCCGAGGGATCGGTCTTATAGTCGTCACCTTTCGCGTGGACCACGACAGCCGCACCATTGCTCAAGAGCGAGTGCGGGCCGTCCTTGAGCGTGAC
>QIAL01000237.1:38420-45479 GCA_003225535.1 Acidobacteriota bacterium | reverse complement strand
CGATCACCGCGAGCATAACGCTCTCCGTCAGTCTTTGACGGAAGAGTCGAGCGCGTCCTGCTCCAAGCGCAGAACGAACCGCCAATTCCAGGCGTCGGCCCGTACTTCTGGCAAGGACTAGATTGGCCGCGTTGGTACAGGCAATCGCAAGAAGCGCAACGGCTGACAGCAGAAGCAGCCAAGCTGCCCGGCGAGAGTCGTGGACCTGCAGATCATGGATGGAGTGCACTTGCAAGCGGAGCACTTGCCGGAAAGGAGGGGGCGCAGACTGCACAAAATCGCGAAACAGGGGCTGCAACTCCGCTTTGGCTTGCTCCACGGTCGCGCCGGGTTTCATCCGGCCGAACACACGGACCACCGGTCCCATCACGTTCCGTTGCACGATCGATTCGTCGAGGGCTTCCGGGATAACCAAGTCGGTATGGGCGAGCGTCGGATATTCGAAATCACGCGGAAGCACGCCAATGATCTCCGTCGACTGGCCATCGACGGACATTACCCTGCCAACCACGTTTCGATCTCCGGCGAACCGGTCCTGCCACAAGTGGTAGCTTAGCAACGCTACTCTGGGCGACTTGGACTGATCTTCTTCGCGGGTAAAATTTCGCCCTAGCAACGGCTGTACGGAGAACGTCGGCAAGAAAGTGGACGCCACCGCAGCACACGCGACTCTCACCGGTTGTCCGTCCGTGAGATCGCAATCGTTTACGCCGGTTGATGATGTGAAATTGGTGAATGCGGTCTGGCGCTCCCGCCAGTCCAGATAGTTCGAGGCGAAAAGAAACTCGCCGTCGATAATTGGTGCAACCACACCGACCGACACCAGTTGTTCATCATGAGGATATGGCAGGCTGCGGAAAAGGATACGATCGACCAGGCTGAACATCGCGGTGGCGGCGCCGATTCCTATCGCAATAGTGAGGATCGTCAGCCCGGCGAATCCTGGGCTCTTGAGGAGTTGGCGCCCCGCGTAACGAACGTCTTGTATTAAACCATGCATCACTTCAGCTCCTTATTCGTAGCGCAGAGCCTCCATCGGATCGACCTGCGATGCCCTGCGTGCTGGGATGTAACTGGCTAGCAGCGCAAAGATGGCAAGCACGCAGGCCACGGCAGCCAGCGTGGCCGCATCCCAGGAACGAACTCCGAAGAGCAGTCCGCGAATGAGAGTGGCCGCTCCGACGGCGCAGAACAAGCCCGCTACGATTCCGATCCCGATCAGCCAGGCTGCTTCGCGCAGGATCAACTGATAAACCGATTTGCGTTGCGCGCCCAGCGCCATGCGCACGCCGATCTCTCGCGTTCTGCGCCCAACCGAGTAGGCGATCACTCCATACAGGCCCACCACGCCCAGCAGCAGTGCGACAAACGCGAAGCCTCCGACCAGCCATGCCGAAGACCGATGGATATATGCGCTGGGCGATTGGTTGATCTTGTTGGCGATGGTCATTTCGTTCATCGTGCCTATGCCAGGATCGACTTCATGGATCGCCGCGACCATAGCCGGCAGCAGCGACGCTTCCGACTGCGAAGTGCGCACGATAATGTTGAAGTCGGTGTCGGGGCTTTGAGGGAACGGATAGTAGACGGCTGGCCAGATCTCCGCATCCAGCGATCCGTCGCGGATGTCTTCCACAACTCCCACCACCTCGCGGAGTGAGTCGGGTGAAAGTCTTGTGTTCCCAATCTTTTTTCCGATCGGATCTTCCCCGGGGAAATACTTCTTGGCGAGAGTCTGATTGATAATCACCACGCGCGGCCTGGACGCGTTGTCAAACTCGGTGAAGAATCTGCCTTCGAAAAGCCTGGCCCTGATGGTGCTGAAAAATGCGAAGCTTACGTCGCGCTGGTTAACCTCGTTGTGTTCCCCGTTGTAGGGATGGCCGGCAACCCTGATCCAACTCGTGTTTCCATTGAAGCTGACCGGCAGCACTGAGGTAAGGCCTACCGACTGCACGCCTGGCAAAGTTGAGAGCCGGTCCAGCATCTTTTGGGCGGCTTGAGACTGCTGCGGGTCTTTGGGATAGTCGGCTTGAGACAGCTCAACTTCGACGGTGGCCAAGTGGTCCGGCTGGAACCCGACTTCGACATGCAGCAAGCGATACAGACTCTTACCCAGCAACCCCGCACTCACGAGTAGGACAACGGCTACGGCCAATTCGACGACGACCAGGTTCGCTCCGAAACGCCGCCACAGAGTCCCTGCATACCCGCGGCCACCCTCCGCCAATCCTTCTCTGATTTCCCGCACCGACAATCGGAACGTAGGAGTGATTGAGAACAGGATCGTCGCGCCAACTGAGATCGCCGACGCAAACGCCAGAACGTGGGAATTTAATCCCAGCCCCGACAGGTACGGCATGTAAGTCATCAGGTCTTTGGAGATGAGACGCATGAGAACCTGCATACCTGCCTGTGCAACAGCCAGTCCTAGTAGGCCACCAGCAAAGGCAAGCGCCAGCCCCTCTGTGGTGAACTGCCGCATAAGCCGGATGCGCGATGCACCAAGCGCACCGCGCACGGCGATCTCCCGTTTGCGGCTCTCCGATCGGACCAGCAACAGGCTCGATATATTTACGCAAGCGATCACCAGCAGCAATCCTGCGCCGCCGAGAAGCGCCAGGAAGATAGGGCGTACGTCCTTCACAAATACTTCTGAAAGCGGCTTCACCCAGGCGCCCTGGCCGCGGTTGTCGTCCGGATATTGGATCTCCAATTGCCGCGCAATCGCCTTCATGTCGGCGAAAGCCGCCTCAACGGTGACGCCGTCCTTGAGCCGCCCGATGCCATACAAGTTGTGACAGCCCCGCCGTGTGTTGCAGTCCTCCGCGCGGAGAGTGGTCCAGAACTCGGCATCGCCTTGAGGAGTGAACTGGAAGCTCTGAGGCAGCACGCCAATGATTGTGAAAGGAACTCCACTGAGCGTAACGGTCTCACCGGCGGCGTCTTTTCTACCGCCATAGCGTTTCTGCCAGGTTGCATAACTCAAGATCACCGTCTGCGGGGCTTCGAGCTGTTCTTCTCCGGCATGAAAATCTCGGCCAAGAAAGGGAGCTACTCCCAGCGTCTTGAAAAAACCGGTGCTTACCCTTACGGCCGACACAGGTTCGCTTCCCGACGAGTTGCGCAGCAGATACCCGTACTGATTGTAGGCATCGAGAGAGCTGAAGACTTGATTCAGCTTCTTCCAGTCGAGATAGTCCTGATAAGAAAGGTTGCAGCGGGGAAACATCGTGGCGCTCTCGTTGACATCGACCAGTCGTCCGGGCTCCGCGTACGGCAGCGGCCTGATCAGGGCCGCGTCCACGAAGCCAAAGATCGCGGTGCTCGCGCCGATGCCGATCGTTAGAATCAGAATCGCGGTAATCGCGAAGCCCGGGCTCTTGCGCAGTTGCCGTAGGGCGTAGCGGACATCTTGAAGCAGGTTCTCCATAAATTCTCCTCACTCGTACCGCCATGCCACCATCGGGTCGACTTTCGCCGCCCGGCGCGCCGGGATGTAGCTCGCAAGCAGTGCCACCGAGGCCAGCACAAAGGAAACGCTTCCAAGCACGAGCGGATTGCCGGGCTTCACGCCATAGAGCAGGGTCCCAAGCAGTCGTGTAAGGCCAAGGGAAGCCATAATTCCGAGTACGATGCCCACCGCAACCCAGACCATGCTGCCGCTCAAAATGAGTTTCAGTACGTCGGTCCGCGCCGCGCCCAGTGCCATGCGGATACCGATTTCTCGCGTGCGCTGTGTCACCGAATAACTCACGACTCCGATGATGCCTACCGCTGCCAATGCCAAAGCGAGGGCCGCAAATCCTCCTAGCAAAAAGGCGGGGAATCTTCTCGAGCCGACCGAGCCGTTTACGACGTCCTGCATTAGTGCAACTTCCGATACAGGCCTGTCGGGCTCGACCTCGGCGAGTGCCGCCTTGATCGCAGGTGTATAGGACGCCGGTGCGCCTTTGGTCCGCACCACGACACTCATCACCGGCCAACCTGCCTGCGGATAAGGCCGGAAGAATTGAGGGTGAACCTTCTCGTCCAGGCCCCAGTTATGTACATCTCTCACAACTCCCACAACCGTGAGGCGCGCACCGTTCGGACCCCCAATGCGGATCGCTCTGCCGACCGGGTTTTCATCTGGCCAATACTTTTGCGCCATCGCCTGATTGATCACAATCACGCCCGGCGCTCCGAGCGAGTCCTGGTGCGAAAATTCACGTCCCTCGAGGACCGGGACTCCGAGCGTTCGGAAATAGTTAGGACAAACGACGGAATACGCGGCGCCGGGCATATTCTCGGGGCCTGGATCAGGGCGTCCTTCAACGACGAATCCTCTGCCAGCATCGCCTTGGAACGGTAAGTGTGCGACTGCTCCTGCTGCTACGACCCCAGGAATCGCACTCACACGTTCATCCATGTTGCGGCAGAAAAGAGGATGGTCGGGCGGCCCGTTGTAGATGATGGCCTGCGGCAACGACATCTGCATGGTGAGTCCGGCACCACATAACACGACCAGTGCCAGCGCAACTTCTGACGCGACCAGCGCATGGCGCAAACGATTCCGGCTGGCGCTGGCCCCGCGCCCTGCTTCTTTCAATTGCGCGCTGAATTCCCCGCGAATCGTGCTGATAGCTGGGATTAGACCGAACACAATCCCGGTTAGCAGCGATATCAGGAATGCGAAGCCAAAGACCCGCCGATCAAGCGGGAACTGTTCCAGATCGCGTAGCGGTAAAAATCCACCTGGAAGCACCGACGGCAACGCTGTCGCGCTCCACCAGGCCAACAACAAACCTGCTACTCCACCGAGCAATGCCAGCAAGACACTCTCGGTTAATAGCTGACGCACAATCCGCGATGCGCCTGCACCCAGCGCGCGTCTTAGCGCGAATTCTTTTTGCCGGGTCGACCCTCGAGCCAGCAGAAGATTGGCGACGTTTACGCACGCGATCAGCAGTACAAATCCGACTGCGGCAAAGAGAGCGAGTATGATCGCCCGCATCTCGGCCATGCCGGCTTCTGCCATCGGTTGCACGGTTGCGCTCATATTCGGAAGGTCGTTGGGATATTGGCGCGAGAGGCCCGTACCGATGGCCGCCATCTCCGATCGTGCCTGCTCGAATGTCACTCCGGTTTTCAGCCGAGCGCAAGATACGAAGCTGTTGTCGTCGCGTCCCTTGTCGGTCTCGGTGTATCCAACCGGAACCCATAACTGGCGTGGCCCGCTCCAAAATTGCCAGCGGAAGTCGGGCGGCATCACGCCGACCACCGTGAAATCCTCGCCATCCATTCGGATCGTTTTGCCTACCAGGCTGCGGTCGGCGTCGTAACGGCGCCTCCACAATCCGTAACTGAGAATCACCACGCGGGATTTCCCAAGCTCTTCTTCTTCAGGCCGGAAGTTTCGGCCAAGGAACGGCTGGACGCCGAGTACATCGAAAAAAGTAGAAGATACGCGCAAGCCCGAGACCTGCTCCGGTTCGCGGCTTTCTCCCGTGGGAGCAAGGTTGTAACCTCGGCCCGCCGAGTCGAAGATCGCAATATTTTCAAAAACGTGATTCTGCTTCGCGATGTCCAAGTAGTTGGGCGCGGAAACAATATTGAAGTTGTTCGAGTTCCTGCCGAATGTTTCCCACACCAGCACCAGGCGATCGGAGTCGGGGAACGGCAACTTTTTAAGGATCGTCGCATTCGTCACCGTGAAGATCACGGTATTCGCAGCCATGCCGAGCGCGAGTGTCAGTATGGCAACGGCGGCGAAGCCGGGGTTCTTCCCCAGTTGACGAATGCCGTAGCGAATATCATTCAAAAGTCCAGTCATCGCAAAGCCCTTCTCACTCATACCGCAGCGCAACCATCGGATCGACCTTCGTTGCACGATGCGCAGGAACGTAGCTTGCACCCAATGCCACCGCTACAAGCACCAGACCTACCGCTCCATACGTCAAAGGATCGAGAGGACTGACACCATAGATGGAATTGGCGACGATCCGTGCAGACAACGCGGCCAAGATCAATCCTGCCGCCATACCAGAGATTGTTAGCGTTCCACTCTCGCGCAGAATCAACCGCAGAATGTCGCGCGGCTTAGCTCCCATGGCTACGCGCACTCCGAATTCGCGAGTGCGCTGCACTACCGAATACGCCATCACGCCGTACAGTCCCATAGCTGCCAGGAGAAGGCCGATGCCGCTAAGCAAGGTCAGCAGATTTGCGGCGATCTTGGCACCGAACAGCGACGCGGAGATGTACTCTGTCATGGGCTGGGCATCGAACAGGACGATTGCCGGATCGATCGCTGCAGCCTCGCGGCGCACCGCCGCAATCGTTTCATTCACGGACCCGGAAGTGCGCACGTGAAATGTCAGGCCATATTCCGGGCGGAAGATCTGGCGGATGGGAATATAGAAATAAGGTTGCGGATTTTCAGTGACGCGATGATATTTGCTATCCCTCGCGACCCCAACAATGGTGAACCATTGGCCCCATCCATGTACCTTGTGGCCGATCACGCTGTGGTTCGGCAGAAATCGGCGGGCAAATTCCTGATTGACGATCATGACGAGAGGAGCCTTGGAGTCGTCATGCCAGTCGAAATCGCGGCCCTCGATCAGCGGAATCTTCATCGAGTCGAAATAGCCTGGCGAGATTAGATCGCGATAGATCTTCATGTTCTCGTTCGGAGCAGGCACATATCCTTCGACGTCAAGGTTCTCCCAGTTGCCTCCGTGAAAACCGAGCGGCACGGAATCGTCATAGCTGACGGCATTCACTCCCGGCAATTGCTGCAGTCGCTCGCGTAAACGGCGACAGAAGGTATCGGTCTGCTGGGCATCGTAGTTGGCAGTAGAGAAATCGAATTGCGCAAGCGCGACTCCATCTGGCGCGAAACCTGGATCCATCGAGCGGGAGCGCTCGAAGCTTTTCAGGAACAGGGCCGCACCCACCATCGCCACGACCGCTAGCGCCACCTCGGAGATCACCATGAGTCCTCGCAAGCGATGTGCGTGAACACTTGAGATTCCGCTGCGTCCGCCATGCTTGAGTGCGTCACTGACATTGGCC
>QIAL01000237.1:0-38352 GCA_003225535.1 Acidobacteriota bacterium | reverse complement strand
CAGCCAGCGCAGGGCACCTCCCAGCCAATTCGCCAGGATCAGACCGAACAGGGAACCGATAAGCACCATCAGCAGCGTTTCGGTCAGCAGTTGGGTGATGAGCCGCCAGGGTCGAGCTCCCAATGCCAAACGGACGCTGAATTCTTGCCGTCGTCCGGTGGCACGAGCCAACAATAGATTCGCTAGATTGGCGCAGACGATTAAGAGAACAACGCCTCCGATGCCCATGAGGATCGCGACAGGAGTGAGCAGCATTGCCTGCGTGCCGAAATGCGATTGCCACGCTGGAAGCACCGTCGCACCGACTCCCAGATTAGAGTCAGCATCGGTTTCCGCCATACGGTTCGCAAGGGCCTGCACTTCTCCGCGCGCCTGCTCGATAGCGATCCCCGGGGCCAGGCGGGCGAGCAGCATAAAGTTGCGCGTGTTGCGATCCTGCAACATCCACACGCCGGTGTGAGTCATCTGTCCGTACATCGTGAGTGGCACCCAGAAGTCATAATCCAGCCCGGCGTGAGTACCGTGGAAGCCGTCCGGCGCCACGCCGATGATCGTCAGCGGAGTTCGATTGACACGCAGCGTGCTTCCAATGGCGGAAGGATTCAAGCCGTAGCGCGACTTCCAATATCCGTGGCTGATCACAACGACCGGGTGGGCGTTCTGAGCGTCATCGCGTTCGTCGAGAGAGAAAAAGCGGCCGGCCTCCGGTTTGACACCGAACATGTCAAAGACGCCGCCCGACACCATTTCACCCCAGGCACGCTCCACGTTCGGCGCGTCGCCCACTGAGAACAGATAGCCTCGATAAGCCGTCACCGAGTTGACCAGGTGAAGGTTGTTCCGGAAGTCGCGGAAGTCGAGATAGGAAGTGGTGAGCGGTTCGCCATCCGATGCGGTGTTCTCGATCGCTACGATGCGGTTAGGATCTGTGGCTCCGGGAAACGGATTCAGGACCAGCGAGCGCAGCCAGCCGAATATCGTTGTATTCGCGCCGATGCCGATCGCGATCGTAAGGATCGCCACGGCTGCGAAGGTCGGACGGTTGCGGAAATTCCGTAGAGCATAGCGCAGGTCTTGCCACAAAGCAGTCATCGCTTTCTCACTTTCCTCATTCGTACCGCAGCGCTACCATCGGATCGACTTTTCCCGCACGCATCGCTGGGATGCGATCGACCTGTTTATATTGATAGGGGAGTGACGCCAGCAAAACTGTCTCAACCACGGAGAAGATTGCGGTATTGGCGCCCAGGGCCAACGCCAGTGTAGTCATAGCGCTCTCCGTGAACGTTTTGTTCTTGCGGAAATGCCGCAAGGCGAAACGTGCGTCTTGGAGCAGGTCTCTCATGTTTGCACCCCATCCCCAGCGTTCGCTGGCCTTGCGATTACTCGTTCCGCAACGCCACCACTGGGTTGACCTTGCTCGCCCGGTAGGCAGGAATGACGCAAGCGAGCAACGCGATTAACGCCAACAAGGCAGCCACAGCAAGGAAGGTCGTCGGATCCGTTGGTTTGACCTGGAAGATGAGACTTGCGACCAGCCGTCCCATAGCGAGCGCTGCTGCCAAGCCGATCGCGACCCCGAGCAGTGTCGGTTTCATTCCTTCGATTACGACCATGCGCAACACATCTGTCATGCGCGCACCGAGAGCCAGCCTGATTCCAATTTCCGGCACCCGTTGCCTGACGCTGTACGAGAGCACGCTGTAAATGCCAATGGCTGCCAGCAGCAGCGCCAGCCCGGCGAATACGCCCAGCAGCAGCGTGTTGAATCGCGATTGCGACAGGGATTTGGTGACTACGTCATCCATGGTGAAGACATCGCGAACAGGAACTGTGCCATCCACTTCGTGGATCGCATTGGTGACAGCGGAAACCATGCTGCCGGGAGTCGTGGCAGTGCGCACAACCAGTGTCATGGGAAAAGAACTAAAGTTGGATTCCCCAGTCGAGCCGAGCTGATCCAAGGGCACGTAAATCGTCGTTGAAGGGCGCTCCTGGTCCAGACTGTCGAGCTTCACGTCTCCAACTACCCCTACGACTTCACGAACGTGCTTGGGAGAGAACGTCAGCGTTAGACGTTTGCCAAGGGGATCCTCGCCACGCCAGAAACGCCGCGCCATTGATTCGCTGATCAGAATCGAGGCCGGTCTATCGTTGACGTCCTGATCGCCGAAATCGCGTCCTCGCAGCAAAGGGATGTGCATCGATCGCAGGTAGCCGGCGCTGATCAATCGGACATCGACTTCGGGCTGATCGGCCATCGCCACTTCGGGCTGGCCTTCGATCGCGATGGGCTGATGCGAGCCACCGTTGTCTAGAGGAACATCGTCGACAAGGCCAGCGGCTTGCACGCTCGGGAGCGCTCGCACCCGCTGCAGCACTTGTTCGAAGAAGTTGACTTGTTCGATGGGTAGAGCAAATTTTGCGCGAGCGATCGCAGGCGTCATGGTGAGAACGCCGTGAGACTCAAACCCGGGAGCGACACGTTGCAGGTGTTGAAAACTGCGGATCATCAGTCCTGCGCCAACCAGCAGAACGATTGAAAGCGCAACCTCGGCAACGACTAGAATGCTGCGCGTCCGGTGGCCGCCAGAACTCACATCGGTTCGGCCCAACCCCTGTTTCAGGGCCTGGTTGACGTCGGAGTTCGCAAGCCGCATGGCGGGAAGGACTCCGGCAAAGATTCCGGTGAGCACTGAAATGCAAGCCGTGAATGCCAGAACTATCAGGTCCAGGCGCACTGTAACGGCATCGGGCATCTGATTTGCAAGAAATGACAAGATGAAACGCTCACCCGAAGGGGCGAGGATTAATCCAAGCGTGCCGCCGATCGCTGCCAACAGTACGGACTCGGTCAGAATCTGGCGGAGCACGCGCATCGAGCTCGCTCCCAGAGCGCTACGAATGGCAATTTCCTTGTGACGGCTGAATGTCCTGGCCAGGGCAAGATTGGCCACATTCGCACACGCGATCAACAGGACAAATGCAACCGCACCCAGCAACACGAGCAGTGCAGGGCGAACATCGCTGACCATATCTTTTTGGAGCGGCACAACCCGGGCTCCCCATCCCTTGTCGTCAGCCGGAAAGAGCTGCTCGAGGCGGCTTGAGATAGTGTTCATCTCAGCCTGGGCCTGTTTCACATCGACACCGGATTTAAGCCGCGCAATCACAACCGAGTGGTGCTCGCCACGCACCGCCCGTTCTTGGTCAGTCCACCCCATCGGCGTCCACATCTGAATCTGAAGCTGACCAAAATCCGGGAACCGGAAACCTTCGGACATCACTCCCGCGACCAGGAAATTCCTTCCGTCCATCGCGATGATGTGGCCGACAAGGTTTGGATCCGCACCAAAGTGCTCCTGCCAGAACCGGTGACTCAGGACAACCACATTTGTGTGCCCCGGTTGGTCTTCTTCGGGGGAGAAAACGCGCCCCAGCAAAGGGGCAACTCCGAGCGTTTCAAAAAAGCCGGAACTGACGGCGCTAGCGTCGACTTGCTGCGGCTGCGCAGCGCTAGTGAGCGTGAAGCCGCGGTAGTTGTAGATCGCCATCCGCTCGAAAACGTGGTTGTCTCGTTGCCAGTCGAAATAATTCGCGGCCGACACGGAAAAGGTGAGGATCCCGGGAAAACTCTTCGCCGGCGGCGTGTGCCAGACTCGAACGATCTGGTCGGGATCTTTGAACGGAAGAGGACGGAGCAATACTCCATTTACAACGCTGAAAATTGCGGTGTTCGCGCCGATTCCGAGTGCCAGCGTCAGTACTGCAACTGCGCTGAAGCCGGGGCTCTTCAGCAACTGCCGCAAGGCAAAACGAAGGTCTTGAAGCAGGCGGTTCATGCGCCTACATCCGCCAACAGCTTCTTGAGTTCTTCTTCGGCCACGACCTTGCCGTCGAAGAGATGCACTTCCCGCTGCGCATGCTTGGCGAAGCGGGGATCATGCGTCACCATGCAGATGGTTGCGCCCTCACGGTGCAAATCCGCGAGCAGTTCCATCACGGCTTCGCCGTTGCGCGAATCCAAATTTCCTGTAGGTTCGTCAGCCAGCAGGATTGACGGTTTCCCGCCCAGTGCGCGAGCGACTGCGACGCGCTGCTGCTGACCGCCCGAGAGTTGCGACGGATAATGCCGAACGCGATGCGCCATCCCCACGCGTTCCAGCGCCTCCATGACGCGTCCTTTTCGCTCGACGCTCGGCATGCGCTGTCTGTATGTCAGCGGCAATTCGACATTTTCATAAACCGTGAGATCGCCAATCAGGTTGAAACTCTGGAAGATGAATCCGATCTCCTGGTTGCGGATGCGCGCCCGCTCGGCGAAATCCAGGTTCTCCACCGCCTTGTTATTCAGAAAATAGCGGCCGCCCGTGGGAGTGTCGAGCAGTCCGATAATCGAGAGCAGCGTGGACTTGCCGCAGCCCGATGGTCCTGACATGGCCACATACTCGCCTTTGTTGACCGAAAGGTGCACTCCCGAAAGCGCATGCGTTTCGATTTCGTCCGTGTAGAAGACTTTCGTCATATCGGTAATCTGAATGAGTGGTTGGCTAGCGTCGCTCATGAAAGATTCGCCTCGATTTCTGAGTTTTTGTTCTTAATCCTGAAGCCGGATGCGATCCGTGTTGTCCCATCGCGACATGTCGGAAAGCACGACCGTGTCGCCTTCGTGCAAGCCCTCGATAACTTGAATCGAATTCACCGAAGCACGCCCCACTTTCACCGGAACGCGCGTTGCGTCACGTCCATCGCCGTCAAGCCGGAAGAGGCTGATCGTGCTGTTTTCCTGCCCGAATGCCGGACGCCCCACATAAAGCACATTGTCCAGACGCTCGAGATCGATAGTGCCGTCAACGCTCAGGTCGGGGCGGGCGCCTTTCGGTAATTCGCCTACCAGTTTGACGTCGACGGTCACCGTTCCGTTTTGCACTCCGGGATCGACGCGCATCACCGAGCCGGCGATAACTCCATTGTGCGTATCAACCGATGCCGGTTCGCCGATCTGCACATCCCGCGCCTGGGTCTCGGCCACTTTCAGTTCCGCCATTAAGTGATTGGGCTGCACAACCTTGGCCAGCATCGTTCCGGGGGTGACGTGTTGCCCAACGTGCAACGGGAGTTCGACGAGCACCCCTTCGATCTTGGCGCGGACCTTCAGCGCGTCGAGCTGCTTTTGCTTCAGCTCCGCCAAGACCCGCATCTGGTCAACTTTGGCCTGCATTTGCGCGAGTTGCGCGTCGATCGCTTTCTGCGTGCTCTCCAACCGTTGATCTTCGAGCCCATTGCGGATGGTGAGTTCGTCTGCTTTGCTCTTCGAAGCCTTATACGCCAATCCTGAAATCACGCCGAGATCGTAGAGAGCCTTGTCAGTTTGCGACTGCAACTGCGTCGTGTTGTAGTCGGCTTTCACCGTGGCGGCCCCAGCCTTCTGGTTCATCAGGTCGCTTTCCAGCTTCATCCGCTGGCCCTGATACTCGGCCTCGGCAGCCTTCCATTGAAGATGAGCGTCGACCGCGGCCTGTTCCACCTGAGGATCGCTCATTTCGACGAGTACGCTGTCGGCCTTTACCAGTGATCCCGGGAGCATGAGGATGCGAATAATGGTGGCTTCGGTCTCAGCCGGAATCTGCAAGACGGATTCCTGCGAGGGTACCAGGGATCCAATGCCGCGCACCTGGCGCAACATCGAGCCGCGTTTCACGGAGTCGGTCCACACTGTGCCGCGCTCGACAGTGGGCGCAGCCGGACGCAGACGGTACACGACGACGGTAAGGGCAGCCACCACCACAACGACCACGGCCGCCGTGGCAATCTGGCGCCGGCGTTTACGTTCCTTAAATTCTGGGCGGGCGATATCCATCACCATCAGGTGTGGCAACTTCATGGCCAACACGCGCTTCAGTCAAATCTTTGAAAGCAAAGGCGATACGATGACGTTGTTGTGTCTCCCGCGGGCTTGGAATGTTCGCTGGGAGATTGGACTGTCCATTGCTGGACAGTTTAAAGTGAGCCTCACGCGTGTTTCTCTGGGCCTGATGAGTAGGATCGTATGTTGCGGGGGTGCTCTTCTTCTGCGGGGCTGCTCTTCTTCTTATTAAGCGCAGCTTTGAGTTGAAGGTTGCGGCTCGCTGATCAGGATCGCGACAGGGAAATTGCGAAACAAGTCAGACAGAGGAATCCGGGGCGCTACACCCGGTTTGAGCGGCAAACATTCGCCAGTAAAAAGATTGTGATAACAGGCCTCCCCATCGCTGGGGATTTCGAGAGTGGTGTCTCGCCAAATCGC
Organism: Acidobacteriota bacterium; assembly: GCA_003225535.1. Taxonomy (GTDB): domain Bacteria; phylum Acidobacteriota; class Terriglobia; order Terriglobales; family Acidobacteriaceae; genus Sulfotelmatobacter. The sequence continues at coordinate 32,066 of QIAL01000237.1, read as the reverse complement.
CTCTTCACACACTGAGTAGTGAGTCTCGCCCATCAACCCGCCGCAGAGCCTCGGTACTGCAACAATGATCGAGCGTCCTTCATGCTGTCGAGCAAAGGCGACCACGTGTTCGGATTTCTCCCCCGCTGCAAGCAACGGGATGTAGCTGCTGCGATGGAACAGGTCGGGCTGTTGGCGGCGGAACGTGAGGGTCTTCCACGTAAGGTATTGTTTTGCGGCATTGCTGTCAGGTGCCGAAATCAATTCTCGAACCCGGGTTGGCAACTCGTGGTTTGAGGCCGTTTCTCCCTTCAGCGTTGCGAGCAACTCTCTCCGCCGATCGTAGTCGACGGGTCGCCGATTGTCAGGATCAACCAGGTTAAGTTCCAGCAATTCGTTTCCCTGGTAGATATCGGGTACTCCGGGAGATGTCAGTTTGAGAAGAGTTTGCGAAAAGCTGTTGAAGGCGCCAATGCGGGCAATGCGGTGGGCGAATTCCTCGAAGTCCGCCAGGAAACGGTTGTGAGCGGAACGATCGAGAATCGCACGAGTGAAATCGACGAGGGCACTTTCGTATTCTGAATTGGTATTGGCCCAGCTAGTATGTTCTTTGGCTTCGCGCGCCGCTTTGAGCGTGTACTGCTCGATACGTTCTGTGTATGTCTTCCAGTCGGCATCGTCGAGGAGCTGGGAGGGCCAGGTTCCGATGAGGGTCTGATACAGAAGGTACTCGTCGTTTCGAGTGGGCGCAGGTTGCCCATCGATCTGGGGCTTCTTGGCGCGGTTCCAGTCGCGCCATCGGCGAAGATGAAGGAGCCAGACAAGGGGCATCTCAGAGAGCACGTTAATCCGTGCTCGCACATCCTCGGAACGTTTGGAATCGTGCGTCGAGGAAGCCAGCATCGAGTCAGGCCAACAGGACAGTCGCTGCTGGTTCGCGTGATGAAACTCCTCAACTGTAGTGCCGAAGCGACTGGGATTTCCTCCGACTTCGTTCAGAGAGACCAGGCGGTTGTAGCGGTAGAACGCGGTGTCCTCCAGTCCCTTCGCCATCACTGCGGCCGTGACCTGCTGGAATTTCATGGAAAAACGGAGTACCGCCTGCTTGTACCAACCAGCATCGCTGCCGTACACGTCGATCAGCAAGATGCGCTGCACAAAATCGAAGACGCTCAGGTCGGCAGCGCTGCTTCTCTTCTTTGCGGCAACGACCGCTTTTTCGGCGTAGCGCCGGTCCTCATCAGAAACCTCGGGACCATTCACGTAGGTGCGATAGACGGGGAAACTGGCGATGATTTCGCCTAGCGCGCTACGAAGACTGTTGAGGGTGAAATCGCAAGTGTAGCGGCTGGCAAGCGCGATGCGGCTGAGAAGATTGGCGAGAACATTCAATTCGCTGGCGAGCACTACTTTGAGGATGTGCCTTTTACATAGATAGACGACGTCCGCAAATTTTGACGAGATGCCGGTGAAGGATCGATAGATACGCTCCAATTTGTCACCGGCTGAACGGTCCACGAAGAGTCCATTGACCAGGTTGGCAAATTCGTAGCCGGTTGTGCCATCAATGGGCCATTGTTTTGGTAGGCGCTCGTTGCCGGTGAGAATTTTTTCCGCGATCAGATATGCCTCGCGGTCTTGGGGTTCCAGTTCTGTCCGCAAGCGACCGCTCAATTGTTCGAAATAACCGGCCGGGTCGTAGAGGCCGTCAGGATGGTCGACGCGAAGTCCGTCGAGTTTCCCTTGAGCGACAAGGTCCAGGATCAGCTTGTGCGTCTCGTTGAAGACCTTTTCGTTCTCGGGGCGAAGCGCAGCGAGATCGTTGATATCGAAGAAGCGACGGTAATTGATGTCATCGGCGGCAACGCGCCACTGGGCGAAGCGATACGGCTGGGTCTTGATGAGTTCATGCAAAGCGTCGAAACTACGGGGATCATCGGGAGTGCCGTTAATTGTTGTTACGTTCTCAGCGATGAATTCCTGTATGTCGTGAGATCGCGCGCACAGAGCGGCCAAACGGCGCTTCTGCACTTCCTTTTCACGGTTGCGCTCGACCTTCTGCTCGGGGGCGGTGCCATGGCGGTCCGGTAAATGTCCGATCGCGGTGATGATGCTTTGCAGTTCGAGGAAGTCTTCATGAGTTGGCCCGAGTTTTTCCCGGAGGGGTTCGATCCGGAAACTCAAGATGCGCGGGTACTCTTTGGGATCGACCGGAAAGCGATGTTGAAAATAGAAGATGCTGAACTCTCCCCGCTCGGAGTCAAAGGTCAGTTTGAGTTCGCCCTTCTCGAGGACGTTCCCATATTGTTCAGCAAGGACGGGAATCAGAACCTTGCCCTTGAGTTCATCTTTGATCGGGTCCCAATCGATGTCGAAGAAGTCGGCAAAGTCAGAAGCCTCGCCATTTTCGAGAACGTCGAGCCACCAGGCGTTGTCGCTGCCCATAACTCCCATGTGGTTGGGAACGATGTCGAGAATCTGGCGCATGCCGTGACGATGTAACTCCGAGACGAAGCCTTCGTAGTCGTCCGGGGTGCCCAGCTCGGGATTGATTGAGCTGTGGTCGATGATGTCGTACCCGTGCATGCTTCCTGGCCTGGCGCGCCGGTAGGGCGAGGCATAAAAGTGGCTGATCCCAAGTTCGCTGAGATAAGGAACGACTGCCGCGGCGTCACGAAAGGTGAAATGAGGATTGAGCTGCAGGCGGTAGGTCGCCGTCGGAATTTGATCGAGCCGCTTCATTTTCTGGGGATATCTTTCGCAGGTACGCGGAGGAACAAAAATTCAAGCTCACATTATATGCGGCAGGGGGAAAGCTCCATACAGGATTCTGTGCAGTGATTCGAGGAGAATACCTGATGGAAAGAGCGATTATTTCTGTTCGTGCACACACCAGACGACCGACCAGGGCGGCAGTGAACCGTGCTCGAACGCTGTGGAGGCTTCTGGGGTGCTGGCGTAAAAGGGTAGAGTTGGATGCTCGAGTGAGATCGAGACGTTTTCATTGCTGAGGTTGGCGCAGAGTTCCAGGCGTGCTCCGTCCTCAAAAACCCAATCGACTGAGATCTTGTGCTCCCTGTCTTGAGAGACCTCACACTTGGTTACACGAGATTTCCCAAGATGATGGACGACTGTGCTTTGTCGGATTGCGAGTAGTTTTCGGTACAGATTGAGCCACTCGGAGTGGACCCAATCGCGCAAGTTATCCCAGATCAACTTCGATTGCAGGTAGCTGCTCTCCGCATTGGGGTCAGGGATAGACTCGCGCACCTCGGCGGAATTGAACTTGGCGAATCGGGCGAACTCGTTTCTTCTTCCGTTTGTGACGGCAGCGGCCAAGTCGCCGTGGAAATCACAGAAAAAAAGGAACGGTGAGGAAGCGGCAAATTCCTCGCCCATGAATATCAATGGAGGAGGTGGTGCGAGGAGGAAAATCTCTAGGACCGCCTTGAGGGCGTGCGGATCGGCAAGTTGGGTGATCCTTTCGCCGAAGGCACGATTTCCAATCTGATCGTGATTCTGCAAGAAAGAAATGAAGGCAGACGGAGGCAAGTCGGCACTGGGTTCACCACGATTTTCGCCATGGTACTCAGAGTAGTCGCCCTGGTAGGCGAAGCCCTCTCGCAGACAGCGGCAAAGATACCGCATTGGATCGGGAGCATAGTCGGCGTAATACCCGTCGGTCTCACCGGTCAGCAGTACATGAAGGCAGTGGTGGATATCGTCGTTCCACTGCGCGTCGTACAATCGGATGGCGCCTGCCTGGTCGCGACTTAAGTAGCGCGCAGTGTTGTCGCCATTCTCAACGATGAGGTGGATGAATTTTTCCGCACCGAAACGCTCCCGCACCGTTTGTGCCAATTCGGTGAGGATATCCGGACTCGACTCATCGACGATCGCATGCACGGCGTCGAGACGGAGGCCATCGAAGTTATATTCTTCGAGCCAGTAGAGCGCATTGTGGATGAAGAAATCGCGCACGACGCGGCTTTCCGGTCCGTCAAAGTTGATCGCGTCGCCCCAAGGCGTGTGGTGACGGTTGGTGAAGAACTGCGGCGCGTATGTGTGCAGGTAATTTCCTTCGGGACCGAAGTGGTTATACACGACGTCGAGAAACATCATCAGCCCCTTAGCATGGGCAGCCTGCACGAGTTGCTTGAGGTCTTCGGGACGGCCATAAGAACTGTCGGGCGCGAAAAGTAAGACACCGTCGTATCCCCAATTCCGTGTGCCAGAAAAATCCGCGACGGGCATAAGTTCCACAGCGGTGACGCCTAGATCACGGAGATAGTCGAGCTTCTGCTCGACTCCGCGAAATGTTCCCTCGGCTGTAAACGCTCCAATGTGCAGTTCGTAGATGACAGCTTCTTCCCAGGGTCGTCCTCGCCAGCTGTCGTCGCGCCACTGAAACGCCGTTGGGTCCACCACTTCGCTGGGCCCATGAACATCCTGCGGCTGAAATCTTGATGCGGGATCGGGCACCTCCATTTTGTCGTCAATTTGAAAGCGATAGAGTGAGCCAGCGGTTGCCTCGGAAGAGATCCGTTCAAACCATCCGTTTTCCAGAGGGAGCAGAGGGTAAGCTCCACGGCCATTTTCGAGGCATAGAGTTACCCCCTTTGCGGCAGGAGCCCACAAACGGAAACGAACATTGCCGTTGGCGAGGACCTCGGCCCCGAAGGGCATCGCGTGCTTACGCTCCATTGCGGCGATCCTGCCGAACTTGCTCGCGCTGGCGCTCGACCAGAAGGGCTAGTGAGCGGAGCTGCAGAGGGTACATGGTCATGGGCTCGTGAACGGTGCCGGGACTGCGAGCGTACTCAAAAGAGGTGTCAACGAGACAGTTCCACATCATTCCAGAAGCGGCTGTTGGGAGGGTGAACGGAACCTCTTCATGATGAGCGTTCATGAGGAACACAAAATTCTCATCGGTGATGAGTTGGCCGCGTTCATCGATTTCATCCACCGCCGAACCAGAGAGAAAAAGACCAAGAGTTCGGGCGTGCTCCTGGTTCCATTCCTCATCGGGCATCTCCCGACCGTCGGGCCGGAGCCAGAGAATGTCCTTGATCCCCGCGCCTTTGATGGAACGTCCCTGGAAGAAATTCCGTCGGCGGAAGACTGGATGGTTCTGGCGGAGCGCAATAAGTCTCCTAACGAAAGCCACCAGTTCTTTTTCGCTGCCGAGCTGCTCCCAATTCACCCAGCTGATTTCGTTGTCCTGACAGTAGGCGTTGTTGTTCCCCTGCTGTGTGCGGCCGAACTCATCGCCGGCGAGGAGCATGGGGACTCCCTGGGATAAGAGGAGGGTTGCGAGGAAGTTTCGCTTCTGGCGCGCACGAAGAGCGTTGACGGCTGGATCATCTGTTGGCCCCTCCGCGCCGCAGTTCCAACTTCGGTTATTGTCGGTACCGTCGCGATTGTCTTCACCGTTGGCTTCGTTGTGCTTTTGGTTGTAACTCACGAGGTCTTGCAGCGTGAATCCATCGTGGGCGGTCACGAAATTAATGCTGGCATAAGGACGTCGACCGCTACGCGCGTAGAGATCGCTGGAGCCGGTGATGCGATAGGCGAGTTCTCCGATCTGACCGCCGTCACCTTTCCAGTAGGAGCGGACGGCATCGCGATAGCGGTCGTTCCACTCGGCCCATCCGATAGGAAACTTGCCCACCTGATATCCGCCTTCACCGAGGTCCCAGGGCTCGGCGATCAGCTTGACCTGTGACAACACCGGGTCCTGGTGGATGATGTCGAGGAATGCGCCGAGTTTGTCAACTTCGTGCAACTCGCGCGCCAGAGTGGCGGCCAAGTCGAAGCGGAAACCGTCGACGTGCATGTCGAGCACCCAGTAGCGGAGGCTGTCCATGATGAGTTGCAGGACGCGCGGGTGCCGCATGTTGAGGGTGTTACCGGTGCCGGTGTAATCCATGTAGTACCGGGGATTGTCCGGGAGAGTTCGGTAATAAACGGAATTGTCGATGCCGCGGAACGACAGCGTGGGGCCGAGTTGATTGCCTTCGGCGGTGTGGTTGTAGACGACGTCGAGGATAACTTCGATGCCGGCCGTGTGCATGATCTTGACCATCGTCTTGAACTCACTAATCGAACTAGTGGCGAGGTAACGCGACATAGGGGCGAAGAAGCCGATCGTGTTGTACCCCCAATAATTGCGCAGGCCGCGTTCAATGAGCTGTCGGTCATCGACGAAGTAATGCACGGGCATCAGTTCGACGGCAGTGACGCCGAGCTTGAGCAGATGGTCAATCACGGGAGCGGTCCCCAGTCCCGCATAGGTTCCGCGCAATGATGCTGGAACTTTGGGATGTTGCATGGTGAAGCCCCGGACGTGCATTTCGTAGATGACGCTCTTGTGCCATGGAGTGTGCGGTGCTCGATCTGTGCCCCAGGTAAACGCCGGATCGATGACCATGGCCTTGAGCATGCCGGGAGCGCTGTCGCGACGATCCATGGAGAGATCGGCATTCTTGCTGTCGATGCGGTAACCGAAATGAGAGTCGCTCCACTTCAGGTCGCCGACGATCTGCTTGGCGTAGGCATCGAGAAGGAGTTTGTGCGGGTTGAATCGGTGTCCCTTGTTCGGATCGTAGGGACCATGGACGCGGTATCCGTAGAGGAGTCCGGGCCGCGCCTCGGGCAAGTAGCAATGCCAGACTTGATCGGTCTGATCTTTGATCCGCACGCGATGCAATTCGCGGCGGCCTGCCTGATCGAATAGGCAGAGCTCGACTGCCTCTGCGTGCTCGGAGAATAGGGCGAAGTTTACGCCTTCGCCGTCCCAGTTCGCCCCGAGAGGATAGGGCCTTCCGGGCCACACGATGGGTTCTGTCTGGATGACCATTCTTACCTTGACCGGGCTCGCGACGCCCTTGTTCGTAGGGTGACTTGAAGACTAGAGCGGCGCGCCGCGTCTTGCCAAGTCAAGAAACGTCAAGTTGAAGATGAGTCCCGCCGCGGTAAAGTTGCTTAAATACTGTATGAGTGGAGGCTATGTGCCTGACAAGCAAGCTACTCGCCCAGCCAGGACCCAAAACCCTGCAATGGCTCGACGTGGTCGCAAATGATCTTCAAAGCTCCGACGATCGGAATAGCGAGGATGAGGCCCGGAGCTCCCCAAATCCATGCCCAGAACAGAAGCGATAAGCTGACAGCCAGCGCGTTGAGCTTGAGACGGGCGCCGATGACTCGCGGATAGATCAGATTGATGGTGATGGCATGAATTCCGATGACGGTCACAATCACGGTAATAATTCCGCCGTGGTGCAAGATGCCGGCGCCGCCGGCGAGCGGCGGCAGCACGGCGAGGAACATTCCAAGATAAGGAATCAAGGTTACGAACCCGCTGATAGCACCGATGAAGTAAAAGTACTGGATACCCAACCGCCAAAATACGATCGCCGAGATTATCCCGCTCACCACGCCTACAGCGAGATTGGCCAGAAGGAAACTTCGAATCATTTTGGAGATGTTGCCCACCGTGCGGTGCGCCACTAAGCGATGCTCCTTGGGAAACAGTCGCACCGTGCTGGCGTAGACATGCTCTTTCGAGGCGAGCATGAAATAGACAAGGAAGGGAACGAAACCAACCGCCATCAAGATGTCGAGAATCGTGCCGCTGTTTTCGGAGATCATTTGCACGATGCCCTGCGGTTGGTCGATGCGCACCGGCAGCGGCTTCTCGCGGTCCTTTGGAGGGTCGACGACCGAGCGGGCCTGATTCGCTAATTTGTCGGCGCTTGAGCGGATACTACTCACGGTTCTGCGCAGCGTCGATGTGTATTCCGGCAATTCGTTCGCGAAATCGACAGCGCGGTTATATGAAAAGTAGACAATGCCAAGCGCCAGCATAACAGCCAAGGTCACCACGACCCCAGCTCCCAGCCAGCGCGGCAAGCGCCAACGAACGAGCAACGCGAGGACCGGTTCGAGAATATAGGCCAGCAGGATTGAAGCGAGGATCGTGACGAGAACCAACTTCAAGAGATAGAGCAGTCCAATTATCGCGATGAGGGCGGTAACGATTTGGGCGACCGTCCCGATCTTGATGGAAGCCTGCAGAACATCGACTCCATCGGCCGCTTGCTCAACAGCTGCTGCAATGTCGGGCTGTTGTTGAGTCAGGGGTCTCGGGGTTCTGCAAAACAGACACATTGGCCCCTCCTCTTTGCATTTGACCCATAGTTCCCCTGAATATTGTTGTGGTACGCCAACGATCAATCCATACCGCGCTTTCGTTAGTCCGGCGCGAAACGGACCTGAGCGATGCGGGTCTTCCCGCAAGACTCTTTCGAAGTAGATGTGTGCAACTTCCGAGGTGCATCAGGCACCCAATCGTCGAATCAATTTGCGGAGGAACGTTCGGTGGCTACATGCGAAAAATGCGGAAATGAATACGACAAATGCTTCGAAGTTGTCATTCAGGGGCAGCGGCACGTCTTTGACAGCTTCGAGTGCGCCATTCAGGCAGTGGCGCCGACCTGCGGCCACTGTTTATGCCGGATCATCGGTCACGGCGTGGAAGTGGGAGAGCACATCTTCTGTTGCGCGCACTGCGCAGGTTCCGCCGGTCTCGTGAACGCTGTGCAAGATCGTGCCGCCTAGTGCCGGAGGACTTATGAGTCGGTCGAAGAATAAGGTTCGATTTGCGGTTGTTGGGCTTGGCCACATCGCACAAGTTGCGGTGCTACCCGCATTCAAGGCTGCCCGTAATTCCGAGCTATTTGCTCTGGTGTCGGGCGACTCCGAAAAGCTGCGCAAGCTCGGCAAAAAGTACAACCTTGAACACCTCTATCCATACGAGGAATACAGCAGGGTTCTGGCTAACGTGGACGCGGTGTTCCTCGCAGTCCCGAATCATCTGCACCGAGAATATGCGGTTCGCGCAGCGGCGGCAGGAGTGCACGTGTTGTGCGAAAAGCCGATGGCGCCGACCACGCAAGAATGCCGCGAGATGATCGAGGCTGCGAGTCGGAACCATGTGAAGCTGATGGTCGCCTATCGTCTGCACTTCGAGGCGGGGAATCTCGAAGCCGTCAAACTCGCGAAAGACGGCAGGCTAGGGGACGTGCGTGCCTTTACCTCGGAGTTCGCGCAACAGGTCGCCGATAAGAATGTCCGCATCAAGGAGCCGGTTCCTCGGGGCGGCGGTCCGCTGTATGACATGGGAGTCTACTGCATCAATGCAGCGCGCTATCTGTTCCGATCCGAGCCTCTGGAGGTTAGCGCCCTGGCCGCGGCGTTTTCCGGGGGAACGGCTGGCGACATTTACATGCAGTTTTGGAGCCGCCGATGTGAGCCGCTACAACCTCATTGGGAGCAAGGGCATTCTCCAGGCGGATCCTGCCTACGAATATGCAGAAGGCACACGACTGGAAGTGACGATCAACGGCAAGAAGAAAATCAGAACCTTCCCGAAGCGTGACCAGTTCGCGGCAGAACTGACCTACTTTTCGAATTGCATCCTGCAGGACAAACAGCCGGAGCCGTCCGGCGTGGAGGGTCTCGCGGATGTCCATATTATCGAGGCAATTTACCATTCGATTCGGACGCGGAGGACGGTCGCAATCCCGCAGCTGATTGAGAAAAAGAAAAGGCCAGATGAGAGGCAGGAGATTCATCGGCCAGCCCATGGAAAACCCGAAGTCTTTCATGCGCATTCGGCCTCTCGCGAGGCTGCCTGACCGAACCCTGCAAAACAGAAAGGCCCAGCCTGCCGCTGGACACTCTTCATTGCTACAGATTGATGTGATGGTTCACGCGGCTTCGTCGTCCCGATTTCGCGGTGGCACGTCATCAGGGCGGCCGTATTCTTCGTGAGTGTGAGTCGGGCGCTCGGGATGATCAGCAGCATCTTCGACGCCTTCCACCGCAGCAGCCTCAACAGCTTGATCGGTGTCGGACAGATCCTCTACTGAGTCTTCGTCGGCCTCTGCTTGGTGAGACAAACCGAACGCGCTCGCCGTCTGGCCTGCGCTTCGGGTTCCAACCTGGCTCGGATCTTTTCCAAGATCGTCCGGTTGGGCTTCGAGGTCGCTCTTCAGTTCGGGCGAGCGTTCGTCGAGGCGCTGCTTCTTTTCGTTGGTCATCCCTGCTCCCTCATTCGAGTTATAAACCGGACAACAAGCGTGTGACCTCCGGTCTTCGCTGTATTTGTCAGGAGACGATTGCTTGAGCGACGTTCTGTAATGATCCTTTAACAATTGCGAACAACTGTTTCATCGGCGCCTTCCTCAAACGTCTTGAGACATCGTAACGGAATGTGACATATCTAGCTCGAAGGTCGTTTAGGAGCCATGGCAAAGTCGCGAAAGAAGAAGAATAGCGCAAGTCCTGTGCGGCTACCGGCGTTCGCCGACAGGGATCACGGAATCGTGCACGCTGTGATCGAAACTCCCAGCGGAAGCCGAAACAAGTTTAAGTTTGACGAGAAACTGGGCTTCTTCACTCTTTCGGGCGTGTTGCCGGAGGGAATGGTGTTTCCGCACGCGTTTGGTTTTGTCCCGAGCACGAAGGCAGATGATGGTGATCCTGAAGACGTCCTCATAATTATGGACGAGCCTACTTTCACTGGATGCGTTGTTCCGACCAGATTGGTCGGCGTCATCGAAGCCGAGCAGACTGAAGATGGAGAGACTGAGCGGAACGACCGCTTGATTGGCGTTGCGACTGATAGCCGGGACTATTCGGAAGTCAAGCGCCTCGACGACCTCAACCAGAACGTCCTGAAAGAAATCGAACAGTTTTTCGTGAACTACAACCAGGAGAGAGGGAAGAAGTTTCGAGTCTTGCAGGCGCGTGGACCTAAGCAGGCACTGAAACTTCTGGAGAGCAGCCTGCAATAGATTGAGGAGCCCTGGCCGTCATGAAAGAGATTATCATCCGGTTCCTGATCGGCGGACTCGCGGTCTCATTCTTCTCAGTGTTGGGGGACGTCTTCAAACCGAAAAGTTTCGCGGGGCTGTTCAGCGCGGCCCCGTCGGTCGCGCTGGCAACGCTAGGCATCGCGATCATCAAGGACGGCAGGCAATTCGCGGCAATCGAAGCCCATTCGATGATTGCTGGGAGCATTGCACTGTTTGTCTACACTTCAGCGGTGAGCTGGATTCTGATGCGACGGGACGTGAGCGCCTTATGGGTTGCCACGACGTGCCTTGTGCTCTGGGCAGCTGTGGCCTTTAGCGGTTGGTATCTGTGGCTCAGGTGACCTATGCGAATTGAGGTTGATCTGACGGCGCTGAAACAAACTCGCTGGCACGAGATGCTGGTGAGATTCTGCCTGGGAGGACTAATCACAGCGGCGACTGCAATCATTGCAAAGAAGTACGGGCCGGGCGCGAGTGGACTTTTCCTGGCGTTCCCAGCGATCTTTCCCGCGGGCGCAACCCTGATTGAGAAGCATGAGCGCGAAAGGAGACAGAAAGCAGGGCTCGACGGAACGGAAGCAGCAAGAAAAGCGGCGGCCGTCGATGCAGCCGGCGGAGCGATGGGAAGCGTCGGACTGTTCATATTTGCTCTGCTGATCTCTCAACTCCTTCCCGAGTATGAGCCATGGATCGTGATTCTCGGCGGAGCATTAAGTTGGGCGGCGGCCTCGGTATTTCTCTGGCTTATCCAAGAGTACCAGTGGCGGCCGAGCCACATTTCCGATCAGCGGAGCTCTCAACGGCGGCCGCCCTTCTCCTAACCGAAAGCTTCCGGCTGTGGGCCCCGCGGGCATGAACACACGGCGTAGAGGAGATCCATTCCTCGCGCCGTCATCTGGCTCAGAATTCCCAAGAGACATCGGTGCTGCGGACGCTGCTTGACAACCTCACCGAAACCTATCGCATCCCACCTCGGCACGCGCGCAGTTGCTCGAGCCGTAGGTCGACCAGGCCCATGCCCCGCTCGCCTGTAGCATGCCGGTGCCATTATGCGCTCGTCGGTCATCATCTTCTGTTTCTTCAGTGCAGCGTTGTTGAACGCGCAACTGGCTCCAAAGGCGCCTCAAGCAGCGTATGAAGGGCAGAATGTGAGTGCCATTTCCCTGATCGCAAACCCTCACCGTAATTTGGAACCGCTCTATCCGGTGGTCTCACAAAAGGCGGGTACTCCATTTTCAAAGGAACAAATCCAGCAAAGTGCCGAGGCCTTACAGAAGGCGGGCGGCTTTCCGGAGGTCCGCGTCAGCGTTGATCCGGACGTCACGGGCTTGCGTGTCAGCTTCTTGCTGGAACCTGCCTACTACCTCGGGGTAATCGATTTTCCAGGCGCCGTGAAGCGTTTTTCCTATACGACGCTGCTTCAGGTCGTGAATTTTCAAGATGAAGATCCCTATGATCCAGCGCGCCTTCCAATCGCTCAAGACGTGCTGCTGAACTTCTTCCATCAAAGCGGATACTTTCAGGCCAAAGTTCACGCTGAACCGAAGATTGATGACGAGCACCAGCTCGTCAGCGTCGCTTTTGACATAGAGACGGGGAAACAGGCTCGTATTTCTTCGGTCAGGCTCGACGGGCCGGGCCAACCTGAGACTTCGCGGCTGATGCATGCGCTCCGCTCCTTACGAGCGCGACTGTCCGGCGGGTTGCTGAAGGCGGGCAAGCCCTACAGTCGCGAGCGTCTGACTCAGGCATCGACCCTATTGAAAAGAGCTCTCGCAGGACAGCGCAGACTCGCCAGCAGCGTAAAGGAGAACCCTCCCGAGTACGATCCGGTCAAGAATCATGTCGCCGTCTCATTCAAGATTGAAGTCGGACCTGTGGTCACCGTACGCACCGCTGGAGCCCGCTTGAGTTCGATTCCGTTTCTTGGCGGTCGCCAGATGCGGAAACTCATCCCTATTTATTCCGAGGGCACGATTGATCGTGATCTGGTGGAGGAAGGTCAGCGAAACCTGATCGATTACTTTCAGAAGAAGGGCTTTTCCGATGTGACGGTCACCACCGACTTCCAGAAGAAGCCCGACGAAATTCTCGTCGTTTACAACATCGATCGGGGCAGAAAGCACAAGGTCGATCGGATTCTCTTTCAGGGTAATTACGCCATCTCCCAAAAGGATCTGCTCGATCAGGTGAGCGTCAAGAAGTCGCACATCTGGACCCACGGCGCAGTCAGCGACAAATTGGTGAAGAAGAGTAAAGAGAACATCGAGGCGGTCTACCACGACCGCGGCTACGAGGAAGTAAAGGTCACTGCTAACACCGTCGATCGCGAGCCGAAGATCGATGTCATCTTCGAGATCGAGGAAGGTCCGCAAACACTGGTGGAGGACATTGAGGTCGCCGGCAATCAGCACGTTCCTTATGGCGCGCTCACGGCGCCAAAAGGATTTCAACTTCGCTCGGGAGTGCCTTTCTCTCCACGCAAGTTGACCGAGGACCGCAATCGCATTCAGGCCACCTACCTGAACCACGGGTATCTGAACGCGGAGGTGAAGACAACGGTCGATCAGTTGTTCAACGATCCGCATCGCGTTTACATCACGTACGCCATTGCCGAACACCAGTTAGTCCGCGTGAGCCAGGTTGTGTACCTGGGACAGAATCAGACGCGTACCTCGTTGATGGCGCAAACATCGAAGATCCCGGCTGAGTCGCCCATGCGCCGGGCGCAACTACTGGAAGGCGAAAGCCGTCTGTACGACTTGAACGTATTTGACTGGGCCAGCGTTGGGCCGCGCAAACCCATCACCGATCAAACTGATGAGATGGCTCTGGTCAAAGTACACGAGGCCAAGCGCAACGAACTCACCTATGGCTTCGGCTTTGAAATTTCACATCGCGGGGGAAACATTCCCACTGGAACTGTGGCTGTGCCGGGCGGAGGCGGGACGATCGGATTGAATGGGAATAAGATCGCGCCCAGCCAATCGACGTTCGCGAGTCCCCGGGGAGTGTTGGAGTTTACGCGGCGAAATATGCGCGGCCTGGCCGAGACAGCCAGCGCTTCGCTTCTCCTATCGCGCCTCGACCAGCGGACTCTTGCCACTTACGGCCAACCCCACTTCCTGCACTCTCAGTGGCAGTCTCTCACCAGTTTTTCGATCGAGCGAAACAGCGAGAATCCACTTTTCACCGAAGGATTAGGCGATCTGTCATTCGAGGTGGAAAGGGTCATCAGCACCAAGACCAATACTCGATTGCAGGTGCGCTACGACTTTAACAGAACTAATCTCTCACACATTCTCGTCCCGCAACTCGTGCTTGATCGGGATCGGAGTGTGCGGCTCTCAACAGTTTCTGCGACCATCATCCGCGATACGAGGGACAAGCCACTGGACGCGCACCGAGGCGTGTTCTCGACCATCAATCTTGGCATCACGCCCACAGCCTTCGGCTCCAGCGCAGACTTCGCCAAACTGTTTGCCCAGTACGCATATTACAAATCGGTTCATTCCGTTGTCTTCGCGAATAGCATTCGTCTCGGTCTAGCCAGTCCGTTTGCGGGCAGTTTTGTTCCCACCAGTCAGCTCTTTTTTTCCGGCGGTGGCACTTCGCTGCGCGGCTTTCCGATCGATGCCGCCGGCCCGCAACGTCTTGTGCCGTTCTGCAACGTGCTGCAGGGTCAGTCCGGATGCGTCAATGTCACCGTGCCCGTCGGCGGCCGGCAACTTTTTATTCTCAACTCGGAAGCCCGCTTTCCTCTGCATATCACGAAGGCGCTGGGCGGAGTGGTCTTCTACGACGGGGGGAATGTCTACAGCGCGATCAACCTGCAGAATTTCATCAACAATTACACCAATACAGTTGGGGTGGGACTTCGCTACGTCACGCCGATCGGTCCCATCCGATTTGATATCGGACGCAACCTAAACCCGGTGCCGGGAATCAATCCGCTCCAATACTACATCACAGTGGGGCAGGCATTTTAGGGACATCATGAAGGTAAAGAAGATACTCGGCTGGACGTCCGCAGGAGTTGCGGCGCTGTTGATTCTGGCTGTAGTGGCGGGATATTTCTATCTCCACACGAGCAGCTTTCAGCAGTTTGCCATCCACAAAATTGTCGAGCAGGCCAATCTTGCCACAGGAGGGAAGACTGAGATTGGCGGCTTGGATTTTCAGTTGTCGAACTTAACTGCGCATCTCTACAACATTACCGTCCGCGGCACAGAGAGTACAGACCAGCCGTTGCTGCACGCCGACAAACTGACGGTAGGTCTGAAGATTGTGTCTGCACTCCACCACCAGGTTTCTCTGAACGAACTTGTGGTTGAGCATCCGGTGGTGCATGTACAGGTCAACCGCGATGGAAAGAACAACCTGCCGACTGCCCCTCCCAGCCAGAGCAGCAGCCATACCAGCGTCTTCGACCTCGCGGTTGCGCATGCTCAGCTGATCAATGGTGAAATCAACTACAACGATCGCAAGATACCGCTGACCGCGGACCTGCATGATCTGGCGACGAACATTCAGTTCGAATCCCTCGCCAAGCGCTATGACGGAACCTTTTCCTACGATAATGGACATCTTGAATACGCACATTACGCGCCGCTTTCCCATCACCTGAACTTGCAATTCGACGCTACGCCAGAGCGTTTCGATCTGCGTTCGATGTCGTTGACAGTCGGCTCGTCAGAAGTCGCTCTTAATGCCAAGGTTTTCGACTATTCCAATCCCGTCGCCGACGGCGCCTACCGAATCCGGATTCACGCTCAGGACTTTGCCGCGATGTCGCCATCGGTATCGCCAACCGGCGACATCTCTCTATCCGGTAAGCTGCACTATCGGACCGTCCAGGATCAACCACTAGTCCGCAATGTCGCGATAGACGGTAAAGCGGAAAGCAACATTTTGACCGCTGTTGCATCGGGAAGGCGCGTCGAGGTACGACAGTTGGAAGGTTCCTACCGTTTGGGCGACGGAACTCTGCAACTCACTAACCTAAGCGTAGAGGCGTTGGGCGGCCGGATGACGGCGGTGGCTGAGATGAAGCATCTAGACTCCGCTGCCCCCGAGTCACGCGTCCAGGCATCGTTATCCAACATCTCTTTGAAGGCGATCCAGGGCGTACTCGGCGCACAACAAATTCAGGCCGCTTCGATTTCCGGCACACTAGGCGGCAAGGCCAATGCTTCATGGAAGGGCAGTCTTAGCAGTCTACGTGCGCACTCGGATTTATTTGTACAAGCTCGCGCCAACAGCCGGTCGAATCCTTCAGCGAAAGAGGTGCCCGTCAATGGTGCGCTCCACGTCGACTATGACGGCCCGAGACAGACTGTTCAGGTGCGCGACACTGGATTTCGAATTCCGACGGCAACCCTGACGGCGCAAGGGGCAATTAGCGACCACTCCAACCTGCAGGTGCAAGTAGTGGCGAACGATTTACACCAACTCGCTGCATTGGCGACTTCTTTCGGTGCTTCGCAATCC
The DNA here is from genome assembly GCA_003225535.1 of Acidobacteriota bacterium. Taxonomy (GTDB): domain Bacteria; phylum Acidobacteriota; class Terriglobia; order Terriglobales; family Acidobacteriaceae; genus Sulfotelmatobacter. The sequence goes on along the minus strand of QIAL01000237.1, from coordinate 15,717 downwards.
GTGCCTCCAGCGGTTTCGGGCTCCGCCACGCTGAGCGCGAACCTTCAAGGCACAATGAAAAAGCCAGCAGTGACTGCGCAATTGAATGCGCAAAATCTCACCGTAGAGGGTAGCGAATGGAGTAGCGCCAAGCTGGCGATACATGCCAATCCGTCTGGAGTCACGATTGACTCTGCATCATTGACGAATGCACATCGGGGGCAGGTCAATCTCAATGGCGCCGTCACATTGAAGGAGTGGGCCTACGATCCTTCGAGTCCGATTAAGGCTCATCTTCAGGCGCAGCAGATACAGTTGAGTGATCTTCAGCGCCTGGCCAAACAGGAGTTTCCCGTCTCCGGCGAACTCTCGTCCACGATAGACCTGCACGGTAGTCAACTTGAGCCAGGTGGATCCGGCTCGCTTCAGATTGCAAATGCCCGTGCCTACGACGAACCGATTCAGAATCTCGCCGCGAAGTTCCACACCGAAAACGGCTCCATCGTTTCGACGTTGAATGTATCGACCCAGGCCGGAGCCATCAACGCAGACCTCTCCTACACGCCGAAAACGAAAGCCTACAAAGTGCGCCTTAATGCGCCCTCGGTCGTTCTGCAAAAACTGCGGACCGTGCAGGAGAAGAATCTCGGGATCAATGGCACCATCAACGCTTCGGTGGATGGCGACGGTACAGTGGACGACCCGCAACTGGTGGCGACCGTGCATTTCCCGCAGCTGCAAGTCCGCCAGAATACGATTTCGGGATTCAAGGCAGAGGTTCAAGTTGCGCAACATCGGGCGAATCTCACGCTGGATTCAAAAGTCTCCGAAGCATCGATCCACGCCCGCGGAGTCGTTGCCCTGACCGGTGACTACGATACGGATGCGGCGATCGACACTGGGGCGATTCCGCTTGCCGCCTTGATAGCGACCTACGCTCCGAGTGTGCCGCAGGAATTCCAGGGTCAGACTGAGTTGCATGCAACGGTTAAAGGCCCCTTGAAAGACAAGTCACGGGTTGAGGCGCACGTTTCCGTTCCTGTGCTTCAAGCTAAATATCAAAGTCTGGAAATTGGAATCGCGCGCCCGATCAAGGTCGACTATGAGAAGTCAGTCGTAATCCTTCAGCCCGCGGAAATCAAAGGCACCGGCACTTCTCTGACTGCGCAAGGCCGCATACCGATCGCGGGTGGCGGCGGTTCACCGACGTTGACCGCACAAGGTGCCGTGGACATTCGCATTCTTCAGCTCATTTCGCCGGACCTGCGGAGTTCGGGCACGGTCGCCCTTAATGTGCGCTCTTCCGGATCGGCAATCCAGGGCCAACTACGACTCCAGAATCTCGCGTTGAACACTGTCGACGCTCCGGTTGGCGTCGATAAACTGAATGGCACTCTGGATATCGGCAACGATCATGTGCAGGTCTCAAACGTGACAGCACAGGTGGGCGGCGGGCAGGTTTCTCTGGGCGGATCGATTGCCTACAAGCCCAGCCTTCAATTCAACCTTGCCCTGCAGGGAAAATCGATGCGCCTCCGTTATCCCGAGGGCCTGAGATCACTGCTCGATGCCAACCTCGCGTTCAGCGGTACCACCGACGCCTCAGTGCTGAACGGGCGCGTGACGATCGATAATCTGTCCTTTACTCCGGATTTTGATCTGTCGAAATTTGGCGACCAGTTCAGCACGGGTAGCACGCCATCCCAGCCCGGTTTTGCCGACACGGTCAAACTAGCGATTAATGTGCAATCGCAGCAAAATCTCAGCGCTGTGAGCTCACAGGTCAGCATTGCGGGCCAAGCATCGCTCCAGGTTGGCGGTACGGCAGCCGATCCAGTCATTACCGGACGTACGACGCTGACATCCGGCGAATTGTTCTACCGCAATTTGCGCTATCAGTTGCAGAGAGGCGTGATTACGTTTGACGATCCTAACGAAACGCATCCGGTGCTGAACGTTTCCGTTTCGACAGTAGTCGAGCAATACAATTTGACTCTGACGATGCGCGGTCCCCTCGACAAGTTGACTACAGCGTACGTTTCGGAGCCGCCATTGCCGACGGCCGACGTCATCAATCTGATCGCGCGCGGGAAAACAACCGAGGAGCAGGCAGCCAGCAGTCAGAGTACCGATTCCATGATTGCCTCGCAAGTTGCCGGACAACTCAGCAGCAGCGTGCAGAAGCTCGCGGGGATCTCCAGCTTGCAGATCGATCCCACGCTCGGCGGAAACAACCAGAACCCGTCAGCTCGAATTGCCATTCAACAGCGCGTGACCAGGAGTCTGTTGTTCTCGTTTTCCACGGATGTTTCCCAGGCCGGCAGCGAAATCGTCCAGGGTGAGTATCGGATCAACAAGCGATGGTCTGTGAGCGCGACACGCGATCAACTCGGCGGTGTTTCGGTCGATGGAAAATATCACACCAAGTTTTAAGTAGGCCTAAACCAATTCGCGGAGAGTTGGTTCTCCCGCCTCGCTTTCGTTCTTCTACGACGCTCTAGAATCAAGCAGCTTTCTGGCCCGGAGCCTTGGCTTCTATATGGCCGTGCTCAGCAGCCGCGTGCTCGATCGTGGCATTGATCTGGCCCCCAAGCAGAATGGCCAGCCCGGTGACATAGAACCAAAGCATAAGAATGATGACGGCGCCCAAAGAGCCATAGGTCTTGCTGTAGGTATTAAAGAAGTGCAAATATGCGCGGAGCACACCTGACGCCAGCGCCCAAATGGCTACGCCGATGATCGAACCGGGCGTAATCCAGTACCAGTGTTGCTCCTCGACGTCGGGCGCAAAGTAATAGACCATGGCGAAGGCGAAAACTACGAACCCCAAAGCGAATACCCACTGCAACACTTTCGATGCAACAAAAGCTGCAGTACTCATGCCAAATACTTGTCCTAAATACGCGATCACGTGTCCACCTGCGAGAACGAGGAAGAGCGCGGCAATAATGAGCACCGACATCGCAGCCGTCAGTCCGAGCGAGATCAGGCGCACCTTCACCCATGACCGGGTCTCGCGGACTTCGTACACAGAATTCAAAGCCGTGATCAGTTGCGTCATTCCCGCCGAGCCGGAGATGAGGGCGAACAGTAAGCCGAATGTCAGCTTTCCGCCGGGTGTGTTTCTAGTTATTTCGTTGAGAGTGGTTTGCAGCAACTGATAGGCAGTTGGTGGCAGCGCAAGCTGCACGTAAGTGAACAAGTCAGCGCGTAATCTGCTGCCTTCATGAGCGAACACTCCGAGCAGGCTGATCAGAAAGAAAAGCATGGGAAAGACGGCAAGCAAGAAGTTATAGGCGAGCTCGTAGGCCCGGTTGAACAAGTCCGTCTTGTTCATTCCCTCCCAGACTCGTCGACCCAACTCCGTCCATGTCAGTCCTCCCAGGCGCCAGAGGGACTCGATTTGTTTGCTTGGATTGAGCCGGGAATCAGTCATCGCATTTGCCATGAGGTCCCCATTGCGATGCCGATCCGGTGGGTTACGGTTGGGACGGATTTTGGTCGTCGATAAGCTTCACCGAGGGCATCCCGGTGGGGCCGGGCGATGAGTAAATAACGGATATTACTGACTTGAGATGGTGAGCGCGGAAGGAATCGAACCTTCAATCTACTGATGGAACGCTAACTTAACCAAATCACTGGTTCCACCGACTTCCGAGCGTTACAAGTAGGCAGATTGAGGCAATTTTGAGCATATTTGCTTCCAACCTCAGGTTCCGTTGTGGCGCGGGTCTCGTCTTCCTTGATTATCGTGGCACCCTTCATCCCGCGAATCTGTCTACTCTTTGTCCAGATACTCGTCAGGTACGTCATCCTCCGGCACCTCGTGTGTACGAACTTCTTGTTCGTCCGCGTCCCCAGCGCTCTCGACGCCAGCGACTACGTCGGCCTCGAACGCATTTCCCTCCTCGATGAGCTCGTCGACACTCTCCGAATCTGCGGCTTCGAGGTGGGACAAGCCCTGTAAATCTCCCGACTGTTCACCGGAGCGCAGCCCCGGACGTTCGGACCGGAATACGACTTCGCCCACGCGCTCCGTCTTCCGGTGCCGTTTCGCTGCAGCGACCGTCTTCTTTTCTGCCCGCTTCGGCGTGGGCTTCTTCTTCGCCACCTTCATAGAACGGTTCTCCGCCTTCGCTGGTGTCGCTTTCTTTCGGGCGGTTCTCTTCGGCTTCTTCATAGCTTTCTTTTTGGGGGTCATTCGCGCAGTCTAGCACCGGAGCACAGGCGCAGCAATGCCGAGCGACAGCTGTTCGCGTTATGTTTCTGTCGAATTCACGTAGAGCAGATGGCGGACCTTCGGGTCGCCAGCAACGCGAAAAGTGCGCTTGAGAGGAACAGGACTGCGCCGGTCCTAACCAAAACCTTGAGGATTGCGGGGGAGTGGCGGACATAGCGTATTGCAGCGACTGTAGCCCCGGTTAGCGTTCTGCTGGCGTGGTCCGCTTATGAATGGGCCTCTTCCAGCTCGCGACGGTCGAAGATGTCGACCGCGGAACCTGCGGGAAGGGCGAACAGAAAGTACGGTAGCGAACCAGGTGTTTGGGTGAGTGCGACATAGATTGGCCCAGCTCCCAGCGATACCATCAACCAGGCGGCGCCAACATTCTGGGGGAGTGTGCAAATCATGGGGTTCTCCTCAGGGCAATAAGCCCGTCCAGAGTGAGCTCTCAGCGCCATCGTTTCCGAGGGATAATACCAAACATGAGACAGGCCTCAGGCTTCGGCCTCCTGGTTTTATTGCTAATCAGTCTCTCCGGGTTTTCTCTTTTCGCGCAGAGCGGTGCTGATCCAATCGGTGAAATTACAGCAGCTTTGCGCGCCCGCGATTTCTCTACGGCGCTTCAGTTGCTTCAGCCCGCTCTCCAGCACTCTCCAAATAATGCGCAGTTATGGACGCTGCAAGCACTTGCATATTCGGGAAAAGGGCAGAGGAAGGACGCGCTGGCTGCATTTCGCAGTGCATTGAGGCTCTCCCCCGATTACCTTCCGGCGCTCGAAGGCTCAGCCCAACTGGAATACGACTCCGGCAATGCCGCCGCAGTGCCACTGTTGCAGCACGTTTTGCGATTGCGCCCTAACGATCCTACGACTCACGCCATGCTGGCAGTGATCGCGTTCAAGAAAGGCGACTGCGCATCAGCGGTGCAGCACTTTGCCCAAAGCGGGTCTTTGGTGGACTCGCAGCCCGGAGCATTGCAGGAGTATGGCGTTTGCCTGATGGAAGTCAAACAGTCCGACAAAGCGATCACCATATTTCAGCGGATATTGGCAAACCACCCCGACGATCCTCGGGCCAGGCGAAGTCTGGCAACTGCGCAACTTTCGGCCGGGCAACCACAGGATGCGATTACCACGCTGCAACCGCTGCTGGAGTCCGGAAGCCCCGATGTGAGCGGGATGCAGTTGGCGGCTGCTGCCTACGAGGCAAATAAAGACACGCCTAGTGCCGTCAAAGTACTCCACGAGGCTATTGTCAAAGACCCACACAACATCACTCTCTACGTGGATTTTGCCAACATTGCAATGACTCACCAGTCTTTCCAGACAGGGATCGACATGATCGATGCTGGACTCAATTTGGAGCCCAAGGCTGCGGAACTCTATTTAGCGCGGGGCGTGCTTTACGTGCAGCTTGCTGACTACGAGAAAGCGGGAGCTGATTTCGAGAAAGCCGAACAATTGGACCCACACCAGGCCCTGAGCGCGGCAGCACAGAGCATGGTTGCCGAGGAGCGGAACCAGGACGACCCCGACCGAGCCCTTGCGACCGTGCGATCCAAACTGGCGAAAAAGCCCGAGGATGCCTTTCTATGGTACCTTCAGGCCGCTATCCTCGCGCAAAAGGCGCCCAACCCAGGGAGCGCTGAGTTTCACCAGACAATGCTGTCCGGTAACAAAGCGGTTGGGTTGCAGCCGTCTCTTTCCGCCGCGCACAACGTGTTGGCCAAGCTCTACCTTCAGGCGGGACAAATCGCACCTGCCATCAAGGAGTGCAGGTTAGTTTTGCGGGACAATCCCGAAGATCAGACCGCCTTGTATCATCTGGTACTCGCGCTCCGGAAGACGAATGACAAGGCGGAGATTCCTGAGTTGCTAAAGCGGTTGGCAAAAGCTCGCCAAGACGCAACCAAGGAAGAAGTCGAACATAACCGATACAAATTGGTCACGGAACCCGGCCCGCAGTCGAACTAATGGAGGCCTGCTTCGGGCCAACGCGCTCGTCTCGGCCGTCAAGCTGCTTCAACTCGACGGCTATTGTGGATCGGCTGTCATCGATGCGCGATGTCCAGTGGTCGTCTCCCAGTAATCGATCCAGCGTTCGCGGATGCCTTTGGCCCGCTCGAGAAGCTCCTTGCTCGTGGGATGCCCATGTTCCACGAGCAGAGATAAGGCGGACATACTTAGGAGATCTTCGAAGTAATTTAAAGACAGAGCAAACGTTTGCCGAAAGCAGATTTTGTATACTTTTATGTGGATTCTCTTGTCAATCGAAATCTTCGACCGCTTCAGGATTCCCAAGTCCTCTCCCGCGGGACCTTCAAGTGGCACGCTGTGGCCTTTCTTCGTAGATTTCCGACTAACGAGGGGCGCTCACTTGAAGAAGCGGGCAAAGTCTCGCCTTACGCGACCAAAGAGGAAGCGGACCGCCGTTGCTATAAGGTGGTTGCCTTCATCGGCCACGGAGTTCAAGTCGACCGGCAACCTTTACTCGGTGCTTCATGGCCGCGATAATGGGAACTCCATTATGGCAATTACCCGTCGTTCGTTCTTCCTTTTTTCTCTTTGCGCCTCGGCACAGCGCCTGCTCGGGCAGCAGCCAGGAATCGCCACACGTGACATAAAGGCGCAACCCAAACCTGCGCCTTCAGGTCGGCCGTTCGACGCGCATTTCACTGATGTTGCGAAGGAAGCAGGCTTGCACATGCCTGTCATCTACGGGGGAGTGGACTCCAAGAAATACATTATGGAGGCGAACGGGTGTGGTTGCGCCTTCATCGACTACGACAACGACGGATGGATGGACATTTTCCTGCTTTCCGGCACGCGGCTGGAGGGGGATCCTTCCGAAGCGACCAATCGGCTCTATAAGAACAATCGCGACGGAACGTTTACGGATGTGACCGATAAGGCAGGACTCCGAGCCGTGGGTTGGGCAAACGGTGTCTGTGTCGCCGATTACAACAATGATGGCTTCGACGACATCTTCTGTACCTATTACGGACAGAATCGCCTCTACCGCAATAATGGCGACGGCACTTTTACGGACGTGACCAAGCAAGCCGGACTCTGGGAATCGGGGCCGGTGCGATGGGGAGCCGGATGTGCTTTTCTGGATTACAACCGCGATGGTCATCTCGACCTCTTCGTATCGAACTACATTCGATTTTCGTTCGGGCACGCCCCGGCACCAGGAGAAAACTCAACCTGTAACTGGAAGGGCGTTCCGGTCAACTGTGGGCCACGTGGGCTTCCCCCGGGCAGGCATTCTCTTTATCGCAACAACGGGGATGGGACATTTACCGACGTCACGAAGCAGGCGGGCATCGCTGGAGCAACCGAGAGCTACGGGATGACTGTGGTCACCTCCGATTTCGACGAGGACGGATGGCCCGACATATTCGTAGCCTGCGATTCCACTCCCAGCCTGCTGTTTATGAACAATCGTGACGGTACTTTCCGCGAAGAGGGCGTGATGCGCGGGGTTGCATTGAGCGACGACGGCATGGAACAAGCGGGCATGGGTGTCGGGGTTGGTGACTACAACCTCGATGGACATCTCGACTTGTTCAAGACCCATTTCATCGGGGACACATGTGGCTTCTACCGCAATGATGGAAAGGGGAACTTCGACGAGGTGACCCGTTTGGCAAAGGTCGGAGTCGAAACCCGGTTTACCAGCTGGGGGACAGGGATGGTTGATCTCGATAATGACGGCTATCCGGACCTGTTTTTCGTTACCGGCAGCGTGTATCCGGAAGTCGAGCGCAAGTTGCCACAGTATCCCTACAAGACTCCGCGAGTTCTGTTTCGCAATTTGGGGAATGGCACGTTTGAAGAACTGGATTCGCAGGCGGGCGAAGGAATCACTACTCCGCACAGCAGCCGCGGTTGTGCTTTCGGAGACTTCGACAATGATGGTGACCTGGACGTTCTGATCGTCAACATGAATGAGCCCCCTTCGCTTTTGCGAAATGATTTGAAGGGTAAACAGAACTGGCTGAAGGTGAAGTTGGAGGGAGTGAAATCAAACCGGAGCGCGATCGGGGCACGAGTCCTAGTTCACTACGGGAATAAAGTGCAGGCGCAGGCGGTACTGAGCCAGTCCAGTTACTATTCGTGCAACGATCCACGCCTGCATTTCGGGCTTGGAGCAGCTGTCGTGGCCGACGTCGAAGTGTACTGGCCCAACGGTTTCCACGAACAATGCAAGAAGGTTTCTGTCAACCAGTTGATAACGATTCGAGAGGGTTCGGGGATTGTGAGCAACAAGGCCTGGAGCCGAGGCTGAAGAGGCGACGGGCTCGCGAACCCGGGCAATGGCGGCCTCTATTCTGCTCTAAATTCCGCAACGAAACCGCGGCGGATTTTCTCCCCAATCCCAAAAAGAAGAAAAGTTCTTGACAAGGAATAAACGTAGTATTTATACATTATGCCACTTGAGTAAACGTTTACTCAGAACCTTCACCTGCAATTGAAGACTTTGCCTGGAGGCCACCATGCCAGGATGCATGCCGTCTCGCCGTTCATTCTTCGTATTGTCGAGCTTGGTGCTTCTCGCTAGCGCAGCCCTGGCGCAATTCACCGGCAGTATTCAGGGCGTAGTAGAGGATAAGAGCGGAGCGGGAATTGGTAAAGCCGACGTCCAGCTCGTCAATGTAGCAACGGGAGTGGTAGCCACGACCACGACTGATGCTTCTGGAAACTACCGCTTCCTCAGTCTGGCTCCTGGTAGTTATAAACTGACGGCTGATGCGCCGGGATTTGCCAAGTCCGAAGCGGATGTCACCTTGCTTACCCAGCAGAATCTGAGTGTCCCCATCACCTTAAAGGTCGGCTCTGCCTCGGAAGCGATAACGGTCACCTCCGAGGCTCCGCTCGTGAACACGGCGGAGACCCGCAATCAACTAACTTTGGAGACGCAGTCCCTGTCCACGCTGCCGCTGGCAGGCCGCAGTTTCATCTCCCTCGTAACACTAGCGCCGGGCGTCTCAGGATTGGGAACCATGGGTGGTGGAACTCCGGGAGGTGGCGGAACGCCGGGATCAGGCGTGGATAACTACTCCACCGAAACTGCTGTGGATGTGAGCGCCAATGGACAAGGTACGGTGGGAAACAAGTTCATTATCGATGGACTTGATGTCAACAGCAGTATTCGGCAAGGTGTTCTGAACCTTACACCGAATCCCGATGCGATTCAGGAAACAAGTATTCAGGTCAACACGTTTTCATCGGAGTACGGCGGCGCCAGTTCGATCCAGATGACCAGCACCACAAAATCAGGATCAGACACATTCCATGGACTGGCCAGCGATTACTTCAACTACCAGAACATGTATGGCATCACGGAATTCATGACTCCTGGCCACACAAAGTACCATCCGTTTCATAGCAACAATTTCTCAGGGGCGATTGGCGGTCCGATCATCCCGCACAAACAACTATTTTTCTTCTTTTCTGTGGAACCACTTCGATCATCTGCCGCTACCGGAGGAGCAACAATCAACTCCCCAGATCCGGCCTTCGCCGCCTTTGCGCAGCAGAACTTTCCCAACACATTCGGCACCAAGATTCTGAATACTTATGCTCCCACGGGATTGAGCGGCGGAACCGTGTCGAAGACAGCCAATGACATCTTCCCGGGCACTTGTGGAACAGCGGCGACTAATAACCTGCCGTGTTCCACCCCCATGATTGATACTGGTGTTTTCAATTCCAGCAATTTCCGCAACGGCAACCAATACTTCATCCGCGTCGACAAATATTTCAAAAACGATCGAATTTACGGCAGCTTCTTCCGCACAGATCTCAGCTTCGGCGGACCGGCGCCTATCCCGCAGTTCTCTTCCACCAACAAGAACTGGGAACGTGCTTTCCAGGTGAATTACACGCACACATTCAGTCCCACCACATTGAACGAAGCCATCTTCGCCCAAAACCGGATCGAAGGTGTGCAGCATCAAACTGGCGATTTCACCGTCCCATCGGTGGGGGTGTCTGGACTTTCCAATCTGGACGGCTTCGGCGGCTTCTATGGGCAAGGCTTTGCCCAAGGCGATTTCATCCAGCACAACTATCACTGGCGGGACGTACTGACCCACGTTCGCGGTGCACACGTCTTGAAATTCGGATACGAAGGATGGTTTGGCGACGATGTCGAGCCCTTCCAGGGACCGTGGTCCACGCCGAAATTCCAATTTGATAATTTGCTGAATTTGGCGCAGGACGCGCCGCACACCGAAGGCGGCGTGATGTATAACCCCATCACGGGTCAACAGCAGCTCTGGGAGTGGAACGCCGCTTCTAGAACCTGGGGAATCTTTGCCGAAGATACATGGAAGGCGAGACGCAACTTGACTGTGACGCTGGGTCTGCGCTTTGACGATCAGGGCAATCCCTATTCGCGGTCCGACTCGACCGTGTTTGGCAATTTCTATCTCGGATCTGGGGCGACCTTCCAGGACCGCGTCGCTAGCGGAGTTGCGAAGCCCACCAAAAACGCTCTTCGTGGTTCACCCAAGGCCTTCAATCCGCGTGTTGGTGTGGCGTGGGACGTTACCGGAAAAGGTGACTGGGTTGTGCGGGGTGGGTTTGGCATGTATGCGAACTGGCTATCTCAGGCCAATGTGCAGGAAGAATTCAGAGGAAATCCGCCGGGTCTAATTATGCCGACTTTCTTCGGTGGCACCGGCGCCAATTCTCCGGTTTTCACCCAGGGGAGCGGCAGCAAGCCTCCATTTGGGTTTAGCTATCCGCCATTAGCCGGCACAGCGCTTTGTCCGACCGCACCATGTCTCGATGCGAAGGGAGGAATCCCCGGTGCATCGCCGGGCATCGGAGGGATTAATCCCAACTTGACAACTCCTACTGCGTACATTTTCGCGGCCACACTAGAGCGGAAGATTGGCAATAACCTGGTCGCCAGTGTCCTCTACAGTGGTTCTCACTCTGGCGGTTTGGTTGCGAACGGTAACCAGGCCGGAACTGTGAGCTACGGTGCTGACATCAATGCCAAGCCCGGGGATCTTTTGGTGAACCCGAATCCTACCAGGCTCAATACCAGTTTTGGATCGATCAACTATGCGGACAACGATCGAGTCGCAAACTATAACGGCGTGACCTTTGACCTGAGAGGACGCGCCAAACGCGCATTTTTTGATGCTTCCTATACCCGCTCCAACTCGAAGGATGATGCGGGCACCGGCGGAGCAAGTATCGGGAACGGTTCGTATCCTACGGCGTTAAATCCGCACCAGTTCTACGGACCGTCTCCTTGGGATGTTCCCAACCGCTTCTCGCTTACCTTCAATTACCAATTGCCGGGCATCAATGGCGGTCACGGCGCTTCCGGTTTGTTAACCGGAGGTTGGGGAGTAAGCGGCACTGCGATCTATCAGACAGGTTATCCGTTCACGGTTGTCACAACGGCTCCGTTTAGTGCTGGCGGAGATTACAACGCTGACGGGGACAATCTGGACTATCCGGACGTTTCCAGCTATCGCGAGCTGACTTCGCGTAGTGCTTATCTCAATGGCGTATTCACATCGGATCAATTCACCGTGCCGACTTTAGGCACGAATGGCAACGAGAAGACACAGCAATTCCGGCAGCCAAGTTTCACTGAGACGGATCTCACCGCGTACAAGGACACCCACATAACAGAGCGGGTGAATTTCGAAATGCGGTTTGAGTTTTTCAATCTGTTCAATCACCCAAATCTGTTTGTGGATCCAAACTTGGCGAATGGGTCGTTTGGAAGAGCCATCAGCCAGCAACTTCCGAGAAACTGGCAGATCGGGGGCAAGATCACGTTCTAACGATTTCGCCGGGCGCCTGCAGCCCCGCCGCTTCACAACGACGAGGCTTTTTTGCTTGCCTGCGTATCTCGCATTACATTAGGAGAGTGACCGAGAGTAGCCGGGCAGGACCAGTGATGGGGGGGAACGGTAGAGTTGGAAGCAGAAGAAACTATGTTCCTCTCATAATATTGCTGGTCCTAACTGGGGCACTCGCACAAAGTGCGAGTGATCAATTCCCGCCGATCGCCTCGGCACTTCAGAACCAGCAATTTGAGAAAGCCCTCGACCTTCTCCGTCCCGCACTTCAACAATCTCCTCGAGATGCCGGGCTGTGGACGATGCAAGGGAGAGCATATTCGGGATTGGGTAGAAAAAAGGATGCCCTGACATCGTTCCGCACGGCACTGGAATTTTCGCCCGACAACGTATTAGCTTTGCAAGGCGCTGCGCAGATCGAATATGACTCCAGTAGCGCGGCCGGGATTCCCCTCCTGAAGCATCTTCTCCTATTGCGACCTGGCGATGTCACCAGCCACGGCATGCTGGCCGTACTCGAGTATCAGCAGGGAAACTGCCGCGCTGCCGTCCCGCACTTTGAAAAGGCTGCTGCGCTTTTTGACTCGCGAGTGCAAGCACTCCACGCCTATGCCACGTGTCTGGTAAGACTGAAACAGATCGACAAAGCGGCGGGCGTCTTTCAGCGCGCGCTGGTGCTCGATCCGGACGACCCGCGGGAGCGGCAGGTTTTGGCCTCCCTGCAATTAATGGCGCACAAGCCTGAAGATGCGCTGGCCACGCTCGATTCGCTGCTCGGAACCAGCGCCGATCCGGAGACGCTGGAGCTTGCCTCGAGAGCCTATGAAGACATGCATGACACAACCAAAGCAGTTGATGCGCTGCGGCAAGCCATTCTGCTGCATCCGCAAGACCCAAATCTGTACGTGGACTTCGCCATCTTATCTGCGGCTCACCAGTCTTTCCAGGTTGGCATCAATGTCGTGAATGAAGGCATCAATCTGCAGCCCAAGGTAGCAGCACTGTACTTCGCTCGCGGCGTGCTCTTTGTGCAACTTGCCGAATATGACAAGGCCCAGGCGGACTTTGAAAAAGCTTATGATCTCGATCCGACCCAGTCGCTGAGCGCCGCCGCGCAAGGGCTCGCAGCCGTGCAGCAGAACGATTTGGATCGCGCGCTGGCTGGGGTCCAGGAAAAGCTGGCGCGCAAGCCAACTGATCCGATCCTGCTCTACTTGCAGGCGGACATACTCAGGCAGAAAGGGGCTGAGCCGGGTAGCGCGGATTTTGAAACGGCCACGCGCTCTGCGAAGAAGGCTGTTGCACTTCGTCCTACGCTCGGTCCAGCTCGCAGCGTGTTGGGCAAAGCTCTGGACATTGATCCCAAGGATCAGAGCGCACTGTATCACTTGATCCAGGCATTGAGGAAGACTGATAAGAAGGACCAAATTCCGGAGCTTTTGAAACGCTTGGCGCTGCTTCGTCAGCAGGCGACGAAAGATGAGCGGGAACAGTATCGCTACAAATTGGTAGAAGGGGATACGCAGGCCAAATAGATTCTGACTCCAAACAAGCAGCCCCGGATGGGATTGTCCGGGGCCGCGGTCAGGACCAAAATACTCTTAGGATTTGAGCTGAACGTAGGTGCTGTAGCTTTCCTTGTCGATCACCATGAACGGTCGCATTGTGATGCTTCGGCCATCCGCCGAGCTGGCCAGCCAGTCTCCGGTAGCGTCGCTTGCGGCCCTTGCCTGAAGCAACGCATTGCGCTCGAACGTTGGCTGGGACTCACCCACGGCCATTAATACTAATGGTCCCTGCACCAGGGCCACGATGTCAGGATGATTTGCGTCCACAGCTTCGAGCCTCAGAGGCATAGGCAACTCTAGCTCTACGCGGTCACCGTCTTTCCACGTATTGCGGATGCTGGCGAAAGTGCCCGGCTGAACTTCACTGGACACGCGCCTTCCATTCACCATCAGCACCGGGTTAGGCGTTGCCCACGCTAGAATGCAGACATAGAGTGTGAATTCCTTCGGGGCAGAGGCAGACACTTGAATCTGAATCTTGTTGTCGAAGGGATATTTCGTTTCCTGCTTCAAGCCGTACCTCCCGCCTCCATCGGTCCATTGAACGCTGGAAGGCGTAAACAGATTCACGTAGACGCCATCCGCCGCGCGAAGATAAGTGCTGATGTGGTAGTCGGCAGCGAGCTGAGGAAATGTTCCTGAGCAGCACGGCCATTTTTGTCCATACCAGACTTTCTTTCCGGTCGTGGCGTAGTCAGAGTAATAGAAAGAAGTTCCGTCAGCCTGAATCGGCCAGGCCCCTAGAATCGTGTTATAGAGGACGCGTTCAATGCTGTCGCCGTAGCGCGCATCTTTTGTCACGCGCAAAAGGTACCGAGTAATCTTGAAGTGACCATAAGCTCCACAGGGAGTTTCAAAGCTGGCATGAGTCGTCGTGAGACTATTGCCCAATTGCCCCGTTCCTGGCTCGCCGAATGCTTCATTCGGTCCCCATCCTCCCGTAGCGAAGCTCTGCGTCTTGACCAGCATGTCGAAGCCATTCTTTGCCGCACGCAGATGTTTTTCGCTGCCCAGAGTGATGTAGGCTTGCATGGCTGAACTGAAGGCGTTGACGTGACTGTAGGCGTGCTCGAAGGGAAGTACATTGTTGCCTTGCGACAGCGGATCGAAATAGGTGTCATCTTCGAGGAACTTCTTAGCCATGTCGCGATAAAACGACTTGCCGCTGCGCTGGTAAGCAAGGAACAGATTCTCCGGCAAAGTATAGGTTTCATCCCATGTGTAGGACGTGTCCTTATGCGGGCGGGAGCGCATTTCCGCGCGTGACAGCGCCTTCTCCGGCAAATAGGCGACGATGGCGCGAGTCAATTTTTCATGAATATCCATCGCCATTGGATCGTGAGTATATTCATGAGCGTCAATCAGGCCGCAGGAGAGTTTGTCATAGGTGTACGCCGGAAGACGATAGTCGACGAAGAACTTGGCTTTCGGATCCAGTGTCTCGCCGTATCCTTTCACCAGACGATGGATCTTTGCCTTCGTCGGCTCTGACCCCGTGACCGCATAAGCTCGGGCAAGCGCGGAAACGTATTGCCCGAACGTAAGACCAGCAATAAATCCGTGAAAGTCATTACCTTCCAGACTGAATCCCGTGAGGTCGTACCAGCCTCCCATGTCTTCTCCGGGAGCGGCCAGACCGGCGACCTGCCGGAAGACCTTTAGCATGCGGTCGTCATCAAGATTCAGGAATCGCGAGTGGTTTTCTTCGAACTGCCGTTTCATCGGTCCATCCAGCAACTGGACATCGGCATAGGCAAACGTTGTGAGAGGTGTGGACACAGCCACGAGGCTCTTGTCGGTGGCGGCCCATGCCGGCAGGATGCTCGCGGCACAGGCGCCCGCAGCACTGGCACTCGTTGCCTTGAGGAACGTTCGACGATCTACTCCTGACGGCATATTCTGGTCCTCCCATTTTCAGCAATCGTTTACTACAAAGAAAGGCTAGGAGCGTTGCACCTTTTTGTCAATGAGCCTCGTCGGCTTTTCTGCCTTCGAATGGATGACTTGGGTTGGCAAACCCTGGCATGAAAAGTGGTCTTCGTTCACTTCTGTTACGCTATGCAACCTCCGCTTCTTCTTGCCCTCAAGCGTGCGAAGTCGTATATTAATGCGGT
>QIAL01000571.1 GCA_003225535.1 Acidobacteriota bacterium | reverse complement strand
TACCAGCGCCAGCCGGTCATTCGCAAGAGGCATGAAGTCATAGCAGTCGCCCCCAAGGGCTCGAACCTGGCGGCAGCGCGCGCTGTAGTCGGAGACCCAAATCAGCTCTGAATCCTGCTTCGAACATATCGTCGGCAGAAGCCCGGCCCTGCAGCAAGTGCTGCACCAGGTGATGATCGTTGCACCCACCGATTCCACCGTCCTGCTTCACGGAGAGACAGGAACAGGAAAGGAATTGATTGCGCGCGCGATTCACAACCTCAGCTCTCGGCGCGAACGCCCCTATGTGCGCATGAACTGTGCCGCGATTCCCTCGGGACTGCTGGAAAGCGAACTATTCGGGCACGAAAAGGGAGCCTTTACAGGCGCACTATTGCAGAGGAAGGGCAGATTCGAGTTGGCGGACGGAGGTTCACTGTTTCTGGATGAGATCGGCGACATCAGCCTGGACCTTCAGCCGAAACTATTGCGTGCCATCCAGGAGCAGGAGTTCGAGCGACTCGGAAGCTCAAGGACGATGCAGGTCAACGTGCGGCTCATCGCCGCTACTCATCGCGATTTGCGAGCCATGATTCAAGAAGAGCAGTTCCGTGAGGATCTCTTCTACCGTTTTAATGTCTTCCCCATTGAGATTCCCCCTCTGCGGGAACGGCGCGAGGACATCCCTCTGCTCGTGAATTACTTCGTATCTTAGGTATCCGGCCGCATGGGGAGACAGATAAAGTCCATTTCTAAACGGGCCATGGAGATGCTGACAAATTGTCCGTGGAAGGGAAACATCCGGGAATTGGCGAACTTCATCGAACGCGCTGTCATTCTCTCACCTGGTCATGAGCTAGACGTACCGGTTTGCGAGCTTCCCACGTCATCCGAGATCAGTGTTGCTTTGGGAACGCGCTCTACGTTTCGACAAGCAGACAGTGGTGACTCTGTCGGCAAGGCCGCCGCCGTAGTCTGAAATCGGCACATTCTAAAGCGGTTAATGAATGGTGCATCCACTCAGGTCTACCCACAATTTCACCCAGACCCTTTACGGGACTGTCTCCTGGTCGAATCCCACCGCGTCAATGAACTTCTTTTCGGCTGCGATCGTCTCGTCGAGGTCTTCGTCCGTATAAAGATCGAGTGTGGTCTGAATTCGTGACTGTCCCAAGATTCCTTGCACTGTCTTCGCCTTCCCGAGTAAGATTCCGAGTTTCTCGCACCCAAAACTGCTTTCCGGGAGTTTCATCAGATGAGAGCTCTTTACGCACTCGCAGTTCTCCTAATTCTAAATAGTCTTTTCATTCAAGACGGAGTTGCGCAATCGAGTCACGATCTGCGCTCGCCAGATGGGCGAATCGAGCTCAGAATCCGAACCGCGGATCGGATTCGCTATGACCTGATTCTGAAGGGCAGGGCGGTGCTGGAGAACGCCACGATTTCGCTGGACGTGGAGCATAACAAGCTGGGCGTGCAACCCAAAGTCATCGACGCTAAAACGCACTCAACAGATCAAGTGGTCGAACCCGTCGTCCGCCAGAAGTTTGCCAAGATTCGAGATCATTACAACGAGCTCAGGCTGAAGATGGACGGCGGATACTCTGTCATATTCCGCGCCTACAACGAAGGCGTGGCCTACCGCTTCGAAACATCGCTGCCGCAGGAGAAAGTGAAAGTTTACGGCGAAGAGTCGGCGTTCAATTTCCCTACGAATTTTGTTGTTTACTATCCGCAGGAAGACAGCTTCTATTCGCACAACGAGCGAAAATACCTGCCTCAACATTTGAGCGAGATCGCGCCGGAATTCATAGCCACGCTGCCCGCCATTGTCGATGTCGGACAGGGAGCGAAGCTCGCGATCGCCGAGTCGGATCTCGAGGATTACCCCGGTCTATGGTTGCACGGAACCGGAGGACCCGGCCTGGCGGCGACGTTTCCACCGTATCCGCTGAAGGAAGTGCAAACCAGCGATCGTGACTACAAGCCGGTGGAAACGGCCGACTATATCGCCGTAACGTCAGGAACGAGGACGTTTCCCTGGCGCGTGATCGGGATTGCTGACCACGATGGCGATCTGCTCACGAACCAGATTGTGTATCTGCTGCAGCGGCCATCGCAATTCCAGGACACATCGTGGATCAAACCGGGCAAAGTAGCGTGGGATTGGTGGAACGACTGGAATATCTACGACGTCGATTTTAAGGCGGGAATTAATACGAAAACCTACGAGTACTATGTCGACTTTGCCTCAAAATATGGAATCCCTTACATCATTCTCGACGATGGCTGGTACAAGCTGGGCAATCTGCTCGAGGTGACGCCTGATCTCAACATGGAAGAATTGGTCTCCTACGCCAAACAAAAGAATGTCGGAATCATTCTCTGGGCGTCATGGAAGACCCTCGACGATCAACTCATTCCTGCGCTCGATCAATTTGAAAAATGGGGCGTGAAGGGAATCAAGGTCGATTTCATGCAGCGCAGCGATCAGATCATGATCGACTATTTTTATCGTGTGTGCCGCGAGGCCGCGAAGCGCCATATGCTGGTAGATTTTCATGGAGACCAGAAGCCTGCCTCCATGACCCGTATCTGGCCCAACCTGATCAACGCCGAAGGTGTGCGCGGGATGGAGTGGAGCAAATGGAGCCGGGAATCGGAACCCGAGCACAATGTCACGCTGCCGTTTACCAGAATGTTCCTCGGTCCTATGGACTACACACCGGGCGCGATGCGCAATGCCACCAAAGCTACGTTCGCTGCCATCAATAGTCAGCCCATGGCCATGGGCACGCGCTGCCATCAGTTGGCGATGTACGTTGTGTATGACGCTCCGTTGCAGATGTTGTCCGACAGTCCGTCGAACTATTTGCGAGAACCCGAGACCATGGAGTTTCTCGGGCCTGTTCCAACCGAGTGGGACGAAACCAAGGTGCTGGACGCACGCATTGCAGATTATGTCGTCGTAGCACGAAGGAACGGGAAGGAGTGGTACATCGGTGCGATGAACGACTGGACTGCACGCAGCGTCGACATAGACTTCTCTTTCCTGCCCGACGGAAACTTCACCATGGACGCCTATCAGGATGGGGTGAATGCGGATCGCAACGCGAGTGACTATCGGAAAACCACGACCCCGGTGAATCGAACTACGAAGTTGAAGTTGCAACTCGCAAGCGGTGGCGGCTGGGCCGCGAGAATTCATCAGTAGGTCAGCGAACCTTGGGGAGCGCACGCACAGCACCGGTCGAAATGCCTCCATCGACGAGCAGAGTCTGGCCAGTCACGTAGCGGCTTGACTCTGCCGCGAGGAACACCACGGCTGATTCCAGATCATCAGGTCGGCCAGGACGCTTCACCGGAATGCGATCGGAAAGATACTCGACCCACCCCTTGTCGTCGTAGAGCATCTTGTTTTGCTCAGTGCGGAACCATCCGGGCGCCAGGCAATTCACAGTGATACCGTGCTTGCCCCAGTCATCGGCGAGACTCATGGTGAGTTGCCGGATGCCTCCGCGGCTTGCGCCGTAGGGAGCGAGACCGGCGTAGCCCGCAACACTGGTCACCGAACCGATATTAATAATGCGCCCGTACCCACGCGGGATCATGCGGCGCGCCACCGCCTGCGTCACAAAGAAGCTTCCGCGAAGATTTGTGTCGAGGATTTGATTCCAATCTTCCCACGTGACATCGATCGCCGGTTTACGAATGTTGCATCCTGCATTGTTGACCAGAATGTCGAGATGCCCGAAAGCATTTTCTGCCGAAGCCACCATGTGCTCGATGCTGGCATGGTCGCGAACATCCAGTTCGAGTGACGATGCACGACGGCCCATCGCCTGTATCTCGACCTCAAACTCCTTGAGGGACGCGCCATTGCGGCTGGTGAGCACGAGATCAGCACCCGCGCGGGCAAGGGCGCGCGCAAATGTCTGCCCGAGTCCGCGGCTAGTACCGGTCACAATCGCGACTCGACCGCTCAGATCGAAGAGCCCGCGGTCCGTCAAGGACTGGTTCACAAGGGATTCCCCGGCGTGAGCACGACTTTCATGAGGTTCGGCTCGCGTGCGTAGAGCCGCTCGAACCACCGTGGACCCTCAGCCAGCGGCGCGACTGCGGTGATCAGCGGCTTCACTTGAATCTCTCCCCGGGACATGAGTTCGATCGCCCGCGGATATTCGCCCGCAGACGCGCACGAT
>QIAL01000570.1 GCA_003225535.1 Acidobacteriota bacterium | reverse complement strand
TGCGCCTGGAACGACGCGGACCTTCGATACATCCACCCCACTTTCTTGCAGCCGCTCAAGCGAAATTCGGCCCAGGGGGTCGTCTCCAATTCGGGATTGAAACCCCACTCGGCTGCCTAACGCTGAAAGATTGTGTGCGACGATGGCAGACGAAGATCCCAGTGTCAGCATCGTGCGGTCGGCGAGCAGCTCGCGCTCGGGTTCGAGTCGCTCAGGCAGTCCGTACAGGATGAGGTCGAGATTCAGTTCGCCGGCGATGGTGACGTCGAAACGGGGCATGAGAAGTCAGAATGAAGAAGTCAGAAAGCGAATCCGGATTTCAGATTGCAGATTTGAGATTTT
>QIAL01000569.1 GCA_003225535.1 Acidobacteriota bacterium | reverse complement strand
CGCCTCGAGAAGATTCGGAGTGCTTAGCCCAAAGTGAACATCGAAACCGTCCACGCCGAGAAATAAAATGTCGGCGCTTAGACGCCGCAGGGTTTCCTCGGCAATAGGGCCGACAAGCGAGAAGGAATTCTTGCGAAGAGTGCCGCCAGTCAGGATCACTTCCACGGCCGTCCCCGAAAGTTCGGCCGCTATGTTCACAGCATTGGTAATGATCGTGAGATTCTGGAAATTCCTCAGGCTGCGCGCGATCGCAGTCGTCGTGGTCCCCGAATCCAGGATCAGCACCTGTCCTTCTTTCACTTTTTCGACGGCACACTCCGCGATGCGCAACTTTTCGTGATGGTGCAGTTTCTCTTTTTCGCGCAGCGTTGGATCTTCGAGCGCGCCTTCGCGCGAGGGCAGTGCGCCTCCGTGCGTGCGATGGACGAGACCATGCGAATGCAGGATTTCCAGGTCTTTGCGGATGGTAACTTGCGAAGTCTGAAACTGCTTGGAGAGTTCCGTTACCAGAACCCGCCCGTGGTGATTCAGCAAGTCGAGGATGGCGCGGCGTCGTTCTTCGTTGAGCACGGAGTTGAGCCTGAATATGAGCGCGTTGCCCGCGGCAAACGCAGTTGAAAAGCGTATTTCTTTTTATAGCGTTTTGTTTCGTTTGTCTAGAAGAAAGAATTAGCTGGGGCGATAAGCCCATCAATTTACCGTTTCCTAACCCCCGGGCAAAAGGCGTATCCGGTCGAGGCCCCCAGTCAAGCTGTAAGTCTCTAATTTATCGATGGTTGGGAACCACCCAGACTGATAACCAACTCAATACCTTGCCCTAAAGTCCGATTGCTAGGAGGGGGTGCTATTGCCGTAACCTCAATTTGGGACGAAAGTGGCCCGGTTTCGAAGCGGACGTTGTTACGAAATCCGAACGACGGAGCCCTGATTTGTCAGAAATCTTCGGAAACGAAAAATTGATCCGTTCACAGTCAGTGGTGGCTCGAGTGGTTGCGGGCGAAACCCTCATTGTTCCAATTCGCGGGAAGGTCGGCGACCTGGCATCCATCTACAGCTTCAACGGAACCGGCACGCTGATCTGGAAGTTGTTGGAGTCTCCGAAGACGGTGAACCAGTTGGCCGTAGCGGTGGTGCAGGAGTACGACGTTGATCCCGTGCAAGCCGCGCGCGACGTAGCAAGTTTTGCAGGTGAAATGAAAGCTGTTGGTCTGGTCGAGGTCCCTGCGTCTGTGGCGCTAGCGGGCGACTGAAGCCAGTGGGGCGGGAAGAACGGCAAAAGGCAGCGGATGCGATGACTCGTATCCGCTGCTTTCAGAATTGAGGGCGCATGGAGCAGCTTAGTTACGGCGCGTTCAGCGCAGACCTACACCAGCGCCAGGCTGGCGAGCGTGTGCCGCTGCAGGTTTCCATTGAAGTCACGCGCCGCTGCCCACTCGAATGCCTGCACTGCTACAACAACCTGCCCATGGGCGACATGGACGCCAAGCGGAGGGAGTTGACCAAGGAAGAGCACTTCCGCGTACTCGACGAACTGGTCGAGATGGGCTGCTTCTGGATTCTCTATACCGGCGGCGAGATATTCGCCCGCAAAGACTTCCTCGAGATCTATACCTACGCCAAGCAAAAAGGGTTCCTGATCACGCTGTTTACCAACGGAACGATCATCAACGAGCAGATCGCCGACTATCTCAAGGAGTGGCCGCCGTTCGCCATCGAGATCACGCTCTACGGGCGTACCCGCGAGACATATGAGGCGTTGACGGCGATTCCGGGCTCGTACGATCGGTGCCTGCGCGGGATCGGGTTGCTCAAGGAACGAGGCCTTCCGCTGAAGTTGAAGACGGTTGCGACCAGCATCAACAAACATGAAGTAATGGCGATGCGTCGATTTGCAGAAGAAGAGTTGGGCGTGGAGTTCAAGATGGACGGCCAGATCAATCCCCGGATTGACTGCTCGCAGAGTCCGCTGGCGGTGAGACTGACGCCAGAGGAGCTTGTTGCGTTGGACATGGCTTTGCCTAAGGGAAAGAGTGAATACCTCAGACTAGCAAGTCATGATCTGGAGCGGCCCGCAAACCTCGCTCAGATTGACACGACATATTTTTGTGGCGGCGGTTTGAATTCCTTTGCGATTAATCCCTACGGAGAGATTGGCATTTGCGTAATCTCCCAACAAGAAACCTTCAGCGTCCGAGGGGTCGGAGTGAGGGCAGTTTGGGAACAATCCCTCCTGCAATTGCGGAATCGCAAACGCCAGCGCGTGACTAAGTGCGTTCAGTGCCGTATTCAGTCCTTGTGCGGGATGTGCCCTGCGAATGGAGAGATGGAAAACGGTGACAGGGAGAGTCCAGTGGAGTTCCTTTGCCACGTAGCACATTTGCGGGCGGCGGTGATCGGGGTCGACGTTCCCAAACACGGCGATTGCGACTTTTGTGCAGATGGTTGTGAGCACGAGGCGGTCAAGGAATCGGCAAGGCGGATCGTCGGCAAGGAGATCGACGTCGAGAGTTGGGTGGGCGCGGGGCAGATTCTCCCAATCCTTAGCAATACGACAGTAGCCGCGGGCAGTTGCGGAAATTGCGGAAACTAATGCGGCAAGAAGGTGGAGGCTGAATGAATCAAGAATCGAAGCAAGGCGACGGCAAGAAGCTCTACGAGGCCCCGCGACTGGCGACGATCAGCCTGCGTCCGGAGGAAGCCGTCTTGGGACACTGCAAGTCGCCGAGCGGTGGGGGCAACTCCACGTTTGGGAGTTGTCAGCCCGTTGGTATATGCAACAGCGTCGGCTCCTGACCTTCAATGCGCACCGGAACTGAAGTCGACAGCCCGGATGAATTCTTGACTGGCGCGTCTGAATGCGACAGCAGCTTTCGCATTGCAGGCGTTTCTGTCGGTGTACGAGGCGGGCGTGATGCTGATATCGCAATGGTCGCTCCATTAACCTTGTTTCGCTCCGAGCGTGTACTTCCCGATATTGAAATTCAGGTCAAATGGGTCGACGATCTTCGTCCGGTCGGTCGCACCGTTTTCGATTCGGGCGCTACTTGGCGTCTATACGAAAGAGGCGATAGGTTCCACTTTGACTTCAGTGCGCCTTTTTATGGAGAGCAGCCGTACCGGAGGCTCTTGGTTAATGGTGGTTTTACCAAAGCGACCATCCAGTTGAATGCCAGTTGCGCTGAGCGCAGCTCTTACCCGGGCGTTGCTTTGTCCTATCCCTTGGACGAGTTGCTCGTTATGCACTACCTCGCGTATGAGAGCGCGATTGAGCTTCATGCGTCCGGCATTGTTCACAGGGATGGAATCGCCAATTTATTCGTCGGCCACTCCGGAGCAGGGAAGAGCACGACGACCCGTCTCTGGACCGAGCGCGAGGACGTCGAGGTTCTTAGCGACGATCGCATCATTGTTCGTCGGGATGACCAACCGTTTAGGGCTCCCTCGGCTGCGCTCGGGATTTCGGCGCCCGGCTCAGACGCCGCGCAAACGCCTCAACTTCGACTGCGTGACCGCTGGGCTTTGCCGATCGGTCACTCCGCTCAGGATGACAGGAAGTCCAGCATGCGCATGTACGGCACTCCCTGGCACGGCGAGGCCATGTATGCGTCGCCCAACAGCGCACCGCTGGCTCGCATCTTCGTTCTTGAACACGGGCACGGCAACGTCATCACGCCGCTTAGTCCCAGCCAGGCCGTCGCCGAACTGTTCGCCCGGAGTTTTGTGCCGTTTCACCGGCACGAATATGTCGATTCAGCGCTGGTTTTCCTCGAAGAACTGGCGAATGCAGTCCCGGTCTATCGCTATGCATTCGAACCCGACCAGCGTGCAGTAGAGAAGATTCGCAATTTCCATGATTGACGGCGGAGCCGACTCGAAGGTGTGTGCTGATTCGAAGCTCTTTGAGGAGGTCGTCCGTCCCTTGCTGGAGCAAGGCCTGAACGTGCGTTTTCAAGCGCGTGGCGCCAGCATGTCTCCCGCGATACGTGACGGAGAGGTGGTTGAAGTTACTCCCGTAATGGTTACCAAATTACGAAAGGACGATATCGTCTTAGCAAAATCTCACGCAGGCTTCCGGCTTCATCGGATCGTCGCCGCAGATCCCAGCAAAGACGTGTTCATCACGCGCGGGGATTGCGGCCAGCAAGACGATCCGGCACTGAAGGCGGAACAGATTCTCGGCCTCGCTCGGGCCAAGGAAGTGCGGGTAGGACGGAATATCGTGCAGGCTAGGTTCAGAGGTGTGGGTGGGTGGATGCTGCGGTCGGCGGCGCGGGCACAGCGCCTTGGTGTGACGGTGCTGAGAAAGTCCGCGAACACGTTGACGCGAGCCGGTCACGTGCGAACTGCTCTTGGCATCCTACTTCTAGGGTTCGTGGCTGCGTTCACGGCTGCACAAGTCGCAGTCGATGGAGCGCCCACGAACGGTGCGGGAAACCTGATCGGCGTAGCGAATTCCGCGACTCTCAATTTCAAC
>QIAL01000568.1 GCA_003225535.1 Acidobacteriota bacterium | reverse complement strand
CGCGACCCAGAGAATGATGAATCCGAATAAGAATGTTCCGATCGAGAACCGGCGCTGCTTCCAGGTGTAATAGCCGCTGCCGAGCGGGTTGGTGTCAATGTAGGGGATCACCATCAACCCGATGATGATCATGGTCGGCATCACGACGCCGGCGATCCAGGGATCGAAATAGACGAGCATCTCCTGCAGGCCGAGGAAGTACCAGGGAGCCTTGGCAGGATTCATCGTCAGGTTAGGATTGGCGGGTTCTTCGAGCGGCGCATTGAGGGTGATCGACCAGACCATCAGGATGATGGTGACGATGATCGCGGCGAGAAATTCGATGCGAAGGAGGAATGGCCAGACGTGTACTTCTTTGGCCCAGCCTGGTTTGAACGGCCAGGTCTTGCGATGATGCGTTTTGGCCATCGCGGGATCGGCTTCCAGTTGCTCGATGAGAATGTCGTTAGCGTGTGCCTGCTTCCACGCGAGGTAGATGTAGAAAGCGAGCAGCGGAATCAAGCCCACAATCGGGACGTTGTCGGGGGCGGAGCAGATTTCCCAAAGTTGTCGCCAGTCCATAGTTTCTCCAACATCCGTGTGGCGACAGCCGCCTTCGGCTGTCGGCCGGGCGGAGCCCGGCTATGCCATCAGCAAAACCCTGTCGAGCTTACGCTCGACGGACAGCCGAGGGCGGCTGTCCCCACAAAAACTTTTTCCTCAATAAATCTTTTCCACATAAACCGCATTACTCTCCGGCCGCTTTCGGGCCTCTTCTTGGCTTATCGGCTTCTTCGGTCAACATCACCGGGGCTGGGCCTGAGATGCCGCCATCTTTTCTTACGCGCCAGAAGTGGACGATCATCAGCACGCTGGCAACGATCGGGATGCCGATGCAATGCCAGATATAGGAGCGGAGCAGGGCATTGGCGTCGACGATCGATCCGCCTAAGAGGCCGAAGCGCACGTCGTTGTATGGCGTCATGCCAAGCATCGAGCCGAATGGGCCTTCATGACCCAGCAGCGGTGTGGCTCGCGCCATGTTCGTGCCTACGGTTACGGCCCAGAATCCGAGTTGATCATCGGGCAGCAGATATCCCGTGAACGAAAGCAGCAGCGTAAACACCAAGAGCAGCACGCCGATGTTCCAGTTAAACTCTCGCGGCTTCTTATACGAACCGGTCAAGAAGACACGGAACATGTGGAGCCAGACGCCGATCACCATGAGGTGGGCGGCCCAACGGTGCATGTTACGCAGAATCTTTCCGAACGGAACATCGTGCTCGAGATAGAGTACGTCGCGGAAGGCCTGCACCTTGCTCGGGTGGTAATAGAACATCAGCAGCACGCCGGTATAGGTGAGGATGATGAACAGGTAGAACGTGATCCCGCCCATGCCCCACGTGTAGCTGTAGCGCACGGCATCACGATTGATCTTTGCTGGATGCAGGTGCAGGAAGACGTTCGAGAGTACGCCGAGAGCGCGATTGCGCGGCGTGTCGTCGTGCTTGTGGCGAAAGATCGACGTGTAGACCTGAGTTTTCGTGGGATCTTTCAGGCCCTCGATCTGCTCTTTCGCCTTGGTGGGGATGTCGGTCTTGAGAGCTTGAATGTCGTCTTTGACTCCCGTGGTGACCTTTTCGAGGAGTCCGACCTTGGCGCCGTTTTTTCCGTTACCGCTGGTCGCGCCGCTGCCACCGTTGCCGCTGTTCGGTTTGTTTGCGTCAGCCATATCAGTCCTGGAATTTCGTCATCGAGCCATTGAGTGATTGAGTCATTGAAAGACTTATACGCCGGTCAGGAATGCTCCCGGATCGTTGAATTTGCTAGGCTGGCCTTTGGGCCAGGAGTAGAGCTTCGAGGTGTCGACCAGAACCTGGCCGTCAGGCGCGAGTTCGATATGCGCGCGGTCCATGGGACGCGGCGCCGGTCCTTCGAAGTTTATTCCTTCGCTGTCGTATCCACTGCCGTGGCAGGGGCATTTGAACTTGTTTTCGCTGGGCTTCCAGTCTGGTGTGCAGCCGAGATGTGTGCAGCGCGCGTAGATCACGAAGAGGCGATCGGGCGTGCGGTCAACCCATATGCGATATTTCTGCTGGAACTTGGTATCGACGCCCAGTGCGAATTCTGAGGGATAGCCGATCTTGAAAACGGAGTTGGGTTCGAACAGGGTGCGCGGAAGGAAGAAGCGGAAGAAGGCGAGGAACCATGCGGTCAGGAATGCGGTGACCATGACCCAGACAAAGCGGCGGCGCTTGCGGTCGATCTCAGTGGAGGGCGCGGTTCCGGCGATACCTCCGGCGGCGGCGGCTTTCGAGGTGCCCACCGCCGGTGTGCCAACGTATTTCGTGGCATCGGTGCCAGGTTTGGCCGGCGTCTTGGGCGATTCCGGATTCGGATTGACCTTATCGGTCTCCAACTCCGCCATGAGTTCCCCTCCTGTGCTTTGTCTGACTTGGCCCTAATCTAACCCTGCGGCCGCCGCGTACTGTGGCTCCGCCAACTTCCTCCCGTGAGCGCACATCGGAACAGATAAAGGTACAGCCTGTGCGAGAGCGTCTTGCACGATCTGCCCCAGCGCTTGTATGAATCTTGGAGAATCGTTCAGGCCGGCGCTCATCTCAAATTGCGTGAAGCCCAGTTGCCCGGCGAGATAGCGCGCTTCGTGATCGATTTCGCCGAGCGTCTCCACGTGATCGGAAACAAAAGCAATCGGGACGATGCACACCTCGCGCACTTTCTCGCCTGCAAGTTGTCGCAGTGTGCTGGTCAGCGAAGGCTGCAGCCAACGGCTGGCGCCGACTTTGCTCTGGTAGCAGAGGCGGTGGGAATTGCTCCATCCGCCGCGCTCCATTACCAGAGCTACGGTTTCTTCAATCTGTCTCTGGTAAGGGTCACCTTTTTCAATTACCGACATGGGAATACTGTGCGCGCTGAATACGATCTCGGGCCGCTCCGGCCGCCGGAAGCGGGAAAGCGCCTGGTTCACCTTTTCTGCGATGGAGTCTTGATACATCGTATTCCGATAGAACGTCTCGACGCAATGGACGGGGACTTCATTGTGAAAATGACGATTCCATTCGTTCAGGCTCGATCCCGTCGTTGTCGAAGAGTACTGCGGATACATGGGCAGCAGCACGACTTCGTCGCACTCGGCCGCCTGGAGCTGTGCGATCGCCTCACGTGTGAATGGGTGCCAGTAGCGCATGGCGACGAAACAGTGGGCGTCGATGCCCTGGCTGCCCAATTCAGTTTCGAGAGCCCGCGCCTGACGCTCAGTGTTGGGCCGGATGGGCGAACCTCCGCCAATCGTGGAGTAGTGATGCTGGACCTTGCGGGCGCGCGTAGTCGAGATCAGTTTCGCCAACGGTTTACGGCCGATTCGGGCGAAAGGGAAGTCGATAATATCGGGGTCGCAGAAGAGGTTATAGAGGAAAGGTTGGATCGCTTCCAGCGTGTCGGGTCCGCCGAGCTGAAAGAGAACTATCCCCACACGCCGTGTTGTGCGCGTCATTTCCCCAGAATCCCCAGAACGGTTTGCACTTTACTCCGAACCTAGCGCGGGAGTCAATGGCGGAGTTTCGGCACGAGTTCGTTCAAGCGAGCCGTTTGCAAACTTCGTTCGCTCCATGCAAGCTGATGGCTATGCCAGAGTTGCCGGACATTACCGCTTATATCAGCGCACTGGAGAAGCGCATCGTCGGCCAACCGTTGGAGCGCGTACGGCTGGGAAGCCCGTTTCTGTTGCGGACGGTGGAACCTCCTCTGACTACTGTGGAGGGGCGCGTGGTGAAGAAGTTGCGCCGAGTAGGGAAGAGAACTGCGATCGGACTGGATGGCGATCTCTGGCTGGTGCTGCACCTGATGATCGCCGGACGTCTGCACTGGAAGAAGCGCGACGTCAAACTGGGCGGTCNGTTCGCTGGTTCTCACTGAGGCCGGAAGCAAGAAGCGTGCTTCGCTGCACGTGGTCCGTGGAGAAGAGATTCTAATTTCGCTCGACGCTGGCGGGCTCCACGTGTTTGCTGCCGACCTGGATTCCTTTCGCAACGCGCTGACGGCGGAGAATCATACGCTCAAGCGAGCCCTCACGGATCCGCGTCTGTTGAGCGGGATCGGGAACGCGTATTCGGATGAGATTTTGCATGCGGCGCAGTTGTCACCCGTCGCACTCACGACCAAGTTGAAGCCGGAAGAATGGGAGAGATTGTTTGCCGCAACTCGGAACACCCTGCGGATTTGGATCGACCGGCTAGGAGCAGAAGCGGAGAAGGAGTTTCCGGAAGGAGTGACGGCCTTTCGTCCGGACATGGCGGTGCATGGGCGTTATGGGCAGCCTTGTTCGCGTTGTGGAGAGAAAGTCTTGCGGATTCGTTACGCAGACAAGGAAACGAACTACTGCGCGCGGTGTCAGACTAGTGGGAAGGTTCTGGCGGATAGAAGCCTGTCGAGGCTGTTGGGATCGGACTGGCCCCGTACTTTGGAAGAACTAGAAGCGCTGAAGAAGAAATAATAGCTACGCGCGGGGGCGAGACGCCCCCGCCACAGCCGGCCGGAGGCCGGCGCTACGCCGTTACGGCATGTTCAACACGGCTTTTTCCGGCACGACGATGTTTCGGCGCTCGCCTTCGTACCAAGACTCGCCTTCGTACCAAGAGAGGATGCGAAGCACTTTGTGCACATGGGGATCTGGATCCAGTCCGAGGTGTTCGTTATCCACCGTGCCCACGGTGCTTGCTCCGTGGGGAAACAGGTCTGCTGCACGGTTGCTCCCTCGGAGGGCTTTCGCCCTCCTCAGGATGACATCGTAGGGTTACCGCGAATGGCACTAGGGCAACTGCAGGTCGGTTTTTTCGTCAACCACTATATTCCGACGATCTCCGCCAATCGTGTACAGGATGCGCAAGCGTTTGTGGACGCCGGGTGCCGGATCTCCACCCATGCTGTAATTATCGACGCGAAGGTAAAGGCGGCCGTCGTCAACCCGGCTGCGTAAAGCGTCGGTTACATTCATGAACTGCCCCTCGGCACCGTAATATGCGCGCAGAATCTCTACCCCTCGCCCGCGGTGGTCGTAGGCCTGGTCGCGGCGTTCATCGCGTTCATGCCGTTCATGCCGTTCATGCTCTTCACGTCGAGCGTGCCAATCCTCTGGATCTAGTTCGATCCGTGCAACGCTGCGCTCCGGATAGCTATAGTCTTTGACATCGCCATCCCACTCACGCAGGCGGATGACCAGGACCTTGTTCTCGTGCGGTGCCGGATCGATCCCCAAATTAAAGCGGGTGACTTCAAGCTGCAGCACGCCGTCATGGATGAAAGTTCGGACGCGAGCCGTTACATCGACCTTGCGTCCTGGAACGCCCCACTCCGCTCCGACGAGTTGGCCACCCTGCGCCAGTGCCGAACCCGCCAGCAATAACATGCAGGCGAAACCTGCCAATGCCCCAAGCCATGATTTCATGAATATCTCCTTCATTTGAAATCATAGGATCGGATGCGCACGAAATCACCGCACGAAAGGTCACACACTAGTGGTTGGGAGTGGGTCCGGCAGGTTAGCTCGGCGATTGCATCTCCGCAATCACCGCGTCAGCGAATTCTGAAGTGCCGGCAAGTCCGCCGATGTCACGGGTCAATTTCTCGCGATGGCGGTAGACGCGTTCCAAGGCATTGCGGATTTGCGTGGACGCGTCGTGCTCGCCGAGATGGCGCACCATCAGCAGGGCAGAGCGGAGCAGCGCCGTGGGATTGGCCAGGTTCTTGCCGGCGATGTCGGGAGCCGAACCGTGCACCGCTTCGAACACCGCGCATTCGTCGCCCAAGTTTGCGCTGGGGACAAATCCCAGACCTCCGACGAATGCAGCGCATAGATCAGACAGGATGTCCCCATAAAGGTTTTCCATCACCAGCATGTCGTACTGGTAAGGATTCATCACAAGTTGCATGCAGGTGTTGTCGACAATGTGCTCGCCGTAGGTGATTTCGGGGTAGTCTTTCGCCACCGCGCGAGAGCAACGCAGAAAGAGACCATCGGACAGCTTCATGATGTTGGCTTTGTGGATGGCGTGAATCTTTTTGCGCTGGTTCTTGCGGGCATACTCGAAGGCGAACTTGGCGATACGGGTGGAAGCCTTTTCGGTAATGACTTTCAGACTCTCGACTACGCCCGGCACAACCTCGTGCTCAAGGCCGGAGTAAAGGCCTTCAGTATTCTCGCGGACGATGATGAGGTCGACATCCGGATAGCGCGTGGGGATATGCGGCAGGTTCCGTATGGGACGGAAGTTAGCGTAAAGTTCAAATTTCTTTCGCAGCGCGACGTTAATGCTCGGGAAACCGCCTCCCACGGGCGTTGTGACCGGACCCTTCAGGCCGACGCGGGTGCGTTCCAGCGACGCAATGAGGTCTTTGGGGATGTATTCGCCGTACTTCTCGTAGGCTTCGGCACCGACGACGAAGGTTTCCCACTCGAATTTGATCCCGGTCGCTTCCAGAATGCGGACGACCGCGTTTGTAACCTCGGGGCCGATTCCGTCGCCAGGGATGAGAGTTATTTTGTGAGTCATGATTGAGTATTTCCAGGAAGAGGGATTAGGGATAGGGGATAGGGAAGAGGGTTAGGGGTGAATGTTTCGCTAATCCCGATTCCGTACTCCCCAGCCCCTAGCCGGTTTTCACTTTCACCAGATCCTTGAGTTCATTCATGAACTCTTTTACGTCCTTGAAGTCGAGATACACCGAGGCAAATCGCACGTAGGCGACTTTGTCGTACCGGCGCAGGCGGTTCATGATCAATTCGCCGATTTCGCTGGTCTTCCGTTCGCGCTCCGGCGATTCAATGACGAACGACTCGGTCTCGTTTACGATCTGTTCGAGCTTGCCGATCGGGACGGGGCGCTTCTCGCAGGCGCGCAGAAGGCCATTCAGAACCTTCTGCCGGTCAAACTTTTCGCGGCGACCGTCTTTCTTGACCACCATGTAGGGGATCTCGTCGATGCGCTCGTACGTGGTGAAGCGCTTGGAGCACTTGAGGCACTCGCGGCGCCGCCGGATCGAATCGGCCTCTTTGCTCTCGCGCGAGTCGACTACCTTGTCATTCGCAAATCCACAGAAAGGACATTTCATGGCGCTGGCGGATCAGATACCTCAGGCGACTCCGAAGCCTTCAGCGTTGCTACTGGCAACGAGGCAAGAGATCCCCTGCTCTGACCGGTACAAAAATTGTAACAGTAGATGCGAATGGCGGCAGTGACGGTACAGTGACACCTGAGAGAATGCCAGGGCGCAAAACGGCGCTCGTACCCCCTGCGGTACGAGCGCCAGTTTTCCCCCAAAGCCTCCCCGGTGACGGAAGGCTTGAAGTTCGTGATCCTCGAGGGTGGACTCGTTGGCCCTGACGAGGATCTGGGAAGAAGTTTCCCCTAGACGACTGTGTCTTTTGTCATCAGAATGTTTGCAATTTGTAAAAAATGAAAGTCGAGACCCACTGACGTTGCGCCCGTCATGGCCCAGGAGTGCTATGCCCAGCGCCGATTCTGGCCAAGGCGACCGCGTCCATAGCGCGAAAGAATCGCAGGGAGCGATCTAAACTACGAAATACTTTGCTGCTGGATGATGGACCACAATCGCAGATGTACTTTGCTCAGGCTCGAGCAGGAATCCTGAGGTGAGTCGCACGCCGACGTTCTCCTCGGGCTTGAGGAGCTTGAACAGCTTCGTCTGATCTTCGAGACTCGGACACGCGGGATAGCCGAAGGAGTAGCGGGAACCGCGATACTTCTGGTGGAAGAGATCGCGGATTTCCGGGGCGTCTTCTCCGCCGATGCCCAATTCCTCGCGCATCTTCTTGTGATGGAATTCGGCCAGGGCTTCGGCAGTTTCGACGCTCAGGCCATGCAGGTATAGATATTTGGTGTACTCCCCACCTTCGAAGAGTCGTTGAGTTTCTATGCTGGCCGCGGGGCCAATAGTGACGAGCGAGGCTCCGAGCACGTCCATCTTGCCGGAGGACTTCGGCGCGAAGAAGTCAGCGATGGAAAGGCGGCGGCCTTCTCTCTGCCGCGGAAAGGTGAAACGCAGGAGTTCAGGAAGGCCATCCTCCCAGCGAGTACCGCAAGGACGCGCGGCGTGTGTCTTGGGCGGCTCGTACACTACCACATCATTGCCGTCGCTCTGAGCAGGGAAGTATCCGTAGACCACGGCGGGCGCGAACAGGCCGGACTCGAAGACCTCGTCCTCGAGCTTGCGCAGGATGGGGCGGAACTTTTCTTCGACCAGTC
>QIAL01000567.1 GCA_003225535.1 Acidobacteriota bacterium | reverse complement strand
TTGCAGCCTGCGAATCTACATCGGCAAGACTGCGTCCTTCGTAGACTTCAGCGCAAAGTAGGAGCAGGTTCACGTTGAACAAACCGGCAACTGCCGGCATGAAGTCTTGATCGCAACAGTTCGCGAGAATCTCCGATGCGCATCCTGCCCTTCTTCTTCTTAATTGCCACCGCCATCGCCCAGTCCGGTCCGAGAGTCCAGACTTCCCACACGACCGAGAATCTTCGCGGAGTAAGTGCGGTCTCGCGGCAGGTCGCCTGGGCCAGCGGCACGCACGGCACCTATCTCCGCACCACCGACGGCGGCCGGACCTGGATTCCCGGCCAGGTCCCAGATGCCACCACGCTCGACTTCCGAGCCGTAGTCGCGTTCTCGGCAAACGAAGCTTTCCTGATGTCCGCGGGCCCCGGTGACCAGTCTCGCATCTACCACACGGCTGACGCCGGCCAGCACTGGCAACTACAGTTCACCAATTCGAATCCCAAGGGATTTTTCGACTCCATGGTGTTCTGGGATCCAAAGCATGGCATCATCCTCGGCGATCCCATCCCCGACGAAAAGGGGAAACCGAAATTCGAGTTGCTCACGACGGAAGATGGTGAATCCTGGCATGCCATCTCGCCTTCGCAACTGCCCGAAGCCCTCGACGGCGAAGGCGCTTTCGCGGCTAGCAATAGTTGTATTGCGCTCGCGGACGAGCGGCGCTCTAGCGCTGCGTCGGCCTCCGATCCAAACATCTGGTTCGCGACTGGCGGCAAAGCAGCCCGCGTCTTCCACTCCCCAGACCACGGAAAAACCTGGGAGGCCTTCAACACTCCCATCCTCCACGGTCCCGAATCCGCCGGTATCTTCTCCATCGCCTTCCGCGACGCGCATCACGGTGTCATCGCCGGCGGCGACTACAAACGTCCCGACGACGACGGCCCCAACCTGGCCTTCACTGAGGATGGCGGCAAGACGTGGACGCTCTCCGAACTGCATCCGCAGGCATACTTTTCCGCTGTGGCCTACGACAAGCAGGTGAATGCTGCAGCCCTCCGGCAACAAGCCGAACAGCAACCCGAGAAAGGGATCGGGAAAAGGCTGACCAAGCCAGTCGCGCCACAGCGTCTTTTCGTCGTGGGAGAAGACTTCATCTTCGACTTCCGCCGGCCGAACGATCCCCACCGCATCAACGGGAAGAAGAAGCAAGGCTTCGCCTTCAACGCCGTCAGTCCCTTTCCGGAAGGTGGAGCGCTGGTAGTCGGGCCCAAAGGCACCATCGCAGTGCTTCCCTGAGTCCGAATGCTTGCCGAATAGTTCCCTACCTTCTTGTCATTTCCGAAACGGCGTAGCCGTGGAGGAATCTGCTGCCGCCTGCAGCGCCATGCTGCCGGCCACGAGCAGATTCCTCCCTTCGGTCGGAATGACAAATATACGGGATACTACAAACGAACAACTTTTGCACAGCCGGTTGTGACATCCGGCACAGCAAATTTGTGAGCGGATCTGTACATTTTTGTCATTCCGAAACGGCGTAGCCGTGGAGGAATCTGCTATCGCCTGCAGCGCCACGCTGCCGGCCACGAGCAGATTCCTCCCTTCGGTCGGAATGACAAGGTTTGGCGGACAACCCAGAAGGGGAAGACTCATGGCTCAACAGCGCACTTACTACGTCTACATAATGGCCAGCAAGAGCCGCGTTCTTTACATTGGCGTTACAGGATTTCTCATGCAGCGAGTGCTGCAACACCGCGCGGGCGAAGGCGGAGAGTTCACACGCCGTTACCGCGTCCGTCGTCTGGTGTATTTCCAAAGCTTTCACAACGTCGGAGACGCGATTGCACGCGAAACGGAACTAAAGAAATGGCGGCGCGAGAAGAAAATCGCCCTGATCGAGGAACGTAATCCAACTTGGGAGGACCTGGCGGAAGGTTGGGGTGGGCCGGCAGTGATGCGCGTGGTAAGGACAGCAGATTCCTCCCTCCGGTCGGAATGACAACTCCTAACCCCTTGTCATTCCGAAACGGCATAGCCGTGGAGGAATCTGCTGTCGCGGAGCGCCACGGTGCCGGCCAAGCAGACTCCCTCCTGCTGCCGGAATGGACAACTCCTAGACCCCTTGTCATTCCGAAACGGCGCAGCCGTGGAGGAATCTGCTGTCGCCTGCAGCGCCACGGTGCCGGCCACTAGCAGATTCCTCCCTTCGGTCGGAATGACAAGGTTTGGCGGCGGAGCTAGGAACCTGCCGGCACCGAAAGATCTTGCCACCTTGCCGATTGCAATCCGCCCGGTTACTAAAGTCCCCACCCTTCTTGTCCTTTGCATTCAGACGGTTATCCCGCACCATATAGAAGATTAGAAATCTCTATCTCCCCCAGATCGAGAAACACTGTGAAAAAACTGTGTCTGGCTGTTGTCTTTTCTGCCGCCGCGGCGCTCGCGTCCGCGCAAACTCAAGCTCCGTCGACGTACTCGACCACGCAAACGGTCACCACGACGACGGTCGCCACCACGTCGAGCGGAGCACTCAATGCTGCTCCTGCGCCCACGGTGCTGCGCACCATCAAAGCAATGCATTATCGCCTGCAGGGTGGATCGGCCAGAATCGACTTTCACGGCAGCGACCTGATGCAGCGCGCCACCGGCGAAGCGAAGGTCGAAGGCAAGAAGACCAATTTCCAGATTGAAGCAAAGTTCGAGGATTTTGAAGACGCCACCAAGTTCGGGCTCGAGTATCTGACTTATGTGCTCTGGGCGGTTTCGCCTCAAGGACGCCCGGTGAACCTCGGCGAACTCACGCTTGATCATCATGGCAACGCGCAGGTCAAGGCCTTCACCGACCTGCAGAGCTTCGGCATGATCGTTACCGCTGAGCCGTACTTCGCCGTGACCCAACCAGGCAACATGGTCGTCGCCGAAAGCTCGTCGATCAGCGGCGCTGCGACCGAGAACATCGAAGCCAAGTACGAACTCGTCACCCGCGGCACCTATTCCGCGACCAATGCCCACATTCAGGACGCCATCTTCGGCATCGATTCGAAAACTCCGCTCGAACTGTTTGAAGCGCGCAACGCCGTCCGCATCGCACATATCGCCGGCGCTGATAAGTACGCTCCTTCGATTCTTTCCAAGGCCGGCCAGCAGTTGATGCACGCCGAAGAGCTCTATCGTCAGAAGCAAAAGAAAGAGACCGTCGCCATCGCTGCAAAAGAAGCGACTGAGACATCCGAAGAAGCGCGTGTGATGGCTGTAAAACAGAAGGCCGAGGAAGAAGCGCAAGCTGCCGCCGCCGCACGTGAGGCGAAGGCCCGCGCCGACGCCGACGCGGAAGCCAAGCGCCGCGCTGATGCCGAAGCCGCGCGCCAAGCCGCCGATCAGGCGCGGATTCAAGCCGAGCAAGATCGCGCTGCAGCCGTACAAGCCAGGGCGGAAGCCGAGCGCATGAAGCAGGAAGCGATGGCCGCAGCGCAGGACGCCGCCCGCCAGAAAGAAGAAGCTGAGAAGGCCAAAGCGGATGCCGTCGCGCAACAGCAGGCGCTCGCCGCCGAGACCGTTCAGGCTCGCGCCGCTGCCGCTCAGTCGGAAAATCTACGCCAGCAGGCCGAACGCGAGAAGCAGGACCTTCGCGAACGCCTCTTGCAGCAGCTGAACTCCATTCTTGCCACACGCGACTCCGCCCGCGGACTTGTCGCCAATATGTCTGATGTCCTGTTCCGCAGCGGCAGCTACGAACTCGCTCCCGGATCCCGCGAGCGCCTGGCGAAAGTTTCCGGCATCATTCTCGCGTATCCCAGCCTGCACGTCTCGGTGGAAGGACACACCGACAGCGTTGGCGGCGACGAATACAACCAGAGCCTCTCGGAGCTGCGCGCCCAGGCGGTTCGCGACTACTTCGTGCAGCAGGGAATTGCTTCGGCCTCGGTTGAAGCGCACGGCTTCGGCAAGACCACTCCCATCGCGTCCAACGACACCCCGGAAGGCCGCCAGCAAAACCGCCGTGTGGAGCTAGTCCTCTCGGGTGATGCGATAGGCAATTCTTTCGACGGGCCATCATCAGCCCCGGCAACATCAGCCACAGCCACGCCGCGGCAGTAAATATGCTTGTGTAGGGACGGACGCCTTCGTCCGTCCCGCGAGCGCAGCGAGCGTGTAGTCTGCATCCCGCTCGAAAATTTTATTACTTGATCGCCGGCAGAGTCTGTGGTCGCGCCCACGGGGGCTTAAAGCCCTCTCGTA
>QIAL01001078.1:704-2409 GCA_003225535.1 Acidobacteriota bacterium | reverse complement strand
ATCCTACAATTACAGCAAGCGGGAGTTGGCGGAGTTGAAGCGGCGTCCCTCCGGCGCAAACGACGACACGCGCTTCGAGAATTACTCCAACTTCCTCATCAAAGAACTCAAGCCGTACATCGACAAAAAATTTCGAACGCTCCCGAAACCGCAAACCACCGGCATCATGGGCTCATCACTTGGCGGCATTTGCAGCCTTGCGATCGCGTGGGAGAACCCAAAAGTTTTTGGCCTCGCCGCCAGTCTCTCAGGATCATTCCAGATCGAGCGCTGCTATTTTCTGACGAATGTTTTACGCGACCCAGTGGCTGCGGCGGCCGGGGACCGGCGGCGGTCCGCTCACAAGCCGATCCGCATCTACATCGATTCAGGCATAATCGATTTCACCGGCGACGATGATGGCCGCCGGTACACCGACCGCGTGGCTGCGACATTGCGCGAACTCGGCTGGCGCGATGATGTCGATCTTAAACACTTTACCGACCAGCCGATGCTCGAGTTGGATCTGGGCCGTTCCGGGCTCCGGCAGGACAAATGGCACGAAGCCCAAACCAGCCAACACAACGAATTCTACTGGCGCATGCGCGCCTGGCGTCCGCTCATTCGCGGTTCAACTTAGTTTCAATTATCCGCTGATCTGAACCTTCCGCGGCTTGGCCTTTTCGGATTTGGGCAAACGAAGCTTCAGCACTCCTTGATCCATTTCCGCTTCGATTTTCGACGTGTCGATATCCGGCCCCAACTCGAAGCTCCGACGATAGTCCGCCAGCGCGGATTCGCAGTAGCAGAGTTCGCCTTGAGGCGTTTCAGTCTTGCGCCGCCCGATAATCGTCAACTCGTTGGCCTCGACTGTGATTTCCAATCCCGACTTGTCCACGCCTGGCATTTCCAATTCGACCAGATACGCATTATCTGTGGCGGAAATGTTGGCCGGAGGCGCCACATAACGTCCGTCGGCTTGCGCGCGGGTTCGGGCCGTTTGATTTTGATTTTCAGCTATAGCATTCATACAACTCCTCGATCAATTGTTGCATCCGGCAGACACCGCGTCCACCGGCATTCAGTTCACTTATGAAGTTTTTACCTGGATTTGCTTCGGCTTGGCTTCGTCGGATTTGGGACAGGTAATGGTAAGCACACCATCCCTGTAGCTGGCCTGGATCTTGTTTGGATCGACGGGCGTCGGAAGCGTGATCGTCCGCTGGAACCGGCCAAAATAGCGTTCCGACCGATAATTCTCGCCTTCGCGGTGTTCCTCCTCCTCCTCCTTGCGTTCGCCCGAAACGGTGAGCGCGTTCCCGTGCAGAGAGACATCAATATTTTCTTTCTTCATGCCGGGAAGTTCGGCTGTGACCGTGATTTTATCTTTGTCCTCGTAGATATCCACGGTTGGCGACCAGCCCTCAAAAAAGCCGGTCGGCGGCGCCGTGAGACTGAACGGATCCTCAAAAAGTTGATTGATCTGGTTTCGAATACGGCTCAATTCAGAAAAAGGCGACGAACCGCCTCCGCGGAATGGACTCAGGGCTGACTGTCGCTCTCGTCGTGCTAATTTCATAACGATCTGTTGTTTGGTTAGGTTCGGTTGAATGACGCTCCGCTGCCTCTGTTGGCATCGGTGTAATGTTTGCGATCAGCCGTTGGTCCCTGCCCAGGCTGATCATGGACCCAATCGCAGATTTGCGCTTAAGCCCAAAGCCCCTCC
>QIAL01001078.1:0-648 GCA_003225535.1 Acidobacteriota bacterium | reverse complement strand
ACATGGTTATGTTCCTCCTCTTGATTTTGATCTGACCCCCTGCCTGCTGCCAGAACATGCGGGAGAAACTTCCGCGACATTGTTGACTACTTTGCCGTTGGCTGTTTGCGCTGCTTGAGTCAGGTTTTCGGCATGTCATCGCGGTTCTTTGCAGTGCTTATGTTGGTCATGCTTGCGCCGGCCACAACGGTCATCGCTGCCGATTTACCAAAGCGCAAGCCGGGTATGGCCGAAATTCTGGCCGCGTCGAAGCCGTCTGACTGGCGCGCACCTGATCCGGAAAACACATTGTATATCGACCTGCCGATGGGCCGAGTCGTGATTGAATTGGCGCCGGAGTTCGCGCCACGTCATGTCGCAAACGTCAAGACTCTCGCCCGGGAGCATTACTATGACGGCCTCGCGGTGGTGCGGGCGCAGGATAATTATGTGGTTCAACTGGCTGATCCAGAGGCCGAGAAACCGGAACTCGCCCGCAAAATTCGAAATGGGAAAAAGACTTTGCCGCCCGAATTCGACCGCCCGCTCGACCTGAAGGTCCCATTCACGCGCTTGCCCGACGGAGATGTCTACGCGCCGGAAGTTGGTTTTTCGAGCGGATTCCCGGTCGCGCGCGATCCGAAGAGCGGCAAAATGTGGCTGGTTCAT
>QIAL01000236.1:15800-29260 GCA_003225535.1 Acidobacteriota bacterium | reverse complement strand
GATCTTCAGGCCCAAACTCCCGTTTACTCTCGCCGAATTCGCATCGGTTACTGAGGCCGTGAAGTTAAAGCTTCCGGTCTGTGATGTTATCCCTGAAATTACTCCACTGGCTCGATCCAAAGAAAAACCTTGCGGCAGCGATCCCGCGGCAATTTGCCAATCGTAGGGAGCGACTCCTCCTGTAACAGTCAGGTTGGCGCTATACGGAGTTTCGGCTTTGCCTCCGGGGAGCGGGTTGAGTTGCATGGCGAGTTTGACCAGCGGGGACACGGTGACATCTGAAGTCGCAGTGGATACGCTGTCTGCCGCACTCACGGCTGTGACGGTGACTCTAGTCGATGAGGACACATCGGGCGCGGTGAAAAGGCCAGTACCAGTGATCGTTCCGGCACTGGCATGCCACACCACCGCCGTGTTGCTGGTGGAGGTCAGCGTTGCGGCAAATTGGACCTTACCTCCGGCAACGACGCTCGCACTGCCAGGAAGCACGTTGATATGGACTGCCTGACTGGTAGAAGGGCTTGGGGCGCCGGACGCAATTCCCGCGCATCCGATAGAGAAGACCGTGGCGATTGTTAAAATGAAAACTGCTAGAAACTGATTACGACGTCGAGTCGAGGTGCTCAGTTGGAAGCCGGGGGTTGACTCCAAGAACATTTTGCCCTCACAGATTGAATTGGCCGGAATCGATCGTGCGATTCTCGTTTGTTCAATCTAGAGGTAAGTGGGCGAAACGGTATAGATGACAGAGGTCACTGTCCGGTCGGCGCACGGAAGTTCATGTGATGCGGAGGCCAGTCGGACAAGGGCCGAATTCCTGCCCGCTCTCTCATTCGAATGCCACGCACTGCAGCAAGGAATGATGCCATTTACCGCAGCCTGCCCCGGACAATCAGGCTGCGTAGAGAATCATAGATCGAGTTGCCGAGGACGAGCTTGGCTGCGTCCCGTGCCTTCTCTTTGAGCTGGGTTCGCAGAAGGCCCTTCCCTTGACAGTAATGCAGAACATCATCGCTATTAGTGCCCTTAAGCATTGTCACGCGAGTGAGCGCGAACGGATCGGTGGTCGACAAATTTACTCCCGTTTGGCTGGTGGCCATCGTTCGAAAGTTGGCCTGCTTTACCGCCCGCATGACGCGTGCATCCCACCTTCCGCCGGGGCAGGAAAAGTGATCCACTCGAATTCCCGCAATCTGCTCCAGCATGTCTTTTGCCCCAGCGGTCTCCTCATGGAGTCGGTTGTCGTCGACATCGGTGAGGTAGGGGTGGGTCAGCGAATGGCATCCTATCTCGAATCCCAGTGCGTGAAGCTCGCGGACTTGCGTTTGCGACATGTATCCCGGCTTTCCCAGGAATTCAACCGTAATGTATGACGTAGCCACGAATCCCAACTCCTTGAGCACAGGCGCGGCCGAAATGAGGTCGGTCTCACAGCCATCATCAAAGGTGATGCACACACTCTTGTCACCGAAAGACTCCATGGCCTGCGTGACGTTCCGGCCGCGCCAACCTTCCTTGGCGAGCCATTCCATCTGATCGCGAAAATCTGAGGCCGGAATCACGTAGCGGACGTAACCCGGCTCGGACTGGCACGTAGCGCGCCCGGGAATGCCGAGTTCGTGATACATCAAAAAGGCAGTACCGCGTGTGGCCATTAGACGGTTCGGTGATCTACGATCTCAGTTTCTGAAAGGCTCGTTCTACGAAATTCAGCCAGTCCCCTAATTCTGGCAACGGGTCGCGCCACTGGAAATTGTCATGATAAGCTCCGCGCATGGGCGTCAAGACCGAAAGCATCGTTCGCCAGCGATCGGGGTAAGGCCTCGGATACCCCGCCGGTGGACCTTTCAGTACCTCGATCACGTGCCGAAAGTCTCCCAGCAGCCATCGGCAGACTACCCCGGGACGAGACTGATGCTTACCCTCAATATCCCCGTTCTCAGCTAATTCTGCCAGCCACGCCGGAAAATCGGCTCCCGAATAGCAGGCTAGCGGCAGGGAGTTCCAGAAGCGTCCGTTGACTTCCATGAACACCGGCGGCCCGCCAGGTGCGTGACGGAATTCCACCATCGCAACGCCGTGCCACCGCAGGGCCTTCAGAATTGCCAGAGAGGCGGCTCGCACGTCGGGATCGGGCTCCACGCTCACCCGAACCGCACTGCCGGATCCAGTCGGATGCACATCGCGAATGCGTCGGTGGGCGAACTCCGCCCGCAACTCCCCGTGACACATCAGGGCGAAATACCCGACACCCTCGCCATCCACAAA
Organism: Acidobacteriota bacterium; assembly: GCA_003225535.1. Classification (GTDB taxonomy): domain Bacteria; phylum Acidobacteriota; class Terriglobia; order Terriglobales; family Acidobacteriaceae; genus Sulfotelmatobacter. The sequence continues at coordinate 26,992 of QIAL01000236.1, read as the reverse complement.
TTCCTGCGCCAGCATCTGCGAGCAAGTCTGGATCAGCTCTCCGAAACGGGCAAGCAGCTCTTGCGGATCTTTCGCATATCGTGGCCGTCCGGTGATGCGGACACCGCCATCGGAAACAGTTTCTACCGAACTACGCGGTTTCAGCACTACGGGAAACGTCAAGGCTTGGCAGGCTCTCCGGGCGTCTTCGAGATTGCTGACCGTCACGGTCTTCGGCACCGCAATTCCGATCGACGCCGCTAACTGGACCATCTCGTTCTTGTTGAAGGCCCGCAGAACGTCAGCGTGGTCGGGTAATACCAGGCGTGCGCCCTCGGAGAGAAGCACGTCCCGGTGGGCCGAAACGGGCAGTGTCGTCGCTTCTGTCATCGGCAGGACCAAGGTGCCGAGTTGCTGCTTCGCGATTTCCGAAACTCGAGCAATGAATTCTGCCGTGTCTTTTTCGGGGTTGGGATACTGAAATGTCCCTCTACAGAGTCGGGACCATCCTGCCTTCGACCAGGGACTCGCCTCCCCGACCAGCACCTCGTGGCCCGAGTCGGCCAGAGAATGCACGGACGCGACCGCCTGGTTCTGGTTTCCGTCGAGCACCAGGATTCTCATGATTTAGACCGGCAAGGCCGCAGTGCTCGGCCGGTTGCGACTTCGAGGATGGATAGCGGCTTCGACCAGGGCCTCGGCGAATCTCTTCGCAATCTGCGACCAATCGTAGCGCGCGGCCAAAGCTGCGGCGTTGTCCTCGTAGCTTCTACGAAGCGCGGGATCGCGCACGACAGCCACAATCGCGGCTGCGAATGACGGTGCGTCATCGGCGAGCAGGCAATCTTTCCCGCTGGTCACATCCAGACCTTCGGCGCCGATCGAAGTTGAGACCATTGCCTTTCTCATGGCCATGGCCTCGAAAATCTTGAGCCGCGTGCCTCCGCCGATTCTTAGTGGCACGATCACCACGGTTGCGTTGCGCAAATACTCGGCCACAGACGGAACCGTACCCGTAACCTCGACCGACGGAGAAGCCAGTTTCCGCACCCGGGAATGAGGATTCCGGCCCACAATCTGAAATCGCGCATCAGGGAACGCCGCGAGAACGCTGGGGAAAATCTCGCGGCAGAAATATTCCACCGCATCAATATTGGGCTCCCAGTCCATGGAACCGGTGAAGACGATAAGTGGAGGATTGCCCGATACTGAGGGAGCGGGATGATATTTCTCTGTATCAACCCCGGTTGGCACTACGGTTATGGAGCATCCCGGAGCCAGGCCTAGCATTTCCTTGCGATCGTGGTCGGAGACGGCGATCACATGTTGGAATCTCTGCAAGGTGCGGGTCTCGTATGCCGCCATCTTGCGGGCTTCAATTCTGTAAGACAGTTTTCGCAGGGCGGACTTCTCAGTGTCCGCCATTCGCCGCCACAGCATGGTCTCAACGTTATGCTGGAACAAACTTACCGGCGTCGGTGAAGTTTCCGGGAAATTCAGCGATGCGGAAAGGAAATCGCATACAGCAACGTCTGAGCTGCCGTCGCTCAACCTGCGCGCCACCTCGCGGCGAACTGCATGGTGCGTAAACTTCTTTACCGCATACGGAGCCGCAGAAGGCAACCGGAGAATGTAGTCGATCGATTGCGCGATCGTACTTTCCGGCGCGGCGGTGTAGATCGTTTGAGCCCCGGGCAGTTGTTTGGCGATCACGGTTTCATACTCGGTATCGTGCCGGCCGCCGTAATACGAGAGCAGAGTGACGTCGTGATTTCTGGCGAGATGTCGCAGGATGTTGAATGAGCGAATCTTGCCGCCCGTATCCACCGGCCACAATTTCCCCGCTTTGACCCAGAGTATCTTCATCCGTCGGTCACTACCAGCACAGCCCTTCGTAGGCCTTGCCGGCGGCGGGTCTCCGGGCCTTCTCCAGATTCACCAGGTCGACGACAACGTGCTCAGGGCGAAGATGAGACTCCAGTTTCTTGCGGTCGATCCCACGGGTGCCGATTACAACGACGTCGGCCTTTTCCAGCACCTGATCGAGATTGGACGAAAGCAACGACCCGATGTGCGGAATGACCTGCTCGATGTACTGACGGTTCGAGCCGATCAACCGGCCCAGCGATACATTGTCATCCCAGATCTTCAGCTGGCACCCCTCTCCGATGAGCCGCTTGACCAGTTGCACCTGCGGGCTCTCTCGCAGATCGTCGGTCGCAGCTTTAAAGCTCAAGCCTAGCATCGCGATATTCTTCTTTCCCGTGCTCAGCACAATTTCAATCGCACGGTCGAGATGGGCATCATTGCTGGGCAGGACCGATTCGAAGAGCGGCAGCGCCAGATCAAGTTCCTTGGCGCGATAGTTCAGGGCACGCACATCTTTCGGCAGGCACGAACCTCCGAAGGCGAAGCCCGGTTTCAGATACGAGGGCGAAATGTTCAGCTTCGTGTCAGCGGAGAAAATCTCGATCACGGCCTCGGCATCGACGTCCATGCTTTTTGCCATGGTTCCCACTTCGTTGGCGAAGGCAACCTTCACCGCGTGCCAGGCATTGCAGACATACTTGACCATTTCGGCCGAGCGGAATGAAGTTTCGAACACCTTTCCCGGAACCCAGGAATAAAGTTCGCGAAGGACTTTGCTGTGGGACGCATCCGACGCGCCGATGATCGTGATAGACGGCTCCAGAAAATCGGCTACCGCCGTGCCCTCCCGCATAAACTCAGGGTTCACGCACACTCCGAAATCCCTGCCCAACTTTTTGCCGCTGGCCTTCTCCAGGGTAGGAACGACGATCGTTTCTGCCGTACCCGGAAGCACCGTGCTGCGAAGAACGATCAGGTGAAAGGAATCTTTCTTACGCAGCGCTTGTCCGATCTCCTGGCACACCGGACCGATATGCCCCAGATCCAGCTTGCCGTTCTTCATACTGGGAGTGCCCACGCAAAGGAAGGAGATTTCGGTTTCCAGAACTGCTTGCTGCGAATCCGTAGAGGCGTGAAGGCGGCATGCCTTCTGGCAGTCGGCAATCAGGTCTGAGACGGCGGGCTCCACAATAGGGCTGCGTCCGCTGCTCAGAGCCTCCACTTTGGCGGCGCTCAGGTCCACTCCGGTGACCCGGTTCCCCTTATGCGCCAGACAGGCAGCTGTGACCGTACCTACGTACCCCAACCCAAAAATGCTGACCGTCCGGCTCATTTCGTCGTGTGGACCCTTTCTCGTGGTTGCGAATGCGAACTTCCAAGATAGCTTAGCTGGCGACTTGCGGCAATGCCAGTGACTACCTGTAACCCATTGATTTACCGGGCCTTGGTTAATACCTTGGATGCCACTCGATGTTGCCGACGGGCGTACTTTCCTCATTCGCCAGTCGGCTAGGGTGACTTGATACCAACTCTCGGGCTCTGTGCAGTGAGCTGAATTTGCCGCTACTATGAATAGGCATGAGTCGCGACGGCCAGTACCCGGAGATTCTCGTTTCCGAATCGCCAACCTTAGCGCCGGTGCCAGGCGAAAGCCGACATAACCCCACCGAAACCACGCTTCAGCGAAAGGTCTTCTACCTCGTCGATTCACTAAATGTCGGTGGCACCGAAGTGCAAGCGGTTGAGCTCGCGATCAGGCTAAATCCCGAACGCTACAACGTGACCTTGGGGTGTCTCCGTGCGCGCGGACCTTTGCTGGAGAGGCTGCAAGGATCCTCCGTTTCCGTGCGCGAATTTTATCCTAAGGGTGGTTTCGATTCAGTTCACGGCATCTATCAGATGTTTCGGCTGGCGATGTTCCTGCGGCGCGGACGGTTTCAAATCGTTCATACCCACGATCTCTACGCGAATGTGCTGGGCATTCCCGCTGCCGCAATCGCACGTGTTCCTGTCATCATTTCCAGCCAGCGCGACTTAGGCCATCTCGACCTGTACAAGAGCGGGCGGCGTGTCTGGCTGCGACGTCTTCAGAAGCTCTCTACCGCGGTCCTGACGAACGCCAACGCCGTCAGGGAAGCGGTTTTAGCTGAGGACCACTTTGCTCCGGAAAAAGTCCGGGTCATCCATAACGGTGTGGATCTGGAGTCTTTCAGCCAGAGGTCGAGCGGGAGAGCATGGCTGCTTCCGGACGCGGATCAGGAAAGGTGGATTGTCCTGGTCGGGAATATGCACGGCGATGTTAAGGGGCACGCGGTGCTCATCGCGGCCGCCGAGACTGTGGTCCGTGAGTTTCCCGACGTCAGGTTTCTGTTTGCCGGCGATGGGGAGCGTAGGAAAGAATTTGAGGAACAAGTCGCCCGGATTGGTCTCGCGAAGAACTTCTCTTTCTTGGGACGGCGCAATGATGTGCCGCGAATCCTCAGTTGCTGCGATATTGGAGTGCTCCCATCCCAGGCCGAGGGCCTTCCGAATGCTGTCCTGGAGTATCTCGCTGCCGGTCTGCCCACGGTTGCGAGCCGCGTCGGAGGCAACGTAGAGATCATTCACGAGGGCAAGACCGGGTTGCTCGTCCTGCCGGATGAACCTTCCGCCCTCGCAGTTGCGCTTGTCCGACTCTTGCGCGATCCGGGCTTCGCGGCAGAATTAGGAAAAAATGGGCGCAGCTTTGTCTCCGCCGAATTCAGCTTCGAGCGCATGATCGAAAAGACGGATCAGATGTACACCGAATTGCTTCAATCGCGAGATGTTGAAACGAACCTGGAGCCGAACCATAGCTCGGCGGGTTGGAAACGTGTATATCGGCGCGTGCGCTCGATGGGGGTTGCGGAGGTCACGGACCGGCTACGACAGTACGCGACCGCGCGCCTGGATTGGGTACGTTACAAAGTCGGTTCCGATTTCTTTCCCGAGATCTCCACCGTCCCGCAAGGGCAGCCGCGATTCTTCTTCTCCCCAGAAGATGTTCCGCATCTCTGTTCCAGATTACGAGAGTTGTTTCCCGAGACCGCCGAGCAGATCGTCCGGCGTGCCGAGCGCATCTGCGAGCATCGCTTCGATCTCCTGGGCTACGAAGCTGTCGACTATGGAACTGAGATCGACTGGCACTGCGACCGTGTTCACGGCAAGCTTGCGCCACGGAAGCCATGGTTCAACCTGAAGTATCTCGATTTCGACCTGGTCGGTGACAGCAAAGTTACGTGGGAACTCAACCGTCATAAGCACCTGGTCACGCTAGCCAAGGCCTTCAGGCTGACCGGCGACGCGAAATTCGCCTCGGAAATATTCGCGCAGTGGCATCACTGGCACTCGGAGAATCCGTATCCCATCGGCATCAATTGGGCCAGCAGTCTGGAAGTAGCCTTTCGCAGTTTGTCTTGGCTGTGGACGTATTTCCTGATGGCCGATTCTCCCGCAATGCCAACAGGTTTTCGTCGCTCATGGCTGCGGGCATTGGCGGTTTCCGGGCGCCACATCGAGAGTTATCTCTCCACATACTTCTCGCCTAACACGCATCTCCTCGGCGAGGCCGTCGCTTTATTTTTCATCGGCACCCTTTGCCCCGAGATTCCCGCGTCTCGTCGGTGGCAAGAGCGGGGATGGAAGATCGTGCAACAAGAGGCGACGCGTCAGGTTCGCAGCGACGGTCTGCACTTCGAGCAATCGGCGTACTATCACGTCTACGCCCTGGACTTCTTTTTGCATTGCGCGATCCTGGCGTCCGTCAATCACGTCGAGGTGCCGAAAGAGTTCGATCGCACGCTGGAGAAAATGCTGGATGCGCTGGCCGCACTGGCTCGCGGCGGAATCGTGCCCGGATTTGGCGACGACGATGGCGGCCGGCTCTTCGACCCCGCTCGAAATCGAATGATCCACATGACGGATCCGTTGGCAACCGGAGCCGTGCTGTTCGGGCGAGGCGACTTCAAAGACATGGCAGGCGGGCCGCGCGAAGAGACGCTTTGGCTGCTAGGCGACGCTGGTATTCATGAGTTCGAACGGATTCCGGCAAAGGCGGTGCCGGATGCCTCCGCTGTGTTCCGGGCCAGTGGGCTCTATGTCATGGCGGGAGATAGCCGCAAGTGGCAGCTAATGATAGACGCCGGCCCACAGGGCGCCCACACGGCCGGCCACGGACATGCGGATGCGCTCAGCCTGACCCTCACCGCTTCGGGCCGCGAACTGCTTTCAGACGCGGGGACCTTTGAGTACGTTGGCCCAGACTCTGAACGCGACCGTTTCCGCGGAACCAGCGCTCACAACACTCTAATGGTCGGTGGTGTGGATCAGGCGCCACCGCGCGGCCCTTTCGGATGGGATCGCCTGCCCGACGTTCAGGCCGAAGGCTGGATCAGCGGCAAAACGTTTGACCTGTTCGTCGGCAGCCACGATGGTTATTCTCGCTTGCCGAATCCCGCGATTCATCGTCGTTTCGTGCTCGGGCTGCGATCCGGCCTGATCCTGGTGCGCGATCTCGTTCTCGGATTCGGAGAGTACCCCGTCGACATATTCTGGCATCTCGGACACGGCCTGACTGAACAGGCCCCAGACCTCTTCTTCGGTGGAGGCGCCGGCCTACGTTTCATGACCGTGGATGGACACGGGTGGTCTCGCAGTGTCGAAGAGCACTTTCATTCGCCAGTCTACGGAGTGAAACAGGCTCACAAAGCGCTTCACTTCGCCACCCGGACAAAGCTCCCGGCTGAGTTCGTGACGTTGCTCATACCGGTATCGACGGCGAAAAGATCAGACGACAACTTTGTGAAGATTCCCGCGCAATCAGCATCCTCCGGCTCTTGCATTGGGTATCGTTATCGAACGGGCGGCAATGAGCATTGCTTCTTCTTCGCGCAAGGGGCGCCCTGGAAAATGGATGCCTGGAGCACCGATGCAGAGGTTCTGTACTTCGGCCGATCCGCCGATGCACCCCAGGTCAGCCTTCTCTGCTGCAATGCGACGTCCGTGGAATGGGAAGGCAAAAAGATTGTGAGTGCCAGGAAGCCGGTTTTGCGCTGCGAGGTGATCGGAAATCCCGCGGCTGTTGTCAGCAGCGATCCAGATGCGGTGACGGTCGACACTCAGGCGTGGATGACGCTAGTAAACTCTTCTCAAGTACCGGTGAAGGTTATCTAGGCGAAAGAATTCTTATATGTGTGGAATCTGCGGAATCTTCTTCGCGAATCGCGAGTGGCGCGTCCAGGGCGATGTGCTCGCCCAAATGAACCGCCGCATCGTCCATCGCGGGCCGGACGACGAGGGATTCTTCGTCGAAGAGAATGTCGGCCTCGCCATGCGCCGGCTGAGCATCATTGACGTAAAGAGCGGCCATCAGCCTTTGGCGAATGAGAATCGCGATGTCTGGATTGTTTTCAACGGCGAGATCTATAACCATGCCGAACTGAGAGAAAATCTGGAGGCACGCGGCCATCAGTACCGCACTCGCAGCGACACTGAGACCATCGTTCACCTCTACGAGGAATATGGATCCGACTGCGTAAAGCACTTGCGCGGCATGTTCGCATTGGTGATCTGGGACCGCCGTAAGCGCGTCCTTTTCGCGGCCCGCGATCGCCTCGGCATCAAGCCCTTCTACTATCGCTGGGACGGAAAGTCGTTTCTCTTCGGCTCCGAAATTAAAACGATCCTTACATATCCCGGTGTCGACGCTGAATTCGACCGAGGCAGACTCGCGGAATATCTCACCTTCGGATATATCACCGGGCCGCAGACCATGTTCACGGGCATTCGCAAGCTGATGCCCGGGCACACACTTGAGTTGAGCGAGCGCGGCGAGCCCAAGATCACTCGCTACTGGGACCTCGTTGTGCCTGTGGATGAGTTGCCGCGTGAACACGGCTACTACGTGAAGAACTATCGGGAGAAGCTTGAGTCTGCTGTCGGATCGCACCTGATGAGCGACGTGCCTTTAGGCGTCTTTCTCAGCGGCGGTCTCGATTCGAGTGCGGTTGCCGCCCTGACCGCGAAGATCCGCGGCGATAAAATCCAGACTTTTGCCGTCGGCTACGGGGAAGAAGAGTTCAGCGAGCTTCCTTACGCTCGACAGGTTGCCGCCCACATCCGCTCAGATCATCACGAAGTTCGTCTCAGCCGTGAAGAATTCTTCGATAGCCTGCCGCGTCTGATCTGGCACGAAGATGAACCGATCGTCTGGCCGTCGAGCGTCTCTCTCTACTACGTCGCACGCCTCGCCCGAGAGCGGGTAACAGTCGTGCTGACTGGCGAAGGCAGTGATGAAACCTTAGCAGGCTATACCCGCTATGCCTGGACCCTTCTGAATTCGAAGATGGATCGCACGTATCGTGCGATGACGCCCGCATTCCTCCGCCGCTGGTTCCGTCAGGGAATTGCCTCAGCCCCGCTTTCCGCCAGCCTGCATCGAAAACTCGAGCATACTTTTCTCATGCGCGACGGCGCCTCGTGGCCCTCGTTTTACTTCGACAATTTCTACTCCGCATTTTCGGATGCTGAGTTCGCGCAACTCTTGACGCCGGAAGCCCTGCAATCGGCTGGTCATGCCTATGACGGATCGATGGAGCCTTGGGAGCATTCGTCCGGCGATCTTCTGCACCGCTTGCTCTACACCGATATCAACAGCTATCTAATCGAGTTGTTGATGAAGCAGGATCAGATGAGCATGGCCGCTTCGATTGAGAGTCGCGTGCCCTTCCTCGACCATCCGCTCGTGGAATTCACCGCTCGTATTCCCGCGGCCCATCAGATTAAGGGAATGGCCGGCAAATTCATTCTGAAAGAAGCCGTCGAAGATCTTCTGCCGCATGACATCATCTATCGCAAGAAGATGGGATTCCCCACTCCCTGGGCCTATTGGCTTGCTGGACCTCAACTGCAGCAGATCGAGACTCTGCTGACAGAGCCTCGAAGCGCCGCTCGGGGCCTGTTTCGTCCTGAGGCCATCTCACGGATTTTTGCCGAGCATCGCGGCGGACAACGTGATCACGGCAATCGCATCTGGCGACTGCTGAATCTCGAGCTATGGCAGAGAGCCTGTCTGGAGGGAGATCTCGAGTCCACCACCACCGCGGTTCCGGCGAATGCCGCGATCTGATCGTCCCATGCTACCGATTTGCGAGGACTAACGCGGCGAAGAGGCCGTTGGAAGGTGCGTCTGCACCGCAGCCAGCAGTTCTTCGCGCAGAAAAGGTCCGCTGGCCAGAAGTCCGGTCAAGAGCGGATTCTTGCGATTGCACTGCAGAGGAGTATTCTCCAGCGTGCTCACAAATCCCCCGGAGCTCGCCACCAGTGCCGCCCCGGCAGCTACATCCCACTCGTTCTTCGGAGTTAGAGTGAAAGTGACATCGGCCAGTCCTGCCGAAACCAACCCAAGTTTGTACGCCACCGATCCCATTGGACGAATCTGATAATCGCCGTTCTGAAACTGCTGCCACTCCCCGCGCTTCACTTCGCTACGGCTGGCAAGGATCAGCGAGCCTTTGAGGGTAGTCCTCTGACTCGACCGGGCCGGCTTGCCGTTATAAAACACTCCCGCATCGATCGCGCCGATGATGATTTCACTTGTGGCCGGATTACAAATGCCGCCCGCCACCGGTCGTCCATCTTCGACGAACCCGATCGAAACACAAAACTCGGGTATGCCCTGAACAAACTCGCGCGTGCCGTCAAGCGGATCTACCACCCAGATCCGGCTCTTAGAAAGCCGCGAAACATTGTCGACACTCTCCTCTGAGAGCCACCCCTCACCATGCCGCAGCAGATTCTGGCGCAACACGGCGTCGACGGCGCGATCCGCTTCAGTCACAGGGTCGTGGCCGGTTTTGTATTCCGTCTCAATGGCGCCCGCGGTAAACCGCGCAAATACCATTCGTGCCGCCTCAATCGCGGCTTCGATGCGGGTAAGGATGTCTGAATAAGCAGAGGTCATGAAGTCCTTGGAAATGGATTGTCTTTAAAAAGTGGGCCACAACATGCGGGCTCCGGTGACCAGCAGCAAAGCGCATAGCAGCCGTCGCAGCCACAGCATGGGAACGCGGGTTGCCAAGTGCGAACCCAACAGCCCGCCTGGGATCGAACCAATCAGCAATGACACCACCAGTCCAGGGTCTACGTTTCCCAGGCGGAAGTGCAGTAATCCTGTAACGCCGGTCAAAACGACTGCATGCACGATATCGGTCCCAACATTTACTTTGGGGGGGAAACTATAGAACAGCAACAACAGCATCATGATGATGCTGCCCGATCCCACCGAAGTCATTCCGACCAGGAAGCCGGCCACAACGCCGATCACAACCATGCCGGCGAATCCCTTCATCGTCGGCGGACGATTCGCAATGTGGTCTTCGATGCGCTTCTGGAACAGCAGCAGAAGCGGAATGATGATGAGGAGCACGCCGACGGTAGTCTTGATGAAGTTGTTCACTCCGTCGCCGTACACATGACGGATGTGCATGAGCAGGTTCACTCCGCCGATCGAGCCCGGAATGCTGCCCACCGCCAAGGCGATTACAACTTTCCTGCGAACCGTGCCCTTCTTCAGGTGCATCAGGCTCGCAGGAATTTTTGTGAAGAAGTTGAACACCGCGTCCGAACCGACCGCAACGATAGGAGGGACTCGCAGGCCAAAGATCAGCACAGGGAGCAGCAAAACGCCGCCCCCCACGCCAGTCATTCCGATCAGAACACCTACAACAAATCCGACCAGGATTTTGCCTGCCAGTAGCGTCATATGTCCGTCGTTGTGTTAGGCCGCCGCTCCATTCACTCCGATGAAGCCTTCGCGCTCCAGATGCAGAATGATTTCTTGCGCGGCTTCCTCCGGTGACAGTTCGCCGGTGTTGATTGTTACCTCGGCATCCGCCGGAGCCTCGTACGGATCTGAGATGCCGGTGAACTCCTTGAGAATGCCCGCTCGAGCCTTGGCGTACAGGCCCTTGCGATCGCGTTGCTCGCACACTTCCACCGAAGTCGCGATGTGAACCAGGATGAAGCCTCCAAACGGCTCGACCATCTGCCGCACGTGCTTCCGTGTCGCGTCGTAGGGAGCGATGGGCGCGCAAATCGCGATCCCGCCGTTCTTGGTGATTTCCGACGCCACATAACCGATTCGCCGGATGTTGATGTCGCGGTGTTCCTTCGAAAATCCGAGTTCTGACGAAAGATGCTTGCGCACCAGGTCTCCATCGAGCAAGGTCACCGGACGCCCGCCGACTTCCAGAAATTTGGTCAGCAGCACGTTGGCAATCGTTGACTTGCCGGAACCGGAAAGGCCCGTACAGAAGATGGTCACGCCA
>QIAL01000236.1:0-15772 GCA_003225535.1 Acidobacteriota bacterium | reverse complement strand
TCATTCAAGCGCTGCCGGAGTTCCGTGCCGGAGATGTTCAGAACGCGATCTCCCTTTTTCACCTCGTCGTCCGGGATATAACGGTCCTCGCCTTCGAGATAGACCATCATGCTGAAGGGAACCATCGTTACGCCGATGTCCGACTCATTCTTCTTGAACACTTCCTGCGCTTCGTACGGCCCGTAGAACGGCTTGCCATCTGTGTCCTTGCCTGGTCCCGCGTGATCGCGTCCAACGACCAAGTGTGTACAGCCGTGGTTCTTGCGGATGAGTGCGTGCCAGATTGCCTCGCGTGGCCCCCCCATGCGCATGGCAAGGGGCAAAAGAGAGAGCTTCTGCGTCCCCTGCGGATACTTCGAACCAAGCAACTGATAACAACGCACCCGCGTGTAATAGTCCACGTCGCCCGGTTTGGTCATTCCGACGACAGGATGGATCAAAAGGTTGGCTTCGACTTGCTTGGCAGCGCGGAATGTTAGTTCGACGTGCGCGCGGTGCATGGGATTTCGAGTCTGGAAAGCTACGACGCGGCGCCATCCCAGGCGCGCAAACTCGTTCCGCAGTTCCGCGGGAGTGAAGCGCAGAGTGCGGAAATCATAGTGCGAAGGCATCTGCAACCCTTCGACGCGTCCTCCCACGTACCAGGGATTGGCAATATTCATGGCGTAATTCGCGCCAGGATGAGCCTTGCTGGTGCTGTTAAACACAGCTTTGGCTTCGGCAGCGCGGTCGGGTTGCCAAACTTCTTCCACGTGCAGCACGGCGAGCATTACGCCCTCGGGGTCGCGTAGAGCCACTTTGCTGCTGCCCGGAGTCAACTTCTTGGCGAATTCTTCCGTCACATCCAGAGTGATCGGCATCGGCCACAGGGTTCCGCTGGCCAGCTTCATATTGTGGCAGACCCCTTCATAGTCAGCCTTGCTCATGAAGCCGCGTAGCGGGGAAAATCCTCCGCTCATCAGCAGTTCGAGGTCACAAATTTGACGGGCGGTAAGATCCCATGACGGCCATTCCCGAGAATGGGCTTTCAGTTCTGCGGTTTTTGCCGGCGATGCGAGCAGATCAATCAGTTCACCACCGTGTGGAGCAATCAAATGACTAGTCGAAGCGGACAAGAGCGTGAGCCTCCCAGATTCTTTGATTTTGGATTTATTGCATGTAGATTCGGCGTTTTGCAGAAGGAATCAAATGATGTTTTCCGGACCTGCAATTGGGGGATACAAACGAGCTGCCATCTCGGGTCAAAGACCCGGACTCTAATCTTCAAAGTTTACACAAATGAATTGCTGCTCTTACTGCTATGCAACTGCCATGCCGCCGGTGTGCTTCCATTGTACTGTAAGTTGATAAGGATAAAAGCTTAATCTTTGGTCTGGCTGGTCAAAAACCCCTAAGGATGGGCCCTGGTGTGCAAATCCTTGCGCAGCTTCGCAAAACTACTTCCCCGGAAAGAGGACGAACGAATGCAATTCTCTGCGCAACTCCTGACATCGAATCGATGGTAACCACCCAGGCTCGTCTCGAACCGCCCCTCGGTTACACTGCTTGAAGGTTTCTCAAATTCCTTAGATTTCGATGAAGGACCTCGCAAAAAGAGCGATTCTTGCCAGCGGAGCGCTACGGTTGATCTCTCCAGGCGCGACTGCGGCGATTCTGATGTATCACTCGGTCATGCCCGAACCGGCTGCGCACTCCGACTCGTTGGGCGGCATCATTCACTCCGAATCTGAATTCCGCGCCCAGATGGAATTACTCGCGCGAGATTACCATCCGGTAAGCCTAAACGAAGTGGTGGACGGTCTCAACAGCCAAAAAGATTTACCCAGTCGATCAGTAGTAGTTACGTTCGATGACGGGTACACAGACAATTCCGAAGTCGCAATGCCGATCTTGAACCAGCTCGGAATCCCGGCGGCTTTTTACGTGACCGTCGATTGCGTGGAGCAGCGCAAGCTTCCTTGGCCGAGCCGTTTGCGCTTCGCCTTTCGCAAAACGAAGCTGAGGGCGTGGGTGGATTCTCGCGGTGCGGCCTGGCAACTGGACGATTCTGACTCCCGCGAGCGCGCATATCTTGTTTCCTGCGATGACTGCTGTCAACTCAGTGGAAAAGTGCAGGAAGATTTCGTGCGGAGCGTCGAGGAACAGGTGCAGGCTGCGGTTCCCGGTGATTTAAGCTCGTTGATAATGAGCTACGATCAAATCAGGAGTCTCGCTCAGCATGGTCACATCGTGGGTTCTCACACGATGACGCATCCGAACATGGCGTACATCCCAGAACAGGATGCCAAGGCAGAGCTCGCAGAATCGAAACAGCGTCTGGAGAGAGAATTGAAGGTGACCATCAGACACTTCTCCTATCCCTGCCCGGCCATGACACCTCACTGGAATGAGAAAACGGTCGCGCAAAGCCGCTCGGTGGGATACGACTCGGCCGTGACAACCAACGGCGGCGTGACGCGGTGTGGAGACAATCCTCTGTCCTTGAAACGCATCCGTCCGACCAAGACGGCTGAGGGGCTGCGCTGGAATCTGGAGTGTGCATTCGCAGGGCGCGCGGTATAGCACGAGTAGAACTCGATCGGGGCGAAGATCAGTTGGCCAAAATCCTGGTTTTAGACGGGCACAGCGCGGCAGCTCTTCCAGTCACGCGATCCGCCGGACTTGCTGGCCATTGGGTCGCGGTCGGCGCCAACCGTGGAGCCTTTGCCGCGGCCAAGCTCTCGCGCTATTGCAGCACCACTCTTGATTATCCCGTCTCGACTAGCGAGCCGCAGGCGTTTGTACAGTCCATCCTTGAGTTCGTACGAGCGAATCAGATCGATCTCGTTGTTCCCCTCACCGATTGGACACTGGGCCCCCTCTCCCTGGAGCGTGAACGTTTTTCTGGTTTCTGCATGCTCGCGATGCCCACGCACTCCGCGATCGAATTCGCTTCTGACAAGTTCCGCACCATCGAACTGGCTCAGGAAATCGGCTTCGGAGTGCCGAAAACCCGTCTCGTCCGGTCTCTCGCCGATGTCTCTGGCTTCAAGGAGTTCGGATTTCCTGTGGTGGTGAAAGACCGCTTTTCGGTGCGATGGATTCAGCAGAATGCTGTCTTCGGATCAGTCGCCTATGCCTATTCGCCCGAGGATCTGCAAAAGAAAGTTGCGGATCGTCTGGAAAAAGCCGGGGATGTGCTGGTTCAAGAGTTTGTGTCAGGGCAGGGAATTGGTTTTTCCTGCTTCGTTGCGAGCGACAAGACCTTCCTGCCGTTTCAGTGGCTACGGGTGCGAGAAGTAGATCCGCGCGGTGCCGCAAGCAGCGCGAGAAAATCCATCCCCTTAGATGAAGCGCTGGTCTCTCACAGTCAGCAGCTCATCACACGCATGGGCTTTGAAGGCATTGCGATGGTGGAATACAAGCGCACCTCGGATGGTCGCCTCGTATTGATGGAAATCAATGGACGTCCCTGGGGCTCGATCGGCCTGCCTTTCGCCGCTGGCATCGACTACCCGCGCTATCTCATCGAGTGGTGCCTCGAGGGCAAGCTTCCGCCAGAAAAGATCGCTTATCGGGAGGAAATTCTCTGTCGGCGTGCGGTCAGCGAACTGACCCACCTCAGCAACATTCGCGCCGGCCGGCCGCCAAATTGGCCCGCGAGCTATCCCAAATTCTGGCCGACGCTCTTACGGATGTCGCTGCCCTGGCGTCCCGGCATGTGCTACGACGATCTGTGGATCTCCGATTTGCGTCCCGGCATCGCCGCCCTGCGAAACTGGTTTCAAGTTCGCGTCAAAGGCTCTTCGTAGGACGTTGCGGCCGGCTGTCTCGTGGATGAGAATACAGTCGCGGCCAGCAGATTCTGAATGCAGGTCTGCAGTTGCCGCGCGCAATAGCGCGTCACATCCAAGTCTCCAAGATATGGGTCAGGAATCTCGCGGTACTTCCATGCGCCTTCTGCGTAAGCGCTCAACATGTGAATCTTGTCGGCCGACTCCGGATACAGCGTCAGAAGTTCTGCCTTGTTCTGAAAGTCCATCGCAAAGATCGCGTCCGCCGCATCCACCATCTCGCGAGTCAACAGTTTGGCCCGGTGCGTTACCAGCGAGATGCCCAGCTCCGTCGCCGCTTCTTGCATCCAGAGATGAGCCTCACGTCCCGGATTCGCGTGCAATCCGGCAGAGACGATGCGAATCTTCTCAATTCCTTCTGGCGCAGCCTCGTTGAGAGCTTTGCGCATGAGGAATTCCGCCATGGCGCTGCGCATGATGTTTCCGAAGCACACAAAAACAAAGGACCGCGCCGTAGGAGGTACGTACCGCTGATTTTCTGCACGCATGCCCAACACGTCGCGCATCCTCAATCCCGCGTAAATCCTGCCCGCTCCGGGACCAAGCCGCCGGATGATTCCTCGCTGCTGCAATAAGAACCGTGGAATGAACTTCCGCACCGCATCCTTGAACGTTTTAGGCTGGACAGCTTCTTCGGTCACGAACGCGTTTCCTGATGTGAGATGGATTCGACAGGCGCCGCCTTACTGCCTGACGACAGTTCGTATCCGACACCCTGCATCAGGTCGCCCCACGCGGATTCGATCGCCTCTACTGATTCCGCAGCGAGCTGCGACTTCCACCCTCCCGCTTTCGCCGTTCGTACGAAAGGCTTATCGCTCCGCGTACTCTTGGTTAGTACCCAGCTTGCCGCCTCTTCCTTCTCCAGCGTGCGCATGCGTTCCGGAGAGCTGAGTTCGATGGCTCGCTGCAGCGCTTCGGGACTCGAATCAATCTTCCGGAATGAACAGTGCTCCAGAAACGCAACGATGTGCAGGAGCGCTCCTGCTGTATCGCGCTTCATCTCCTCATAGCGCAGCATCATGAAATTGGGATTCTCGCCGCGCAAGGAAACCCAGCTCAGCACGTTATCCCGCCAGGAGCCGAACTTCTGATCAAACTCCCCGGCGATGAAGCGCGGCACAAAACTCGTCATCGGATAATCGTCCGGAATATTTCTCGCTTTCACATTGTGGTGGTAGAAGGAAATCGCCACATCCCGCGGATCACGCACGATGTAGATCACATGCGGATAATGTGGCTGAAATGATTCATGGCTCTTCAGCATGCGAGGACGTCGAAGCGCCCGCAGCATCCGATCCCGATTGAAGTAAATCTCCGGAATGCGCGCCTCGATATTCGAGAATGTGACAGGTGCATCGGGGTAGAGAAGGTTGCCCAGCAGGAACCGCGTCCACGTATTGCCCGAGCGGGGATACGACACCAGAAACACATCATCGGGATAAACCGTAACTCCGCGCCCGGCAAGCTGCCTTCCCGTAAGCACGCGACCCGCCTGGGCCACCGCGCCAAGCACCCGTTCGAGATTCCCCTGTGGTCTAGGCATTTCGCATTCGCCCCTCTTTAACTGAGCCGCGACTTTTTTCAGAGCTTGTCATGCCATGCACAGAACCCGCAGTCTATATTTTCTCCTGCAATGAGCTGATGAGTGACACTGAGACCTCATCCGGGGCCCGTTTCTGCAACTCCCTCTGAACCTTCCATATCCGGCCCGTCCTTACCGCCCAGGTCAGACCCAGTGCATAAGGGATGAGACCGATGATGATCTGGAGTCCAACTTCAAGGTAGGTGCGAGCGAAGAACCATCGACGCATAAGCAAAAGCGTCAGCACCGTAGGCAAGCATAACAGTAGCGGCAGACTGTAAGCTTCGACCAGAAACGACCTGACCCGGACATTGAGAATACGGCAAAGATGGCGAGGCATGAAAAACAGACTTGTACAGCTCAACGGAATCGCGGTTCCCAACGCATCCCCAACCAGACCGAATTGGCGAATCAGTAATATGCTCAACCCTAGGTTTGCAAGTCCCTCGAGTCCTGTCACCCAGGCCAGACTCTTGTGCAATGCCATTCCGTAGAGGATTCGTGTAGAGGCTGCCTGCGCCAATGTGACGGTGGAAGGTATGATGAGAACCAGAAGCACTGGATACGATGCTGCAACATATCGCGCCCCGACCCAAGCGGTAATGACAGACTTTCCGAGAATAATGAGAGTCGCACTAATCGGGAGAACGACAAGAGCGCACGAGCGATTTCCCGCAACAAAGATCGTTCGCAAACGGTCCTTGTCGCCTTTCGCATCTGACTGGCCGGACATCGGAACAAAAATCTGAGCGAGACTGCCCACGACCTCCGCCGTATAGTCCACCAATCGGTCTGCATTCGAGAAAAAAGTCACTGCGGCAACAGACATAAAAGTCGAAATCACCAGCTCATCTGTCTTGAATCGAAGTTTGAACGCAATCATCAGAATCAAGCTGATGCTGCTGTAACGGGCAATTTCGCCGAACGAATCACGACTGACGTATCTCCATCCAAACTTCAGAGGCAGCAGGTGCAAGACGATTGCGGCTCGAACTGCAGAACTTAGGAACGGCAATGTGACCGTAATAATCGCTACCGCAAGCAGTCCATACCCGTGGCGTAGTGCAAGAACAATCAGCGCGGCCCGGACAAAGGTGCTAACAAGATTCGTGGCGTTCACGATGTAGAAGCGACCAAGGCCTTCCAGCATCCCTCCGAAAATTCCTGCCGGAAAACCAATCGCCACCGATGCGCCGACGATTAGAAAAAGAAGCCGGGCCGTTTCAACGAATTCGGCAGGCATGCGGAAGATGGAACTTACATGTGTGCTTAGCGCGATGGTCACTGCCATGGCAGTGGCTCCGATCGCAATGTATCCAGCGAGACTCGTGTTCACCAGTCGGCACAGGCCATCGATGTCATTCTTTGCCGTGTAGGTCGAGACATAGCGGATGATCGATGAGCGGACACCCAGATCGAAAAGTCCATAGTACCCAGTTACGGAGAAGACAAGTACCCAGGCCCCGTACGACGTGTTACCCAGTCGGTGCAGTATGAACGGTGAAAGAAAGATGCCTACAAGAATGTTCGCGCCTAAGCTGAACCAACTGGAGCTGACGTTCCTTATGATTTCGTGTTTGCGCATGTCGGGTTCGAAGGGGAGCTCTAGCTACCTGGTGGTTTGAAGTGCCTCTTGGCTGACGCAGCGGTACCCTACCTGGTTCATGACGTCTCCCCAAGCCGTCTCAATTTGCTGAACACAGGGCGCAGGCAAAGCGGTTCTCCATGCGCCAGACTTGGCTCGTCCCACAAAAGGAATATCTTTGCGGCGATTCTTCGTCGCAATCCACTTGTCCTGTTCTCGCTTTTCCAAATCCCGCATGCGGTCGGCTGAACTCAATTCAACAGCCCTCACCAAATCTGAGTCGCTGGCCTCGACTCCCATAAACTGTGCAACGCGACCTAGTTCTGAAACAGTGTCATCAAGAAGATCTTCATACCGAATCATGAGGAAATTCTTTTCGTGTCCGCGGGTGTAGACCCACGAAGCAACATTCTCCCGCCAGGTCCCCCAGCCTGCCGAGATCAGCCGCCCGCAAACGAAATCATCGACATAACGGTCCAGCGGGTAGTTATCTTCAATTTGCCGATACTTTCTCTGAAAATCGTAGTACGACAAGACTACGTCCCGGGGATCACGCACGATATAAATCATCTTCGGGTAGCGATGATCGAAGTAACAGTGCGTCTTGATGATGCGTGGCCTGGGAGTGCGTTTCAGCGCGCGGCTCGATTGCGACGATGTATCGGGAATCAGCTTCTCAATATTGAGAAAGCTTACCTCCTGATGCGTATAGACCAGATTAGCGATGAGGAAACGGGTCCACGTGTTGCCTGACCGTGGATAGGAGACGATGAAGGTATCATCGGGATACACCTGAAGAAACCGGTTCGCTTTGTCCGTACCCAAAAGGTACTTAACCACTACTTTGATTCCGTAGATCATAGTCTTAATTGCAGCCTCGGCTGTGCGATTTTGCTGGTTACCTTGAAGCTTCCGGCGGCCTCAAGCCAAGTCGATCTGCTGACCCTTTTTTCTCGATACTGCTCGCGATTTATGCCGGTACGATTGCCGTAACTCCAGATAGCGTCCGTAGCACCAACGCAAAAGGTCAGGGCAATACCGCAGCCCGCTCTTGGCCAAACGCAGACGCATGTCTGGCTTCAGCGACTTCGCGCGCTCGACAGCAGCGAACGCCTCGTCATAGCTGCCCGCCCTTAGATGCCGTTTCGCCACCTCGACCGCGATTTCTTTCTCGAGATCGCGGATCTTCACTTTGACAAGCTCCACCTGGCGAGGCTCCAGAGTCATCTTGGCTAGTACCTTCTGGAAAACCGCTTGGCGAGCCGTCTTCATGCGTTCCTTGTCCGATGCCAGACCCGCGCCCAGCCGGTGGACTACCTGCACACCCGGGTCATAGGTCATCTTGACACTCCGCTCTGCCAGCCGCAGCCAAAGGTCGAAGTCCTCACACCGCCACATTTCCTCGTCGAAGAGTCCCACTTCCAGTAGCGCCTCGCGCACGACTACGACCGAAGAGGTGTTTACGACGCAGCGATACTCCAGCAGGCTTTCGAGTGTGACAGGTCCCCTTTGAGGAAACCGGTCAAAAGCATCATGTAGGTATTCCCCGTTCTTGATTTGTGCATTATTGGCGTATGCCAAACCAAGTGTACTGTCGTTTCCGAAATGCCCGAGCTGCTCGGACAAATGATGGGGTAGCCAGACATCGTCACTATCCAGAAATGCAATGTAATGGCCGCGTGCGTTTCGAATGCCTAGATTTCTCGCTGCAGATGGTCCGCGATTCTCCTGACGCAAGTAATGCAGCTTTGAGGAAAAGGGCTGTAATGCAGTTTCCAGATCCGGAGTATCAGGAGATCCATCATTGACAACGATGATCTCGTAATCGGAGAACGTTTGCCGTCGAATTGATTCGACGGCCGCAGCGATGAATTGCGAGCTATTATAGGCGGGGATTACAACGGAAACCATTGGCTGCCGCGTTACCCGACTTATGCCTTCCTGTGTACTCGCATCTTGCATCCGTGGGCCGCTCCTCTGCTGCGAAACGCTGTCACTCGTTCCTAAGCGACGTCCTTCCGAACCGCGAGGGCCGCTGTATACCCGGGACCGACCGGCACGTCGCAAACCATCCACCGATCAGATTCAGCGGGATCAGGCCTGGTGGCCAGCAAGGCATCTGTTTCGTTCCGCATAATTGAAACATCAAACTCATGCAGCGGCAGCGAAAGGCCGTCCCCTTTCGCCTTGATGTAGGCTTCCTTCCTCGTCCAGCATCGAAAAAAGGCGGCTCGCAATTCCTCTCGATTGAGACGTTTCAGAGCCTTAACCTCGCGTGCGGAGAAAAAGCGCTCCGCCAGCCTTTGCGCGTCGACATCACGGCCCATGTTCTCCACATCGATTCCGATTGTCCGTCGCATCACAAATGCCATGAGAGCGAGACCGTCTGTATGTGAGACGTTGAAGCACAATCCACTCTCGCCCTCAAGGGCGGGCTTGCCCCGGAGCTCATATCGGAACTGCACCTCTTGCGGTGTACTGCCAAGGTATTGAGCCAGCAAAGTACGAAGCGTTCCGCGTGTCAGAACAAATTCCGTGCGCGGCCGATCGACGCGGAATCGAAGTGCCCTCTCTTGTTCTTCACTCGATAGCAACCGATAATACGCACTCACTTCTTTGGCCGAGACATGAAGCGGAAGCTGCCACAAATGCACAACTCCTGGATGCAATTCGGAAGGGAGGCCATCAGTCCTCGCATCCCAAACCTCGCCGATCTGTAGCTCCGTCTTTGATACCAACCGGAGCCGCCCGCGAATCTTCAAGCCTGCCAGGAGGAAACCTTCAGGGCTTTCGGCCACTCGATGTGCTTGCCGACTTGTTCTGGGGAGGGTGATAGCTGAAGTTGATTCCCGAGGTGCTCCTCGTTGGCTCAGGACGATTGCGTGGGGTCTGCACGGCCGACTTGCTGCTTCGTTGTCTTGACTGCGTCTGAAGAGCCGTCACATTCTGATGCTCTAGCCTTCGGACTTCTTTTTCCCGTTCGGATTGGCTTTTCGGCTGCAAAGTGCTGGAAGCGTTCGACCGCGCGTGTCCTGCTTGCTCGGTTTGAGCCAATGAGTGGTGCGGATGCGACGACCCTGTGTGCGGCTTCTCTTGTCCCCAGGAAGCCGACACTAGTGCCAGCACTGCAAGCATTGTCGTACCTGCATTTTTCATCAGATAATCTCCCTAATCTCGCTCCGCCAACCTTCGTGCCGCTACACACTTAGCACTATCAGCACTCTATCCATGTTCCCAAGACCCGGAAGCTTAAACGCTCACAAGACCCGGTTCGACCTGAGCTCAAATTCGAAGAACGCGGCGATCTTCCTAATTGCGCTATTATAACAACCGTCCACGGGATATCCTACGCCCTTATTTTCCGCTAACTCCTTATATAGTAATAACTTGCACCCATCAACGCGACGTCCAGCTTTGATGCCTAGGTTGTACGCGCTGTTGCCGAATGGGACGCGTAATAAGGGTCGCGCTCGGTTTCAAGTTTGCGGCCTTGCTGGCTGAATCGCGGCAGGTGCAGCAGGCCGACTTTCTGCGCGGCGAACTGCAAAGTCGTTGCCAGCACCTCGAGCCCGTACTTCACACTGCGGCGGAAATTAATCGACGACGCCTCCTCGAAGTACTTGGTCGGGCAGGAGACTTCACCGATGCGGAAACCGAAGTGCACACATTGTGCCAGCATTTGGTTGTCGAAGACAAAGTCGTCGGAATTCTCCAGTAGCGGCAACTCCGTCAGCACCTGGCGGCTGAAGGCCCGATACCCCGTGTGGTATTCGGAAAGCTTCACGCCCAGAAACAGATTCTCAAACGCCGTGAGCAGCCGGTTGGAGATGTACTTGTACACTGGCATGCCGCCCATCAGTGCGCGGCCTCCGATAATGCGCGAACCCAGAACTACGTCATAAACGTCATAGGCCACCATGCTGGCCATCGCGGTAATCAGCAGCGGCGTGTACTGATAATCGGGATGGAGCATGATGACGACGTCCGCGCCTGCGGCTAGGGCCTCGCGATAGCACGTTTGCTGGTTCCGTCCATAACCATAGTTACGATCATGCTGGAAAACGAGCAGCCCCAGTCGGCGGGCCAGCCCGACGGTGTCGTCGCGGCTGTGATCGTCGACGAGGATGCGGATGTCGACGAGATCCGGGATCTCGCCCACCGTGGCTTGAAGGGTCTTCTCCGCGTTGTAAGCGGGCATCACGACAGCGATGCGTTTGCCGTTGATCATGGGAATACTTCGCGGAGATACCTCCGTAGTTTATCCGAGAATTCGATTCGCCGCGACGCCTGCTGGTAATCGGGCTTCAGTAACATCTGAGGCTGCTTCCCCTGGCCCTTACTATGGCGATCAGGCTCTTTGAAGCCGAAACCGTCCGGGAGAAAAAACTCGACATGATTGTGAATCCCGTTTCACTTTCACGATTGCATAGCCAGTGTGGTTAAATAGAGTTGCAGGCGTGAATTTTCTCGAGACTCTCCCTCGGCATAAGGATCCGGCAATGCAAGATCGCTGGGAAGGATGCGTGTCGGTCATTGTGCCGGTCTACAACGAGGTGGACCATCTCGAGGAGCTGTTGCAGGCCGTTCTTGCTTCTCCGGTCAAGAAACAGGTCGTGATCGTCGACGATGGTTCAACCGACGGCACTCGCGACCAGCTGCTTGCCTTTCCGCAGCGCGAAGACGTCACCATCGTCTTCCACGAAAAGAACTGCGGCAAGGGGGCTTCGATTCGAACTGCTCTTGGCTATGCTCGCGGCGAATATGTTCTTATCCAAGATTCGGATCTGGAATATGACCCCAAAGACTATCCTGCCTTGTTGCGGCCTTTGCAACTGGGGAAAGCGAATGTCGTGTACGGCGTCAGGCCCGATCGTCCTGAGCGTGGTCTCCGGTTCTTCCTCGGAGCCAAACTGTTAACCCACCTCACGAACCTTCTCTACGGCACCAGAATTCATGACGAGGCTACCTGCTACAAAGTCTTTCGACGCTCCTCGCTTGCACAATTACGACTGGAGTGTCGGCGTTTTGAGTTTTGCCCGGAGGTAACCTCGAAGTTTTGCCGTATGGGGGAAAAGATCGAGGAGGTGCCCATCTCGTACCATCCCCGCTCCGCGGAAGAGGGCAAGAAGATCCGCCTTTCCGATGGCTGGTCGGCAATCTGGACTCTTATTCGCTGCCGCTTCCTTCCGCGCCGCCTATGGCTTCACAGTCCTCAGGACCGTCGCTCTGCCCCCTTTGCGGTCAGTTTTTCGCGATTGCCGGCGGAATAGCTTGAACAGGTTTCATCCCGAGATCCTGTTTCGCCGGCCAAATTCATCGCTTCCCGCCATCCAACTGGTCAATCGGAATCTCGATGTCGTGAGGCAAAGTCAGCATTCGGATTCTCAAAGTGCCGCCTTGGGGAGGCACCCAGTTTTTCTTTTCATAGAGCAGCAGATTCTCGCCCCTCCACTTCGGCTCGTTCGTCGTGACCGGGAAACGGCCCAATACCGTGAATTCGTCGCCGCGGAGTTGTTCCCGGAGATTGCGCTGCGAATCGAAGCGAATCGCGAGGTTCTGCGACACCACTGCAAACCGAACCCCATATTTCCGCAGAGCCTCGGCCACCTGTTCCTTGCCGTGCAGTAATTCCTCGCTGCCTGCGCCGGGCCGTATATCGTCGGCGTAAAACACCTTGCGCAGAATTACGAATCGCCTGGCCGGATCCAGGGCTCGAACGAAGAACACAAAATTTCCCGGCACGGGTCCGTCAAATAGAATGATCCCCGAGTCGTAGCTTTTCACGATGCGCGATGCCGCGTCCTTGTACCCGCTGATATACGGCCGCTGGTAATGCCAAGCTGGAATTAACAGAATCACAATCAATACGGTCGCTGCAGCTCGCATCGCAACGTTCAACCTACCGGCACGGAAGAACCGGGTAATCAACCCAACCGCGAAGTACACCAGTGGAGGAAACCAATAGATGGCGAAGCGAGGTTCCCTTTGGCCGAACCAGCTGAATGTCAGGTAACCAGAGAGCACCCAGCAGCCCATGATCGCCGCCCGCCTGGGTACGTCCCAGCGTAATGCGAGAGCCGCTCCCAGCAAAGCCAGCACCAGCAGAGTAGGGGGAAAAGAACTCGGCAACGCCTGACCGTAATAGGTGATGCGCTCCCATCCAATCATCCGGTGCGAGCCGAGATCATTGGCCACAGCTTTCCCTTGCAAGAACATCATGAGCATTAGAAATGGCCCGGCAAGAACCGCGACGATCGCCGTGAATACCATGGCATCGCGCGAAATGATCCGTCTCCACTGGCCCGTGACTAGCAAGGTCAACACGCAGAACAGCAACAGATAAACGCTGGTCTGCTTGCACAATAGAGCAGCACTCAGCCAAAGCGCCGCCAGATAGAGCGACTTTCTTCGATTCTGTTCCAGATATCCGATCCAATGTCGGATCGCTGCGATGCCCAACGCCAGCGACGGAATCTCGAGCATTACGCTCTTCTCGAACAGAAGAACCATTGGCAGAAGCCCCAGTGCCGCGGTGCAGATCCCGGCGGTATAGGAGTCCAGCATTTCTTCGACTAGCCGGAACCACTGATAGAGCAGCAGGACGCAAAAGAGGAGCACGGTGAGCCGGGCGGAAACCACGGAAGGACCCAGCGCCAGGAAACTCAATCCCTCAAAGATGTAGAACAAGGGAGGCCAGTGCAGAATGGCGACCGCTGGATACTGCGCGTAATAGCGGTACGCATACTGCGCAGGATGTCGAATCGGAAGATCGCGAAATGCGTCGGCGATAAATAAACCGGTGACGGCGTGCTGCGCCTCGTCCACGTTGTAATCGAATTCGCCAATTCGAATATCGCGCGCGGCAACTACGCAAACCACGGCAATGCTGCCCAACAGCCAAAGCCAACGCGTTCGGCTTCCGGACCGAGTATTCGTGGCGGTGCTCTGCCCGGTATCGCTCTCTTGCTCTTGCTGGTTCACGCCAGCACGCGTCACCGCTTCCATCTTGCTCGTCTCCCGATCAGAAAGCCTCACCGTAATCGCTCATGTCCCACGCGGAGGCTACAACGGTTCGCATACCCTGAGGGTGCGCGACTGAACACCATTACCAATTCTGATTCAGATGCTGGTTGTTGTGGCTCACATGTTGGCGATCGTGCACCACGAAGTTGGAAGACCGTCGTTTGCTACTCTTATGGATCTCACACGAGGATCGGCTTCAGACTGTTGCTTAACATTGTCGCCGATGAGCGGCGTCCTGACAACGCCGTTCTTAAGGATTTCTCGCTAGATCCCGCGTCCATCAACTGGTCTGAGCCCATGATTCCATAGGATCTGTCATGATCTGTCGGGAAATGTAAAGGCCGCGCGTTCGCCGATGGGACTAAGGTGCTTTCTTCAACTGCTGCTTCCACCCTAGCACTCTAGCTTTAGCTCCCTCCGCCTCGGCTTCGGGAATCATCCCTTTTTTCTGATAGAGCACTGACAAACTTGTGTGCGCGAGCACATCGTCGGGATCTATTTCGGTGATTCTCTTGGCAACCTCAATCGCCTCATCGAAACGTTGCAAATCCTGCAGCGCCCGTGCCAGTCCGTGCATGGCCTCGGTAAAGGTCGGGTCGGCGCTCAATGACTCTTGATAGGACGCAATCGCCTTGTCCAAGTGTCCCTCCGCCATGAGATCGAGGGCAGAATAGTAGAGGTCCTCAGCTCTTTGGCGGGCGTTGGCGTCACTCATGCGGAAGACATCGAGGCAGAGCCTGGATTCTAACACGGGGAAAATGTGGGGACAGCCACCTAAGCCTGCCCTGAGCGAAGTCGAAGGGGCTGTCCCGCCGTGCGAGCGGCGCTCTTCTCGGAACTGTCACATTGCATCCATTGCGGTTATTATGGGGGCGGCATGCGCAACAAGATCCGTTTCCTTTGGAATGCCACCCGCGGACATCGCCTGGCTCCATGGCGTAGCCCATACCTTCTCTGGCGCATCGAGACCTACACTGGCGTGAAGATGAAGCAGATCGGCTTCGTGGAGTTCTGGGAATTCATGTGGCGCGAGCGCCACGAACTGTGGCGCTTCCTGCGCTGGACGGGCGAGATGGAGCGCTACGCCCAGCCCAAACCGAAGAGTTCTTAGCCGTTTGTGTTCGTCGCGTTATGGAATGCATTGGTGGAGGGTGTTTTTCTCGAGGGTATTGGTGGAAGAGCGGCGCTTTAGCGCCGTGTTCAGCACGATCTGACGAAGGGGTTTTAGCCCCGGCAACCGCTTAAGCGCCCTTGCCCGCCGCTGTCGCTCCGCCGAGCTGTACGGTAACCTCTGCGCCCTTGCCCGCGCCCGTGAGCTGCGCCGCCGGCGCCCGGTTCGCAACGATCTCCAGATATCCCATGCTTCCGAGAATTCCAAAAACCTCTCCCGGGCCGCCCTCGGCATAAGCGCTGCGAATCTCTGTGATCTCTTTGTTTCCAACCATAATCTTGAACGCCGCCTTGCCCGAAAACAGAGCGGGAGCATCGTCTGGTGTAATGTTCGTGATCAGGTTTCCGAAGCGATCCACTTTCAGCACCACGGCCCTCAACTTGTTTTCCCCGGTAGGCTTTGGCTTGGGCGCGGCGAATTTCACGTAGTCCTCAATCTCGTCCCCGAACTTGTGCGAGTCCACGAGTTTCGCCAGATAAGCGGCCACCGGCGCAAACACGTCCCGCGCATGAAAAGTGTTGCTCACCGGCTGATGGAAATAGTGGTCGGAGGTTACGTGCCGTACATGAATGCGC
>QIAL01000566.1 GCA_003225535.1 Acidobacteriota bacterium | reverse complement strand
CTGAGAGCAGCTTAAAGAATCTCTTCCAGGTGCAGCGGGTCTCATGGGACGGTCTTTCAAGTGTCACATGAAGGATTTATCAGCATGCCTTGACGGACTGCGCAATCCTGATCATGGCTTCGACGCTGCCCTCAACATCTTCGTCCGTGGTCGCCCAACTCGATACCGAAATCCGCATCGCTGTCTGATTCTGCCAGACAGTGCCTCCGCACCAGCAGGTTCCGTCGGCCTGAAGTTCTGCAATGACTCGCCGAGTTTCTTCCGGGCTGCCGAATGACACAAGAACTTGATTGAGAACTACATCGTTGAGCACGCGTATGCCTGCGCCGCGCAGGCGATCGGCAAACAAGCGCGCCAGCCGGCAATTGCGTTCGATCATCTCTCGCAGGCCGCTTCGGCCCAGCGATCGCAGGGCTGCCCATAGTTCGACTCCACGCGCGCGGCGTGAGGCGTCTGGCGTGAATTGCCACGGCTCGCGTTGCGAACTCTGCGCCAGATAAGCGGCGTTTCCGGTTGGCAGCGCACGGCGGAGATTGTCGGGTTCCCGCACCAGCACCATGCCCGAATCGTACGGAACGTTGAGCCACTTGTGACAATCAACCGCCCATGAGTCAGCGTTCTCGAAGCCATCCACCAATGGCGCATAGAGCGGCGAGACTGCGCCCCACAAGCCGAAAGCTCCGTCGACATGGACCCAGGCGCCGGCTTCGCGAGCCCGGGAACAGATCTCTTTCGCTGGATCAAACGCTCCCGTGTTCACATTGCCAGCTTGAATGCAAACGATCGTATGTCCGTCCAGCGGCGGCAAAGCGTCGGCCCGCATGCGGCCCTGATCGTCAGCCGGGACCGTGATCACTCGCGAGCGCCCGAGGCCCAGTATAGCCAGCGCACGCAGCAGCGACACATGCACTTCCTGCCCGACCACAACTCGAAGCGGCTGCGCGCCAAACAGTCCATTGTCTTCTACATTCCAGCCTGCGCGGCGGAGAAGAGTCGATCGTGCGGCTGCCAGCCCGGAAAAGTTAGCCATGGTGGTGCAAGTGACGAAGCCGGCTCCAGTTCCCGGTGGCAGGCCGAGCAGGTCGACAACCCACGCCTCCACAATTTCCTCGAGCTTCGCTGCGACTGGAGACATGATTTGCATGGCGGCATTCTGGTCCCAAGCTCCGGCAAGCCAGTTCGCTGCCAGCGAAGCCGGAAGGGCCCCGCCAACTACGAATCCGAAATAGCGTCCGCCGCTGGTTGCGACGGTGGCCGGCGAACCGATCTCATCCAGCAGAGCGAGAAGTTCAGCGGGATCGGCCGAAGCATCGGGCAGCGGTCCACCGAGTTCACTCAGTCGGGCTATGGCCTCGCTCGATGGCGCAACCGAGCGTTCGTTGATTCCAGCTAAAT
The DNA here is from genome assembly GCA_003225535.1 of Acidobacteriota bacterium. GTDB lineage: Bacteria > Acidobacteriota > Terriglobia > Terriglobales > Acidobacteriaceae > Sulfotelmatobacter. The sequence continues at coordinate 5,303 of QIAL01000566.1, read as the reverse complement.
AGCGTGAGGCGCGAGTTGCGACGTCAGAGAGCAGTTCTTTCAAGGCTCCTCCTGGCAGAGTCTTTTGTATTCGATGGAGCAAGGGGCGCTAAGAATCAGAATTCTCGAGCGGCTGTCGAACAAAGTCTTCGAAGCGTCGCAATTCTGCAACGGAAGTTTCAGAGAGCAGGGAAAAGGGAATGGCGCGAACGCTCGAAGGCAGTTCGGCGGCGGTCAAAACATCACAGACCACAGCCGCTGTTTCCTTCAGTCCGCGTTGCCAATGAGGCTCGCCGGCATCACGAAAGACGAGACTGTCAGGATGGAATCCGGCAGCAGTCAGCACGGCGCGAGCCACTTTGAGGAATTCCTGCCAGCGTGAGGCCACACCGACCAACGCACCCGATGGGGCCGGAAGATATTCGGCGAGTGAGGCGGGAACGGAGCGAATCTGCAGGATAAGTAACTCCGCACCCGGTGGCATCAACTCACGAGCTTTCAGTTCGCGATTCGGCAAGAGGACGGGCATCCCGCCCTCAGGTGTTCTAGGACAATCCTCCAGTCCACATGACTCGACAGGGAAGGTCACCGACCGCGCGATCTCGGCTGCCAGGATTCGACGCAGTTCCTCGTCGGGCTCAATCAAAAGGAAATGATCGGGAGGCTGCAACTCCAGCCACTGCCGCAAGCGGAATCGAACCTGCGGAAGGGTGACGCCGAGCTTCCGCGCCGATCGAAACAACCTCGCGATCATCTGGTCAATGGCGAGCGAGGGACTCGACCCACTTGTCGCGTTCGAGCTGCCGGTACCCGGCGCTGATCGTGTTGGGATGCAGGTGGAATCGCCGCGCCAGTTCGCGTGTACTCGGCAGACGTTGTCCGGGAGAAAGATCGTCGCTCAGGATGCCGAGGATGACCTGCGTGACCAACTGTTCGCGGATCGATACTTCGCTGGCGCGCGCAAACCAGAATTGCATGGCGGCAACATGGTAGAACAAGTTCTCAGTTCGCAGTTGTCAGTTCTCAGTCAATTCCGTAGCGATGCCCAGGCGCATTGGCAACCTGGGTCCCCTGGAAGGCGCGGAAACCTTTGACCCCGTAGCAAGGCTCGTTTTGCCTTTCTGAGAACTCAGAACTCAGAACTGGACCGTCAAATCTTTGTCTTCAGCGATTGCTCCGCCTTCCTCGGGCACAGTATGATGAACGGCATGAGCTTCTCCGAGACGATCTTCCTGTTCTTGCTGGCCCTAGTCATCTTCGGGCCAAAGAAGTTGCCGGAGATCGCCCGCCAGGTCGGCAAGTATCTGAACGAATTCAAGCGGGCTTCCAACGAGTTCAAGTCGCAGATCGAGCAGGAAATTGCTCATCTCGAGGTGGAAACCAAACAGCAGACGATTCTGCCGCCGAGCCCTTCAGTAGAGGGTACGACCAGCCGTACACTGAACTCTGCGCCGGTAGAGGAGACGAAGGTCGAGACCTCAGTGCCGGCCGAAGCTGTTACAGTTGCAACACTGGCCTCTTCCACCGAGGAACATGCCTCGACATCCGGAAATGGGGCGACGCCGCCGGTGGCTACCGAAGCTGTCCCCGCCTCGGAAGAAGTGACAGCCGACAGGTCGCAGGAATCGCATGCCTGACGTCGCGACCGAGATCCCTCCCCAGGAAGAAGAAAAAGATTCCATGCCCACTATGGGCTTCCTCGATCACCTCGAGGAACTGCGCAAGCGGATCATTTATTCAATCGTCTCGGTTGCGGTTGGATTCTTCGCGTGCTGGGGATACCGCGAGCAGATCTACGGCATCATGCAGAAGCCGATCATGAATGCTCTGAAGGCGAACGGGATGGCGGAAAAGCTCGTGTACTTGAACCCGACCGAGCCCTTCAATCTTTATTTGAAGGTTTCCGCGCTCGCCGGGCTCTTCCTTACGTCGCCCTTTGTGCTCTACCAGGTCTGGATGTTCATTTCCCCCGGCCTATACCGTAAGGAGAAACGCTATGTCGTGCCCTTCATGGTCTCGACGATCGCTCTGTTTAGCGCGGGCGGCTACTTCGGCTACAGGTTCGTCTACCCCTACGCACTGACTTTTCTGATTGACTTCGGCAAACAATTCCAGCCGATGATCACCATCGGCGAGTACACGTCACTGTTCCTGAGCATCATCCTCGGCATGGGCCTCATCTTCGAGATGCCGATTCTCGTGTTCTTCCTTGCGCTGATGGGAATCGTCAGCGCGGGATTCATGTGGAAGAACTTCCGCTACGCAATCCTGGTAATTTTTATCATTGCCGCGATCGTTACTCCGACCACGGACATATTGAACATGTGTATTTTCGCAGCGCCTATGATCGGTCTCTACGGTGTCAGCATCGGTGTGGCGTGGCTGGTGCATCCCAGGCAGCGCGCGGCGAGACGAGAAAAGAAGGCGTGATGAGCCGAGTGAAGTGGCTTTCGTGGATCCTGCTGGCGGGCGGGTTGGCAGTGATCGCCTGCGATCGCGATAAGGACTCCACGGCCCAGAATACAAACGTCTCTGCCAGCGCGCCCGCGATCCAGCCTTTGAATTTTCCCCCGGATGATGGTCCTTTGCCGTCCGCGGATGGCGATCGTGCCATGCAGTATGTGAAAGAGATTGTGAAGTTCGGTCCGCGACCGCTGGGCAGTGCCAGTCACAAGAAAGTCGAAGAGTACATTTCCACGCATTTGAAAGGCGATCAGGTCGAGGACGACATCTTTACCGCCGATACGCCCGAGGGCAAGTTTCCGGTTCACAACATCATCGCGAAATATCCTGGAACAAAAGACGGCATCATCATCATTGCCAGTCATTACGATACGAACTATCCGTTGCGCAATACCTCATTCGTGGGTGCAAATGACGGTGGTTCATCGAGCGGGTTATTGCTGGAACTGGCGAACCATCTGCGCGGTAAGCAGCGCGACGGTTACAGCGTCTGGCTGGTCTGGGACGACGCGGAAGAAGCGATGAAGCCGGATGGCTCCGGCGGTCAGCCCAATGAGATGCCGTTCAGCGCCGATAGCCTCTACGGCATCACGCATCTTGCCGAGAAATGGCAGGCCGACGGAACGCTCAAGAAAGTGAAGGCGTTCATCCTGACCGATATGATTGGCGACGCAGACCTGAACGTCGAACGGGAAACAAATTCCACTCCGTGGCTTGAGGATGTTGTTTTCGAGGCGGCCACGCGGTTGGGATATCAGTCACACTTTTTTGCCCGTCGGCTGGAAGTGTCGGATGATCATCTCCCGTTCTTGAAGCGGGGCGTACCGTCGGTGGACCTAATCGATTTCACTTACGGCTACAACGTCGCCTACTGGCACACGACGGAAGATACGATCGACAAACTCAGCCCGCGCAGCTTGCAGATTGTCGGCGGAGTTGTGCTCGAGACTCTGCGCATCCTCGACAAAATGGACCCGCTTCCCCCGAAGTAAACCGGTCAACCACGAAGGACACAAAGATTCACGAAAGAAAATCTTTCATGTTTTTCCTTCGTGTACCTTCGTGTCCTTCGTGGTTTCCGCCTTTTTGCTCTTTTTCAGAATTTCATTTCTAATGCAGAACAATATGCGAACTGTGAAGACCCTGTTCTTTGTTTGCATTGTTCATCTAGCTGCTTTCGCCGCAAATCCTCCCGCAGACAACAACGACGTCAACAAAATCATCCAGGCTGCACTTCAGCCGTCACCGATTCAGGAGAATCTTCGCCGACTCACCGACGAGATTGGAGGTCGAGTCCCGGGCACTCCAGCCATGCAGCACGCCGTGCAGTGGGGCATGCAGGCTCTTGGCGCAGCGGGAGCCGATAGCGTGCACAGCGAGAGTTTCGAGGTCCCAAACTCATGGTCTGAAGGTGCAACCGAGATGAGCGCGACTACGGCGCATCAGGTCAGCGCCGCAGGAGTTGGGGGCGGGACTGTTCTTTCCTCTTTTCGCGTGCGTGCGGTCTCGGTGGCATGGGCGCCATCGCTTGCTCCAGTCAAACATATTCCTGTCGTAGATATCGGCGAAGGAACGGAAGCTGACTTTCAGAAGGCCGGAGAGGTGACGGGAAAGATTCTTCTGGTGCACACCGTCGTACTCAAAACCTGGGACGATCTTTTCGCCGAGTACACGAACGCGCCGCCAATCATCGATCGCGCAGTCAAGGCCAAGGCGAAGGCGATTGCGTTCATCGCGACTCGCGACCATGACATTCTTTATCGGCATACAAATGCAGAGGCTGGGGAAATTGATCGCTTGCCCATGGTGATTGTTGCGCGCGAAGACGGCGAGCGCATGGTCCGACTGCTGGCTGCCGGCAGTCTCGTTTGGGCGGATCTCTCCATTCCGAACCAGATTGGCGGACCTGTTAAGACCTCGAACGTGATTGCCGAGATTCGCGGAAGTGAGAAGCCGGATGAGTTCGTGATCCTCGGTGCCCATCTGGATTCCTGGGAGCTCGGCACGGGCGCACTCGATAACGGCTGCAATGCCGCTCTGGTTATCGATGCTTTGCGAGCCATTAAAGCTTCGGGCGTAACGCCGCGGCGTACGATTCGCTTCATTCTTTTCTCGGGCGAGGAAGAAGGCCTGATCGGTTCCCGCGTCTATGCCTTCGCCCATCGAGCTGAGCTCGATCGGGCTGCGGGTGTAGTGATCTACGATTCCGGGACGGGGAAGACGACTGGCTTCTCGCTCGGCGGCCGAAAGGACGTGTACGGCATGGCGAAAGAGTTGATCTCGCCCCTCGCGCAATTCGATGTGAAGACTCTGAAGCTCGATATGGAGTGGGGCACAGATCACTTCGACTTCATGCTCGAAGGAGTGCCGACCTTCGTCGCTGATCAACAGGAGGCTAACTATCTCGAGAACTATCACGCTGTCTCCGATACCCTCGATAAGGTCGACTTCCCGCAGCTGAAGAAACACGTCGCCGAGGCCGCCGCCTTGAGCTTTGAACTGGCAAACCTGTACGAGAAAGTCGGACCACGGCTCACTCACGATCAGATCGAGCAAACAATGCGCGACACCAACAGCGTGGAGATGTTCAAAGCCTTCGGCCTGTGGGACGACTGGCAGAGCGGCAAGAGAGGAAGGCAGAAGTGATGCAGATTTCAGATCGTAGATTTCAGATTCTTGTTAGCGGAGCGAGTCCTTTTCATTCTGAGATCTAAAATCTGAAATCTAAAATCTGGCATCTCTAATTCCAACCGCCGCCGGGGAGCCTCTTGCTTTACTTCTGGATTCTCTTCAACGTCTTCGCGCTGGGCATGCTGATACTCGACCTGCGTGTGTTTCACCGGCCCGGCCATGTAGTGAAG
>QIAL01000565.1 GCA_003225535.1 Acidobacteriota bacterium | reverse complement strand
GAACTGGAGGCGACGAAATCACGGGTGCAGCGTCTGGAGCAGATTGCGACGACGAATACTGAGGCGAGGATCCGGACGGAAGTGCAACTGGGCGAACTGCGCGACGGGCAGAATGAGATTAAGGCGCTTATCCAGGCGCATGACAGCGCTAGTCGGAAGGGGAGCACGAAGAAGTGAGAGTAGGGCAGGGGCACTGTTCAGGGGGCAGTGTTCAGGGGGCCGGGGGTCAGAGGGCAGAGGTCAGGGGGCAGTTTTGAGTTTAGGGTCCATCTTGAAATCTAATTTGTTCCCATGAGGGCGAGTCTTAGAGGAGAAAATATGAATTTTTTAAATCAATTATTACGGGGAATTTCGTTCATCCCGGCGCTCGTAAGTGGGATTGAGCAGCTGTTCGGGGGCAAGTCGGGCGTCGAGAAAAAAGATGCGGCGATGTCGTTTCTTGAAAACGCATTGGCTACCGTGGATGCGGTAGCGGAGCGGGAGATTGTGAATCCGGAGAAATTTCGCGAGGGAATTTCCAAGATTATCGATGGCACCGTGGAATGTTTAAACGCTTCGACCTGGTCTAAGGGCGGGACTCCGACGTCTTCCAGCGCAGGCGCTTCGAAATAGGTACAAAGATCAAAATCCCCACCCTGTCGCACAAAACGCGACAAGGGTGGGGCACCCTTCCGAGTCGTTTTCCAATTAGCCGACTTCTTCGGTCCAGGTTTCCAGGCTCTTTTTTACTTGCGCCATGAATTGGTCGGCTACGGCGCCATCGATGAGGCGGTGGTCGTAGCCTAGAGTGAGGTGGACTACCGAGCGGATGGCGATGGAGTCGGTGCCATCTTTATCGCTGATCACCATTGGCTGTTTCGTAATTCCGCCTACGCCCATGATCGCGGAGTTGGGTTGATTGATGATGGGGAGCCCGAAGACTGCGCCGAACTGACCTGGATTCGTGATCGTGAACGTGGAGCCTTCTACGTCTTCGGGTTTCAGTTTCTTGTTTCTGGCGCGCTCGCCCAGATCTGTGATGCCGCGCTGCAGGCCGAGGAAGTTCAGGTCTCCTGCGTTCTTGAGGACGGGGACAATGAGTCCCCAGTCGAGGGCGACAGCGATGCCCATATTGATATGGCGGTGGTAGCGGATGTTATCGCCTTCGATGTTTGCGTTGATGATGGGCCACTGCTGCAGGGCCATGACGGCAGCGCGGACGAAGAAGGGCATGAAGGTGAGGCGGGCGCCGTGGCGCTGCTCGAATCCAGATTTGAGTTTGTTGCGCAGGTTGACGATGCGGGTGAAGTCTACCTCGTACATGCAATGAACGTGGGCGCTGGTGCGGCGCGACTCGATCATGTGCTTGGCGATCAGCTTGCGCATGTTCGACATCGGAACGACATCGCCCGGATAGGGCGCGGGAGCTGCCGGGCGCGGAGGCGGAGTGGCGGCTGCGGGAGTTGGAGTCGCCTCGCTTCGCTCGGCGGGACGGACGAATGCGTCGGTCCCCACACGAGATCCCTGGTTTTCGATGAACTGCATAATGTCTTGCTTGGTGATGCGGCCGCCTAGTCCGGTGCCGGTTATTTGCGAGAGGCTGACACCGTGCTCGCGGGCGATCTTGCGGACGAGTGGGGAAGAGCGGGTTTCTTGTTCGTCGTCTTGAGTTGCGGGGGACGCTTGCGGCTGCGTTTCCTGTGCTGGGGTGCGGGGGCGAGACGCCGCCACGGCCGGCGGGGCACCGGCGGTACTCTCGGATACGGTGGGCTTTGCGGGAGCAGCCGCTGGCTTGGCAGCGGCGGATTCGCCGTCTACGGCGATCGTGCCTACTACCGTGTTGACTCCCACCGTTGTGCCTTCGGTGACCTTAATTTCTTGAAGGACACCGGAGGCGGGCGCTGGAATTTCGGCGTCGACCTTGTCGGTCGAGATTTCGAAGAGAGGTTCGTCGCGCTGGACTTTGTCGCCGGGCTTCTTGAGCCACTTGGTGATAGTGCCTTCCACGATGGATTCACCCATCTGCGGCATGATGATGTCAGTTGGCATGATTCTTCCTTGAGGCCCACAGTTGTCCATACAAGGTTGGGCGCAAACGAATATTATAGCGTTTCCCCTCTGGACTCTGGCCGGCTGCGCTGCACGCCTAGAACATTGCCGCAGAGTTCGGAGAGAAATGCCGCGGAGAACGCTGAGAAACTTGCTTTAGAACGTCTCTACGCCTGTGGCTCGGCTTCGCCTTCGCCGGACAGCCGAGGCGGCTGTCTCTACGCGAGCCTGCGCTGGTCTAGTGATGATCGTGGTCCGCGCCTTTCGTTGGTTCTTTCTTCTCGGGCTCGGGTCCGGCGCCGAAACTGGTCTTCCAATATTCCTGAACGGCGGGCGGAAGTTTGTCCATGTGAGAAAGGAACATGGTGATCTTCCACATGTCATCACTGGTCAAAGTTTTGTCCCAGGCAGGCATGCCTGTGTAGCGGACTCCAGTGCGAATCGTGTAGAAGATGTGCCACTCGGGATCATCGGGCGGATCGGAAACCAGATTTGGCGGTGGCGGGTAGAACGAATTGGCGAGCGTTGAGGGCTTGTGGTCGAGAGTTCCGTGGCAAAGAGCGCAATTCATCGTGTAGAGCTTGATGCCCTGTATCAGGTTATCGTCATTGGGCATGAGCGGGTTGGCGACGCGCGGAGCATGGCGCTCCATGGAAGCGTCGGCGGCGCCCATGGCAAAGTGTTGCTCCCAATGCGGAGGCTCGACGTTGGCCGCAGTGGGAAAGAAACCGAGCAGGGCGAAGCCGAGTCCACCGAGGATGAGAACCAAAAGAGTGACGATTACGCCGAGAAGAAATTTGCTCATGAGTCCTCCAGAGGTATTGTGGCAGATGGGCAGGGCAGGAGGCCAGCGGGATGCTAGTGGATCCCCTGCTTGAACCAGCTGAGCGCCAGGGCGAATGCGCCGGTTCCGGTGATTGTTAATGTGAGCGATAGAGCGAGACGCACGCCATTCCTGAAGAAACCTGACAGTTCGATAGAGCGCAAGCTGATGAGGCCGAAGAGAAGCGCGATGGTTGCGGCTTCCAGAGCGATGAAACTCCAGCCATTGAAAGACGCGTTGGAACCGGCGAGCTTCCACTGCTCGGCCAGTTTGGGGATGCCGTACCAGGCGCTGTAGCAAGCTGTCCACCAGAGGTATTTGAGAAAGCAGTTGGCGGCGAGTGCCGTGAGGGCGAGTGCGGCAGCGAGCCTAAGAATCAGCGAAGTCTTATTGGTCATGGCGAGATGGAACGCGAATCACGCGATGGCAGATTGCACCGACCTCAGCGGCTAAAGCCGGACCTCTTCGCAACTTGATCGGCACGACTGAAGTCGTGCCCTACCCGATGCCTCCGCTCATGACATGTCGTTTCTTCGGTCGATCCTTTTCTTTCGTCGAGCTTCGCTCGACTGGACAGCCGAAGGCGGCTGTCCCCACATGAGTCTGGTGCGGGCGGACCAATGCGTCCGCCGCTACACGAGTCAATACGCTTTGAGGCGGCGGGACTCGCGGACTACGTCTTCCACCTTCGGGAGGTAGTGGTGCTCCTGCGGAGGGGAGAAGGGGATCGCGGAATCCAAGCCAGCGATGCGGACGATTGGACCGTCGAGATCGTCGAAGGCTTGCTCGTTGATGATGGCGGCGATTTCTCCGGCGAGGCCTCCGGTGCGGGAGTGCTCGTGGAGGACGATCACTTTATTCGTCTTCTTCACGGTTTGCACGATGGCTTCGCGATCCAAGGGCGAGACGGTACGGAGGTCTACGATTTCTAGGTCGATTCCCTCTTTCTTCAGAATCTCCGCCGCTTCTAATGCGGTGTGCACCATGGCCGCGTAGGTGATAATGCTCAGGTCTGTGCCTTCCCTCGCCACGCGCGCCTTTCCGATCGGGACGACGTAATCTTCCGCGGGGACTTCTTCTTTAATGCGGCGGTAAAGATATTTGTGTTCGAAGAAGACGCAGGGATTGTTATCGCGGATGGCGGATTTGATGAGGCCTTTGGCGTCGTAGGGAGTGGCGGGACAGATAACCTTCAGGCCGGGATTGTGGACGAACCACATCTCGGGATTCTGTGAGTGGAAGGGGCCGCCATGGACGTATCCGCCGCTGGGTCCGCGCAGGACCAGTGGAGCGGGCGCGCCCCAGAGATAGTGCGTCTTCGCGACCATGTTGGAGATCTGGTTAAAGGCGCAGCCGATGAAGTCCATGAACTGAAATTCGGCGACCGGGCGCATGCCGGTGAGCGAGGCTCCGAAGGCCGCGCCTACGATGGCGGACTCGGCGATGGGCGTGTCGATGACGCGCTCGGGGCCGAAGCGGTCGATGAATCCGTCGGTGACTTTGAAGGCGCCGCCGTAAATACCGATGTCTTCGCCGAGGCAGAAGACGGTGGGATCGCGTTCCATTTCTTCCCAGATTCCCTGGCGGATGGCTTCGAGGTAGGTGAGCTGCATAGAGTCAGTTAACTTCTTTGCCGCGGATTTGCGCGGATTAACACGGATACTGCTATTTCAAGTGCACTGCCGCTTCGGTTTCCTTGTAGCTGCCGGTTCCCTTCTTCACTTTT
>QIAL01000235.1:22305-23937 GCA_003225535.1 Acidobacteriota bacterium | reverse complement strand
TTCGGTTTCACGAAGGCCTGCGAACACCAATGCAACGTTATACGGCGGGACGTACCGCTCTTTCCTCCGCTCCAGCATTTGATGAATGTACCCTTCCGCTTTCGCCCTCTCCCCGGCCACTGCATGTACATAGCCCGCCAGCGAGAGTGCTTCCGAGTTGCCTCCGGAGAATTGCCACGCTAGGTCGCACGCCACGAGGGCTTCGGAATGCATGCCTAGCTTTTGGTAGACCTTCGCCGCACAAATCTGCCCTATCCAGAATCGCGACTCCATCCCCAAGGTTGCGTTGAATTGCTCGACCGACTCTAAGTCTCGCCCGGCATGGTAAAGGAATTGCCCACGCATGGCGCCAACAAATAGAGAGAGCGGATCGAGCACCATCGCCTGTTGAATGGTCGACAGGGCCCCGTCGTATCGTCCGGTATTCGAGAACACGTGAGCCAGATGGACGTGAGCAAGGGAATAGTTTGCGTTCAGCTGGATGGCCCGACGAGCCGCCAATTCGGATCCCTTGAAATCCCAATCAAGCCATAATTTCACAGCTGAGTCAGAAGTATGGACTTCCGCAGATTCAGGATCCAAGCGAACTGCCTGCGCAATCGCACTCTTTGCTTTTGAGGACACCTCGTTCGACTCAACGTCGCCCGAAAGCACGAATACCATGAGGGCATCAATCAGTCCCGAATGAGCCAGGCCAAACGAGGGATCATGCTCTGTCGCCTGCTGGAAATATGCTACGGCTTTTTGCGCATCGAACAGATTGAATTTCGCATAGTGATAACGCCCGCGCAGATAAAGGTCGTGCGCCTCTGGGTTCCGAGGAGCATTCCTGACGAGTTGCCGTCGCTCTTCGGACATCAGCTCTAACTTCACTTGATCAGCGATAGCAGCCCCGATTTCACCGTGGATATCGAGCATTCCAGGCAGTTGCCGATCGTAGTTCTCAGCCCACAAATGAGTCTGGTCTTGCACTCGAATCAACTGGGCCGTGATGCGTACACGTGCCCCATCCCGCCGAACGCTGCCCTCAAGCACATAGTCCACACCCAATTCCCGCCCAATCTGCGCGACCGATTTATCCGTCTGCTTGTAGGCCATGGACGAAGTCCGAGCGATTACCCCCAACTGACGCGGAGACATTTGTCCCAATCGCATGATGGTTTCCTCACTCAGACCATCACTGAAATAGTCCTGCCCTGGATCGCCGCTCAGATTCTCGAATGGAAGAACGGCAAGCATGACCCGAGACCGTTCTGCCTCGAACCGCGTGGTCTCGACTTTGGAAGCAATGACTGCATTGCCCTTGAAACGATACCCTTTTCCGAGCACGGTCTCGACATACTGCGGGTTTCCGGCTTCGTCCCCTAAGGAATTGCGGATCTTTCGGACCGCGGTGTTAATGCTGTTGTCCGAGTCAAAGAAGAGGTTCTTCCCCCACAGGCGCTCAATAATTTCCTCGCGGCTGACCAACCTTCCCTTTTCCCGCACCAGAAGGATGAGCAGATCCATGGGAATGCGTTCCATACGCACGGGTTTCCCCTCGCGGGTGAGTTCGTACCGGTCTACATCCAGCACGAACGCTCCGAACTGTATCCTCTCTGAATGCATGTTCACCGCTAAGACTGAGCTGCG
>QIAL01000235.1:0-22235 GCA_003225535.1 Acidobacteriota bacterium | reverse complement strand
AGAAAAATCTGGAGGCACCAATGAAATCTCGCATCTCCCTCTTGCTCGTGACTCTTGCTCTGGCAGCGTCCTCAACGTTGACAGCCCGTGCCAGCTCTTGCAGCGATTCCACCATAAGTGGAACCTATGCCTTTACGCTCCACGGAACGATCTTCCTCCCGGACGGATCTACCCTACTCATCGACGGCATCGCGAAGCAGACGTACGATGGAAAGGGGAATATGTCCCAGGTCGACGCGGTTGCCACAAACGGCTTCCTCACACCTGGCTGGCGAGCTGCCACGGGCACTTACTCGGTGAACTCGGACTGCACCGGAACCCTTACGATTACGATCCCGGGGCTGTCCGACCTGCACCTGCAGTTCATCGTCGCGCAATCGGGAAACACGATCCACCAAGTGGTGACTGATCCGGGGGTCGCAACCACCGGCGAAGGGGAGCGCCTTCGCATTCCCAAGAAATAATGATCACGGTTATGGCAAACAAACATCACTTTGAACTGAGCGGGGGCACGGGCGCCCCGCTCGGTCCATCACTTCTCAGGTTCACGATGCAAACTAAAACCCATGTTCCGACTACGAAACGTTCGTCGACCTGCGGACTCGAACATCCAGCGTGAGTGAGCCGAGGCCACTGGCGGGCTCCGTTGCCGATCAGGGAGGAATTCTGCTTAAGTTAGCGCTCATGGGGCACGCTCCCCTTCACTGCGTTCAGGGTCGCGGGGCGGACGAAGGCGTCCGGCCCCTACACAAACCTAGCCGAGGGGAGCGCAGGCGGGGGAGCCAGTGGCGCTGCCGCCGATCTTGCTCCATCCCGACCAGGAAGAGCCACCCCAGACGTTGGCGTAGAACGCGTTGTCTGTGACTGCGGTGGCACCGCAGACCAGCAGACCAGCCGTGTGGCTCCGTACATCCGGCGTTGTCGTTGACCGTGCCGCTCATGGCGCCGTAACCGCCCCAGCGGGTCGCGGCCCATGCTCCGCCGAAGAAGCGAAAATGAACTTCCCCCAAGCCGCCCAGGCCGAATTGCTCAGGCCCAGACAGGCGGGCAATAGAAGGAAAGACATCAGGAGACGTGTCATGGGGAATCCCTCTTCGAATGGAATCTGGAACGGGGGGAGGGACTGCCGCAGGATTATACAACGTGGCGCGGAATGCGGGTGTCAGGGGGTGGCAGGACGCTGGCAGCTAGAGGCTCCCATCGTTATACTTGCTTTATATGTCTGGGGTTCGCGAACAAGCGGCGCAGAAAACTTTTTACCTCGAGACTTTCGGCTGCCAGATGAATGTCCACGACTCAGAAAAGGTCGTGGGAACGCTGGTGCAGGAAGGATATCGGCAGGTGGAGACGGTCGAGCAGGCCGATCTCATTCTCTACAACACATGTTCGATCCGCGACAAAGCGGAGCAGAAAGTCTTCCATCGACTGGCGGATTTCAAGAAGCTGCAGGCTCAGGGAAAGAAATTCGGCGTGCTGGGATGTGTGGCGCAGCAGGAAGGCGAGAAGATTTTTGAGCGCGCTCCCCATGTGTCGCTGGTGTGCGGATCGGCATCTTATCGGAACCTGCCCAGCATGCTGGTACAGCTGGAAGCAGGGAAGTCCCCTGCCGCCGGCGCGACACCGGTTCGCATCACGGGACTCGATGACCGCCAGACCGATGAGTGCTTCGAAACTGAATTCACGGCCCGTACGAACCCGCATCGCGGATACATCACGATTATTGAGGGCTGTGACAAGTTCTGCGCCTACTGCGTGGTGCCGTTTACGCGCGGAAAGGAACGCAGCCGGAGTTCGGAATCGGTGCTGGCGGAAGCGCGGCGCATGGCGGATCTGGGATATAGCGAGATTCAACTGCTCGGGCAGAACGTGAATTCCTACCGCGATGCTTCTGGAAATAAATCGTTTGCGGAGTTGCTGGCCGCCGTGGCTGAGATTCCAGGAATCAGGCGAGTGCGGTTCACCACCTCGCATCCACGTGACTTTGGACAAGACATTGTGGAAGCCATCGATGCCGTGCCGACGCTCTGCGATCACGTGCATCTGCCGGTCCAGAGCGGCTCTACTCGTGTACTCGATGCCATGCAGCGGTTGTACGCGCGCGACGAATACCTGGAGCGGATCGCCTGGATCAAGGCCGCAAAGCGGGAAATCAGCATCACAACGGATGTGATTGTGGGCTTTCCGGGAGAAACGGAATCTGACTTTGCCGAGACCCTGAGCTTGCTCGATGAGGTTGGCTACGACGGCGTGTTCACGTTCAAGTACTCGCCTCGGCCAAACACACCCGCTTTGAGTCTGAAAGATGCCATCGCCGAGGAGGAGAAATCCCGCCGGTTGGAAGTTCTCATGGCCAGGCAGCGCGAGATTCAGATATCACGCTACAAAAAATATGTCGGGCAGCAATGTGAAGTAATGGTTGAAGGTAAAAATCCGGCGCGCGGGCAGTGGATCGGCCGCACCTCGCAAAACAAGACTCTGAACTTCACCGTCGGAGATTCGCAGGAGCCTAAGGTAGGAAGCTACGTGCCGGTACTGGTCACCGCAAGTTTTCCTAATAGCCTGGTCGGCGAACTGGTAATGTAGTCGGAATTGGAGGTCACGATGGAAGTGGAGATGACAATTCGCGGTCTGATGATGGATCCAGTAAGCAATATGCCCATCGTGATCTTGAAGGATGTTGGGGGCGAGACGGTACTGCCGATCTGGGTTGGAGTTTACGAAGCGAACGCGATTGCGCTGGAGATGGAAAAGGTCAGCACGCCGCGGCCGATGACCCACGACCTCATCAAAAACGTGCTGACAGGACTGGAGACGCTGGTGCACAAGGTGGTGGTCACCGAACTGAAGGAAGACACGTTTTACGCGGTGATCTGGCTGGAGCGCAGCGGCGAAGTCATCAGCATCGATTCACGCCCGTCGGATGCACTCGCGCTTGCGCTGCGAGTGGATTGCCCAATCTTCGTGGAGGAGACCGTCCTCAAGACCTCCAAGCTAGCTGCCAATATGTCGGACCGGGTCACGAGCGACGAACTGCGCAAGTGGCTCGAGGGACTGAATGACGAGGATCTGGGGAAGTACAAGATGTAGGCGTCCGGCAAGAGCATTCACCACACAGGACACGAAGGTACACGAAGGAAAACCCTCTAACGGGAATACAGTCGGCTCACTTTACATAATACCTGTTATCGGACATTGCATCTGGTAATACGCCCGTCCGAGCTCATCATTTACATCATTTACATCCGAAGCTGACGCGGGCGAGAGCGCCCGCGCCACACGGCTATTGCGCATTATCCAGCCTCAGGAAGCGGGCGGCGTTGTTGTACAGGATGTCGCGTTTCTGTTGGGGGGTGAGGTAGTCGGCGTTTTGGATGATGCTGATCGAATAGGCCATCAGCTTGGGCCACAGCAGTTGATCGGTTCCGAACATCACGCGATCTTCGAATCCGGCGTCGACCAGGCGCTCGATGTAGCGGTTGACTTCTTTGATGGGATAGCTCCAGATCAGTCCGGCCACATCGACGTACACGTGAGAATTTGCCTGTAACAACGTGAGCATGTTGTCGATCATGGGATAACCGGCGTGCATGACTTGCACGCGCAGCTTGGGGTGGCGGGCCAGCAGACCTTCAAGCAGGAGCGGGTCTCCCATGGAGCCGCGGAATTTCGGCATGGCAACGTTGGCGCGTCCGGAACCGCCAGTGCCCATGTGGATGGCAACGGGGATGTCGAGTTCTTCCGCAAGCGCGAAGTATTGATCGACCGAGGGATCGCTCGGAGAGAGTCCTTCATATTGCAGGCCGATTTCACCCATCACTTTAAAGCCGCCTGTGGTGAAGTCCTTGCGCAGTTCTCCCGTTGCGACGCGTTGCCCGGGCGTCATTCCATTGGAGAAAGCTGTGCCTGGGATGACTCGATTGGGTGCAGCGTCCTTCCACTTCTGCACGCTCTTGGGGTCGCCGAAGACAACGGCGGTCACGTTGAGGCGCTCCATCTCCGCGAGTACGTCTTTCATATACTCGCCCGGAGCCGATGGGTACAGCGCGGGAGTGCACGGTTCCTTCACCCAGCCGGAGGGGTCTTCCTTCCCTTTTGGATCGGAGGCCGTAAACTTGGAAGTGTTCGGGCACATGGGAGCCAGCCCGGGAAATGATGCGTCCATGGCGTGGACGTGGACATCGAGCACCGGCGGAAGCTTGGCGACGTCGGCGTTTTGAGCGGGGCAAACTGCGGAGGCGAGGGCGAGGAGTGCGACCAACTGTGTCAGCCTATGCAGCGAGATGCAATCGGAAAGCTGCGGGAGCATGGAGAGTCTCCTTAAAGCTAAGGATTAAGTCGAGGCCATGGTATATCAACCAGCGGAGAGAACAATCTTGGGGTGGAAGAGCGTGCCGGCTACGCGCGTGGCGATGGCGATGAGGTCGTGCTGTCCGGAAAAGACTTTCACTAGCCGGGCGCGTGAGAGTTCGGGGAGATTCACCGGGCGTCCACTGCGGATGTGCGCGGTGGCCATTTCGTCGGCCGTGACCGACGGAAACGCCGGAAGCAGCTTACGGGGATGGATCACGTAGCGATCCAGAGATTCTGAAATTCTGAAACTGCCGTCCTGTTTTGCCGGCGCGGCAAGTTCTTCCAGAGTGTGTGCCTCAGCCAAAGTAAATTCGGCGACGCTGGTGCGGCGGAGAGATTCGAGGTGGGCGCCGCATCCGAGCGCCTTGCCCATGTCGTGAGCGACGGATCGCATGTACGTACCGGAGCCGACGCGGGCGCGGAATTGAGCGCGACCGGCATCGAAGGATAGAATCTCGAACTCTTGGATCTCGACCTGGACCGGCTCGAGCCGGACTTCCTGTTGTTTGCGGGCGAGCTTGTAAGCGGGAACTCCTTTGATTTTCTTCGCGGAGAACGGGGGCGGAGTCTGCGAGATTACCCCGCGAAACTTGTCCGCTGCGGCTTCCACCTCTTCCCTGCTCAGCGCCAGGTTCGTGGGCGCGCTTGTGGGTTCGCCTTCGGCGTCGTATGTGTCGGTGGAAAATCCGAATCGGATCGTGCCTTCGTAGGTTTTCTCCGAACTCAAGTAAAACTGCGCCAGACGAGTGAAACTTCCGATCACCAGCGGAAGGACGCCGGTGGCCATGGGGTCGAGGGTGCCGAGGTGTCCGACGGAACGCTGGCCGACGATACGGCGAGCCTGGTGGACCACATCATGCGAGGTCAGACCCGAAGATTTGTCGATTATGAGTACGCCGTTCACGAGGATTTGGTAATTTTGTATTGGAGTAATTTGGTAATTGAACGTTGGAAAGCATCCTCTTCCGGTGACCTCAGTGTCGAGGCCCTTCAATTTCCCAATTACAAAACTACCAAATTACTAGAACTCTGCCATGTTTCCGATCAAAGACGACCAACCCCGCTACAGCACGCCTTACGTGAATACGTTTTTGATCGTGCTGAATATCCTAATTTTCTTTTATCAGTGGACGCTGGGACCACGCGTGGGAGAGGCTTTCGCGCGGATCTATGGCGAGGTTCCCGCGCATCTAGCGGCATTCCTGTCGGGCTCTCCGCAATACACGCTGCCGGACGTCGTAGTTCCCTTTTTCACCTCCATGTTCCTGCATGGCAGCTGGATGCATGTGCTCGGCAATATGTGGTTCCTGTACATCTTCGGCGATAACATTGAGGACTACCTCGGGCATTTCAAATATCTCATCTTTTACCTGCTGTCCGGATTGTTGGCGATGGCGACGCAGGTGGCTATATATCCGCATTCGAACGTTCCGACGGTAGGAGCAAGCGGGGCGATTGCGGGAGTACTGGGCGCTTATTTCTTGTTGTATCCGCGAGCGCGAGTTCTGACGTGGTTCTTTGTCTTTGTGCTTTATCTGCCTGCCTGGATCGTGCTGGGTGAATGGTTCGTGCTTCAGTTCGCGGCAGGGGCGGCTTCGTTGTCATCCATGCAGCCGGGGCGCGATCTGGGCGGCGTAGCGGTTTGGGCGCACGTTGGTGGATTTGTCGCGGGAATGGTGATGATCAAGCTGTTTCCGGAACGTGCACAGAGACATCCGTATGCATACCGGTAACCCGTGGAGGACATCCGCATCGGGATAGAAATGCACTCACCGGCCGTCGCAATAGCCCTCAACTTTTTGTCATTCCGAAACGGGGTTAACCGTTTGAGGAATCTGCTCTTCTGCCGGCAGCACCTGCCGCTGTCGGCAAGCAGATTCCTCGCTGCGCTTCCGGAATGACAAGGTCATCGGATCAAGTTCCATTACTTCTTGGGGCGTGACTCTGGCGGGACCAACCCGGATAAGCGGTAGTAGCCCACCAATTGTCCGTAGTGTTCGCCGCCGTGCTCGATGAAGCCGTACGCGTAGTCGATGACGCGGACCTGCTGGTGAGAAAAAGAGTCAACGAAGGTGTCGTTGAGGCCCTTCTCGCCTTTGGATTTGATGGCAGCCGCTCCATCAGCAAAAGACTTCTTGACGAAGCCGACCACGTCGGCCTTGGTCTTGTACTGATCACGCTTGGGATCTTCCGCGGCGGGAGGCTTTTGACCCATGACCGGGTTGATGAAGAAATAGTTGGCGCCGGCCACGTGGAGCAACTGCTCGGCAAAACTGCGCTGGGCCGGGGTAGGTTTGAAGTCGTACTTGTCCTCGGGGAAATCTTCGGCCATGGCGATAAGTTTGCGTCCGATGTCGTTCCAGGAATCGAGAACGACTTTCGATTCAGGATCGGCGGGTTTGACGGCCGCGTCCTTCTTCGCCGCGTCCTGGGCATAGGCGGGGATTGCAAAGGCTACGGCAAACAGGGCGGCAGCCAGAAACGGAGATTTGCTCATAGATTTTTTCTCCAGGAAGTGAGTTGTGGTGGACATTGTACTTGGACGGCACGGGAGAAGAAAGGCGAGCACTCAGACGCCCGGTCTGCTTCAACTGGACAATCGGAACAATCGAGGCCCATTCCTCGGGCATAGAGCTGAGAAACGGGCCGCGATGAAATGATGGTTGTAGAGTCGACTTCTACTCCGTCTTTGTGACGAAGGCGTCCAGCCAGCCGAGCACGCGCTTCCAGCCTTCGCCGTGGGATTTGGCCTGATCGGGACTTCCAGCGAAGCCTTCCTGCGTAACTCGTACCAGCGTGCCGGTGCCTGATTTTCTCGGACCGCTGGGGTGCAGAGCGTTCACCGTCTGTGGCTCAAGTTCCCAGCGGACGATTGTTTTTTGCTTACCCGTGTAACTGCCGATCCATGTGTGGACAAGCCTGCGCGGAGGATCGACTTCGAGATATTCGCCTTCCACGTAGAATTCCGTGCCGTCGGCGCCCCGTCCATCGCTCCGCCATTTACCGCCGGGACGCAGGTCCATGGTGGACTTGGTGACGCGGTAGAGACCATCTTGTCCCCACCACCGTGGGAGTTGGGTTGGATCGCTGATCGCCTGAAAAACACGCGCCGGCGGCGCGGCGATGAAGATCTCAGCGATGACGGCGTTTTGATCCGGGGTGATTGTGGCAGTGGCCATGCGCTTTCTCCTGAGCTCAAAGAGTTTAGGGATTAGAGGTCAGGGGTTAGGAGACTGCGTTGTCAGACTCCGAGAGGTCAATATTCTGAATTCTGACCCCTGACCCCTGACCCCTTGCCCCTACTAGTCCCTGCCTTCTACAAACTTCTTCAACATCTCGACGACTTCGGGCCAGCCTCCCGTGTAGTCCTTACGGGCGACGGGCAGATTGCTGAGGCCGCTGTGCGTGACTCTTACGTGGGTGCCGCTTCCCTTCTGCGTGAGTTCCCAACGGACCACGGTGCGGCTCTTGGGATCGTCGTGCCAATTGGCGATCCAGGTGTACACGAGTAAACGCGGCGGATCGCACTCAAGAATTTCTCCCTGGCATTCGAACTCACTGACTCCGTTCACCACGATGGATCCTTTCTCGGTAGCGTACGAATAGCGTCCTCCGAGGCGGGCGTCCATCTTCCAGAACTTCACGGGGCACTCGGGACTGCCGAACCAGCGCTGGAGTTCACCGGCGTCACTGAGAGCTCTAAACACGCGTTCCGCCGGCGCGGCGATTTCGATCTCGCTGACGATAGCGTCTTGACTGGGCGTAATGATCGTTGTGGGCATAAATTTTCTCTACACTTAAGAGGTCTCCGTGATTGGTGCTTGAATCTCCCGGTCCGGCGAGTGTTCCGGCGCTACGATTTGCGATGCAGATCGAAGACTTCCGTGTGCTCCTTGCCGTGGTCAACGAGCGTCCACTCTTCGGTGTGGTGATTGTCGTCGATCAGGGTGAGGACCATTTTCTGCATGTGTGCGGCATGGGGGGTTGCGAGATTGGTCGCGTCCACATACGTGAAGGTGATGACTTTACCGTCGGGCGAGAGACTGGCCTGCATGCGTGGCTCGTTGCCCGCGGCGCAGTAGTGAGTAAGAAGAAGGCGACGTGGGCCGTCAAGGTTGAACATGGTGACCATGTCCTCTTTGCCGAGGATCTCGCTCATCACGGCAGAGCCTCCTGCTGTGACCTTGAAGGTGACTTGAACCGGCCCCATGTGGGTGTCCCCTTCCCAGGTTCCGGGGAGTGTCTTGATGTTCGTGAAGGCCTTCTGCGCATCGGTTTGAGCTAGGGCTGAAGCGGTCATCAGGGCAAGGCCGGCGATCAGGATGAGGGTTGAGGTGCGAGTGCGGTTCGTCATAGGAGTTTTCCTTTCCGGGGACGGAAATATCCGTCGCAAAGTCTCATTTGTGTTTGCGGGAGTCAGCTTCCTGCTCCCGGGCGTATTCGGCTTCCACGAAAGATTTCAAGTTGTTCAGGCTCGCGGTCCAGAACTGACGGTACTGCTCGATCCAGGAGTCGACTGCTCGGAGCGGTTCCGGATTGAGTTGATAAACACGATGGCGGCCTTCCCTGTGCTCGCGAACCAGGTGAGCACGGCGCAGCAAACGCAAGTGCTTCGAGATAGCTGGTCGGGAAACCGGGAAAGCGCTGGCGATTTGTCCAGCAGGCTGCGCGCCGCGGCGCAGGAGATCGAGAACCGCGCGGCGGGTGGGATCGGCCAGAGCCTGAAAAGTGGCTTCGCTGTGCCGGGCCGTTGAATATGTAACCGAACGGTGACGCATAATGCGTAACCATATCGTTACAGGAGTTTCGTGTCAAGCTTTTTTTGTTTTTCGTCGAGGGAGTTTGGGGAGAGACCGCGCTAGGATCGCTTGCCGTTCGAGACCAAATCCAGAAAGGCCTGGTGGACGCGGGTATCGTCGGAGAGCTCCGGATGGAAGGTGGCCGCCATGGCTCTTCCCTGCCGCACAGCGACGGGATCGCTGCCCTCCGTGGCGATGACTTCGACTCCTTCTCCTACGCGAACGATCTTGGGGGCACGGATGAAAACCATTTCCAGGGGGAATCCCTTGCGCGACGAAGGGTCACCGGGTTCCTGCAACTGGCGCTTCAAATCGGCCACGAACTTCCCTTCCCGGATCGAACTGTCGATCTGGCGTCCGTAAGCGTTGCGGCGGATGCGGATGTTGAGGGCGCCCAAGCCGGCCTGAGGAGGGTTCTCGACTTCGGAGGCCAACAGGATTGCGCCGGCGCACGTACCGAACGTGGGTTTGGCCTTAACGAATTGCTTTAACTTTTCAAATCCGGCTTCGCCGAGGAGTTTAAGAAACGTGCCGGATTCGCCGCCGGGGATCACGAGTCCATCGATCTGATCGAGTTGCTCTGGCTTTTTGACGAGCACTACCTGGGCTCCCAGCTCTTCGAGCCGGCGGCGGTGCGCGTCAAAATCTCCTTGCAGAGCCAGAACTCCAATGATCATGTGCGAAGACCTTTAGGGTGAGAACGCCCCGAGCGGCGTCCACGTTCAATTCTAATGCAAGCTCGAGGTACGAGGATGTCACACGAGTAGGTCAGAATCGCAGAGTGGGGCCAAATGTGATGCGCAGGTTGTTGTGCGCGCCTCGGTTGAAGTACATCTCATCGCCGGCTTCGAGTCGAAGCCCGAGGGGACCGAGGATCGCTTCGACTCCCCCCGCCGGGTATAACGCAGCATTCACATTTGAAGTGCGCAGGCCGAGAACCGAACTCACGACGCTGCTATAAGGGAGCAGACTCGTGCTGAGGCGGAAGTCGATGAATCCGGCCTTCATCGTGGCGAACGGACGAAAGTGACCGTGTGCGGGTTGGATCCTGGGCCCGATCAGCCCATGCGTGACACCGATGGATGTGCTCTCGATCGCGACGATGTCACCATTGGCAAGATTGACAAAGGCTTCGTGAAAGTTCAGCCCGTAGTCGTAGGCCAGTTCGGCTTCGAGCAGAACGGCGTGGTGGATGCGATAGCCGAAGCGGGCGCCGAGCCCAAAGTTGCTCGTGCCGGTTTGCGAAATGCTCAGCGCATCGAGAAAGATACCCGCCTCCATGCGGGATTGTGCGGAAGCACAACTGGTTAGAAGAACGGCCGCGAGAAAAAGAAAGATGAAGTTGCGCATGCGATCGCTGTGTTGCGACGAATTCGATGAACAACAGGTCGATGCAGGTTGCGGCCTAACTTGGATTCGGCGGCAGTCGCCAGACGACCGTGACCAGCAATGCGACAGCGATTCCCAATGACACTTCGAGGAAGCGGTGAGTCGCAACGACCCAAGGTGGGCGATCGTGCGTGATCAGCAGGACGATGGTCAGCGCAATTCCGGCGAAGCGATAGGCCGAACCAAGGCGCAGGATCGAACTCAGAACTCCACAAACGAAAATGCCCGCACCGTAAACAATCCAATTTGGATGGAAGTAGGTGGCGATGAGAGCTCCTAGAAAAGCGCCGAGTGCCGTTCCGACAAAACGCTGCCAGGCCAGAGTCAAAGGATCGATCGTAGAAAGCAAGATGACGATGGTTGAGATTGGTGCCCAGTAGAACTCGGACATGCTCAACCTCCGAGCAAAGACCAGCGCCACAACGGTGGCGACGGCTGTCCGAGCCGAAACGATGAGAGACATTGGGGTGAGACCCAGTCGTCTGACCCAATTTTGTAATTGTGTTGATTGCATGGTGCTGCTGATCGAACAAACTTCAGGCGTACGTAGGTACGTACGCGAAGCTGGGAACCTCTTCGCGCGTTAGATGCCGGCGTACCAGGAATAGCCCGCGGATGGCGATCCGGATCCAAGGCCGTCGCCAATTCCCTTCATCGTGTCGGTCACGGTGATATGGTTCACGAACTTGACGCTCTTGTACCCGAGCTGGCGAGGAACGCGCAACCGTATAGGAGCACCATGGTCTAACGGAATCTCCTGACCATTCATGCCGAACGCGAGAAAGGTCTGGGGATGCATGGCATCAGGCACGTCGATGCTGTCCCACCAGTCTTTGTCGATGGAGATGTAGAAAACCCATTTAGCCTGCGGAGCGATGCCGACCGCATTCAGGACATCAGAGAGTCGAACGCCCTTCCATTCCGCGATGAACGACCAACCCTCTTCGCAGGCTTGATGCGTGATCTGGGTGTAGGCCGGCAATCGTTTTAGGTCCGCGAGAGAAAAGGAAGCGGGCCGAGCTACCAAACCATCGATCGTGAGTTTCCAGTCAGCGAAACCGCCAGCGAGCAGGCGCTGGTATTCATCCGTTTGAGGATGCTTGCCGTTGACGGGAACCACCTTCGAAATTTCGGAGCGGCTGAATTCACGGGCCATCGAATGACGCGACATCAGAATGCGCTGGGCTGCATAGGTGAGCGTTTCCCCGGCGCCGAAGATGCCGCGATGATCGGGCGGGATAAAGCCGTACCGGTCCGCAATTGTTGCGGCTGCTGCCACACCTGCCAAACCCGCGGCAGTGGCCAGTCCGGTGGTGATCAGCTTGCGGCGGGTGATGAGTTCGCTCATATTATCGGCTCCTAACGGGGCGTGCGACCCGTGATCATGGTCCACACGCGTCCTAGGAATCCGGCGCGGTAGACCATGAAAAGATGGACCAGAACAAACGCGACCACAGCGATCGTAAGAAAGAAATGAATGGTGCGGGCGGATTGCTGTCCGCCGAAGGTGGTGGCCAGCCACGGAAAGACAGAAGTGACGGCGGGAGACATTCCCAGGCCTGTCCAGATGAGCAGGGGAAACAGAACGAAAATGACGACGAGATAGGAAAGCCGCTGCACCACGTTGTAGCTATGTGCATCTTCAGCTGGCGAGCGGCGGAGGCGCAGGTGATCGGAGATCAGGCGCCAGGAAAGATCCTTCTTCGCTGGCAGCAAGTTCGACCGGAAGTGAGCGCTGAAGAAACCATAGAGCAAGTAGAAGAGTCCGGTCAGCACGCAAATCCACGCGGAGAAGAAATGCAGGTAGCGTCCCGGACCACGAATGGGGGTATTGAGCACGAACGGCAACGGCAGGTCGAAAAGCGAAGGCCCAACTCTGGAGCCACTCGCGCCCCCAGTCTCGCCCCAGTAGAAGCGCGGGTGGGCGAGAAGGATGGCGATTCCGCTTATCAACAGCGCGAAGGCGCTGACCGCGGTGATCCAGTGGGTGACGCGCACGATAGCGGAGTGCCGCGGCGCGTCGGATACTTCCGCAGCAGCGGGACGGACGGCGAGGTCTGGAAGTTGGACGGATTCCGCCATAGCTATGGCGACGGATGTTAGCACGGAGGCGTACGGCGGGCAAAGAATCGGGCAGAGCAATCGAGTCGGGTGGCCCAATTACCAGGGTTCGAAACAATCGTAATTACGCTGACTGGCGATTTTACCGTCTCTGAATTCGAAGAACATGGCGGAGTGAGCCCGCATCCTGGATCCTGCCGAGAGATTGCCGAAAGGTAGAGCGAGGGTACCGGTCCAGAGACAGATCGGATTGTCTGCCTGACATCGTTACCAGCCGCGGGTTTGCAGCATGTGGGCTTCGTCCAGCCCTGATACGGCCAAGCCCTTCATCGCGCCCTGCAGATTTTCGCTGACTTCAAGTAACACTTTAGGATCTTGATAATGCGTGGCGGCCTGCACGATGGCCCGCGCTCTCTTCTCAGCTTCGGCGGGATCGGCGAACGTTGTCGAGTCCTTCATGAAAATTCCGCTGCCTACGAAGACGGCTTCGGCTCCCAGCTGCATCACCAGACTTGCGTCTGCGGGTGTCGCGATTCCTCCGGCGCTGAAATTCGGGACCGGGAGCTTCCCTGCTTTCGCGACCATCTTGATCAACTCATACGGGGCCTGGTGCTCTTTGGCCTTGGCGTAGAGTTCTTCTTCGCCGAGCACCGTCAGGATTCTCATCTCCTGCACAATCTGACGGATATGTTTGACGGCGTGGACGACGTCTCCGGTGCCGGCTTCGCCCTTGGTGCGGATCATGGCAGCGCCTTCGGCGATGCGGCGCAGGGCTTCTCCGAGATTGCGGGCGCCGCAGACGAACGGGGTCTTGAAGGCGTGCTTGTCGACGTGGTGCGCTTCGTCGGCGGGCGTGAGGACTTCGGATTCGTCGATGTAGTCGACGCCGAGTTCCTGCAGAATCTGGGCCTCGGCGAAATGTCCGATGCGACACTTGGCCATGACCGGGATGGACACGGCGGCCATGATCTCGCGAATCTTCTTAGGGCTCGCCATGCGGGCGACGCCACCTTCGGCGCGGATCTGCGCGGGCACGCGCTCGAGGGCCATCACGGAGACGGCTCCGGCCTTTTCGGCGATGACGGCCTGCTCGGCGTTGGTGACATCCATGATGACGCCGCCCTTGAGCATTTCGGCGAGGCCGGTCTTGAGGCGGAGAGAAGTGG
The DNA here is from genome assembly GCA_003225535.1 of Acidobacteriota bacterium. Taxonomy (GTDB): domain Bacteria; phylum Acidobacteriota; class Terriglobia; order Terriglobales; family Acidobacteriaceae; genus Sulfotelmatobacter. The sequence continues at coordinate 8,470 of QIAL01000235.1, read as the reverse complement.
TGTTGCTGCCGTTGTTTTGGGACATGTCAGGAACCCTGTGGATACCTTTTCGCAATCGCGAAGGATGGGCTGTCAGCTTTCAGCTGTCAGCCCTCAGCTAACCCTTATCTTGATGGCTCTGGGAGGGGTTTCGCCGCTAAACCATTCTACCGCTCGGAGAGGTTTTGCGGAAATCCGGATCGGCTCGGTACAGAGGCACGGAGTTGACCGAAAGAAAAATGCCGATGAGGAATTCCCCGCGTCGCATTGGATGACCTAGCTGAAAGGGATCCTTCGACTGCGTTGGCGTCCGCTTGAAGCGGACGCCAACTCCGCTCAGGATGACAGGAAGTTGGAATCATCGTTCTACGAACTTGCCAAACATTTTTTCCGGGTCGATGGCGATGAAGACGCCGCGGCTGCGGGCCAGCACTTCTCCCTGCTCGTTCAGGATTTCGGCGGCGTTGATGTGCTGGCGGCCGTGGACGCTGACTTCCCTGCCCTCGACGTGCAGCGGTTTGTGCAGCGGGACGGGCTTCAGGTATTCGACGGTCATTTCTTTGGTGAGGGCGATGACGTGGTGGAGTTTATTCACCTTGCCCATGGCATCGTCGAGAATCGTGGCGATGATGCCGCCGTGGCAGTGGCCGGGAGGTCCGGTATAGCGCTTGGACAAACGAAAACGGCATACAAATGTTCGGCGTTCTTCATCAAGGATGAATTTCAAGCGCATTCCGTCGGGATTGTCCTGTCCGCAGGCGAAGCAGTAGTTCTTCTGCAGCTTGTGGTAGGCGGTTTCGTGTCCGTGGATCTTGCGGGGCATGGAACGTCATTCTAGCGCGGAAGAGCGTTCACCACAGAGAGCACGGAGAAACACAGAGTACGCCGCTCTCAATGATGGGTGAAAGTTCTCGGCGAATGCTGTATACATATCGGTTTCCACGGTGCGGCTTGGCTAGCGCTGGTGTGCCGCAAGCAAGTTGCACAGGTCCTTCGGCGCAAAATGCGCGCCTCAGGATGACAAAGCAGATTTGAATGGGAGTCCTCGATGAGATCAATCGCCGCATTCGTCATCGCCGCAGTTCTCTGGTCGTTCAACCTCTTTGGCCAATCTTCGCAGGATCAGAAGACACCAGATAAAGATGCTGATAAGAAGCAGGCCGCCGCCTCCGCATTGGCCGGCAAGAAAGACCAGAGGAAGAGCTCGAAGGACGAGAAGAAGGAGGAGCCCAAGAAGGAAGAAGAGAAGAAGCCCGGGATGAATGCTGATACGTTTGCTGGCCTCAAGTTTCGGTCGATCGGGCCGGGCGCGGAATCGGGGCGCGTGATGTCAATTGCGGTGAATCCGAAGAAGACTTCGGAGTTCTACGTGGGAGTGGCTTCGGGCGGAGTGTGGAAGACCGTGAATGACGGCACCACATGGACTCCGCTGTTCGACGGAGAGGGATCATATTCGACAGGCTGGGTGGCGCTTGATCCGAATGATCCTTCTGTGGTGTGGGTGGGCGCGGGCGAATCCAATTCTCAGCGCAGTGTTGCTTATGGCGATGGAATTTACCGGTCGGATGACGGTGGGAAGAGTTGGAAGAATCTAGGGTTGAAGAAATCCGAACACATTGGGCGGGTAGTGATTGATCCGCGAGATTCGAAGGTCGTCTATGTAGCCGCGGCCGGGCCGCTATGGGGACCGGGGGGAGATCGCGGGCTCTACAAGACGACCGACGGCGGGAAGAACTGGAAGGCGGTGCTGACGATCAGCGAGAACACCGGCGTGAACGACGTCGCGATGGATCCATCGAACCCCGACATTCTCTACGCATCGGCATATCAACGGCGGCGGCATGTCTTCACGTTCATCGATGGTGGGCCCGAGAGCGCGATCTATAAGTCGACCGATGCGGGTGTGACCTGGAACAAAGTCACATCGGGTTTGCCCTCCGTTGATATGGGACGCATCGGGATGGCAATTTCGCCGGCCGATCCGAATGTGGTGTATGCCTCTGTCGAAGCGGCCGATGGCAAAGGCGGAATTTTCCGTTCGAGCGACAAAGGCGCGAACTGGGAGCGGCGGAACGAGTTCGATGCCGGAGCGATGTACTACGGGCGCATCGTCCCGGACCCGAAGGAACGTGGAGCTGCGTGAGTCGACTGATGGCGGCAAGACGCTGCACAAGATTAACGAGATCAACCATCACGGCGACAATCACGCCATGTGGATCGATCCGAATGACACCCGGCACTGGCTGCTCGGATCCGATGGTGGGATGTACGAGACCTGGGATGATGCGAAATCGTGGCAATTCAAGGCCAACCTGCCAACCATGCAGTTCTATGACGTCGCCGTCGACAATTCCCTGCCCTTTTACAACGTGTGTGGCGGCACGCAGGATTACTTCTCGTGGTGCGGACCGACGCGCACGCGAAACATCAGCGGAATCGTAAATAGCGATTGGTTCGTAACCACTGGGGGCGACGGATTCCGGTCCGCCGTCGATCCGGTGGATCCGAACACGATTTATTCGGAATCACAGTACGGTGTGCTGATTCGCTACGACAAACCGACTGGGCAGGAATTGCTGCTACAGCCGAAAGAGGGCAAGGGCGAGCCCCCGCTGCGCTGGAACTGGGATTCGCCGATCATCATTAGTCCGCACTCTCACACCCGTTTGTATTTTGCCGCGAACAGGTTGTTTCGCAGCGATGATCGTGGCGACACGTGGAAGGGGATCTCGGGCGATTTAACGCGGCAGATCGATCGCAACAAACTACCGGTCATGGGAAAGGTGTGGGGGCCGGATGCGGTGGCGAAGAGTGCGTCGACTTCGTTCTACGGGAATATCGTTTCGCTCTCGGAGTCACCAAAGAGAGAGGGATTGATTTACGTTGGGACAGATGATGGATTGATCCAGGTCACTCAGGACGGCGGGGGAGCCTGGACGAAGTACGACAAGTTTCCCGGCGTGCCGGATACGACATACGTAAGTCGGTTGGTGGCCTCTTCGCATGACGTCGGCACTGTCTACGCCGCGTTTGACAATCACAAGAACGAGGACTTCAAGCCGTATCTGCTGAAATCCACCGACAACGGGAAGACCTGGAACTCCATCACGGGCGATCTGCCGGAGAATGGCCCGGTGCTGGCGTTTGCGGAAGATCCGGTGAACGCGAATCTCCTTTTTGCAGGCACGGAGTTCGGGACGTTCTTCACCATCGATGGAGGCGCGCACTGGGTGCGGCTGAAAGGCGGTCTGCCGACGATTGCTGTGCGCGACATAGTGGTTCATCCGCGGGAGGGCGATCTGGTGATTGCGACGTTCGGGCGCGGCTTCTATGTGCTGGATGACATCACTCCCTTGCGGCAGATGAAGGCCGAGGCGACTCAGCAGGCCGCGGCTCTATATCCGGTCAAGGATGCGTTGATGTATGTCGAGCGGCATCCGCTGGGCGGGCCGCACAAGGGATTCCAAGGAGATTCGTACTTTGCGGCGGAGAATCCTCCGTACGGTGCGGTGTTCACCGCCTACCTGAAAGAGAAGGTGAAAACAAAGAAGGAGAAGCGGCAGGACGCGGAGAAGGAGGCGGGGAAGAAGAGCGAGACGGCGCCCTATCCTTCGAATGACGAACTGCGCGCCGAAGCGGAGGAGGCGAAGCCGGAAGTTTACTTCGTGGTGTACGACGAAAGTGGGGCGCCGATCCGGCGAGTGGAAGGCTCGACCGATGCGGGCTTCCACCGGACCGCATGGGATCTGCGGTATCCGGCAGTGAAAGTGGTCAAGCAGGAGGAGGATACCGCGGGATTTTTTCACGACGCGTCGGATCAGGGTCCGCTGGTGCTGGCGGGCAGCTACTCGGTACGAATGTTCGAGAAAATCGGAGGAACTGTCAGTGAAGTTGCAGGGCCGCAGTCGTTCAAAGTCACGACGGAACAGTCGGCTTCCATGACGCCAGCCGATCGCGCAGCGCAGCAAGAGTTCCTGCGCAAAGTGTCGCGACTCTACCGTGCTGTTTACGGTGCAAACCGCACGGCGGAGGATGCGCAGGAGCGCTTGAAGCAGATTCGCGAAGCGTTGCATGAAACACCGGTGGCGGAGAAGCAGTTAGGGGCGGTGGCGGATTCACTCGAGCAACGCGATCGCGAACTCCTGCGGGCGTTGCAGGGGGATATTGAGATCGCGAAGCGGAATGAGCCGATCCCTTCTTCGATCGGCGACCGCGTGGGTACGATCATCGAGGGTGAGAGATTCTCGATGGCGAAGCCGACGCAGTCGGATGTGGAGTCGTACGGGATCGCAGCGGCCGAATTTGCGGATCAGTTGGCGAAATTGCGGACACTGGTCGATGTCGATCTGGCGAAACTTGAGAAGGACATGGAGGCTGCGGGGGCGCCTTGGACTCCGGGGCGGGTGCCGGAGTGGTCTGAGAAGTAAACTTGGCTTACAAAAAGCTCTCACCACAGAGGGCACAGAGGAACACGGAGGAAAAACTTATACTCCACGCGCTGTGACCTCGAAGCATGAGCTGCATCTCAGGAATCTCCTGTAGAAAAAATAAACATAGCACGCTGATCTATTTTCTCGGGTGTACTTCTGAAGATTTTGTTCCCCAACTCGCTTGCATTCAGGCCAAGTGGCTGTGTTACACTCGCCGCCGACTGGTGCTCGCGTTGTGGGACGCGACACAGCCGTGGGGAGAGATCCTTTTGTGCCGTCCTAAGGCTAGGGGGACTGGGGAATGGGCCTCGCGTTAATGGCTTTGATCTGGCTGATCACTCTGATCAGCACGTACTTTTTTGTCGCCAAGACCTGGTGGTTGCCGGTCGGCGCTTCCGCCGCTACGGGTTTCATCGACAGACAATTCACCATCACCTTCATCATCATGGGAATTGTTTTCCTAGCGGCGCAGCTCGGGCTGGGCTACATCGTTTGGAGATACCGTCAGACACCATCGGCTCCGCCGGCTTCTTATTCGCACGGGAACACGACGCTTGAAATCGTGTGGACTACTCTGACCACGATACTGTTCGTCGGACTGAATCTGATGGGCAGCAGTGTCTGGGCTAGTCAGCGTTTTGACCCGCCGGAGGCAGGTGCTGTGCAGGTCGAAGCTACGGGCATGCAGTTTGCGTGGTACTTCCGCTATCCCGGGCCGGATGGCACCTACGCACCGACGAAGATGAGTTTGATGGATCCCTCGGCGGGGGGCGAAGCGGCCGTGGGACTGGACACCTCCGATCCCTCGGCGAAAGACGATGTGGTGACGGGCACGATGTATTTGCCAGTGAATCGCGACGTCGATCTCAGCCTACGCTCGGTAGATGTGATTCACGATCTGTTCGTACCCCAGTTGCGTTTCAAGCAAGATGCAGTGCCGGGCTTAAACATCCACATGCATTTCAAACCTACTGCGATCGGCGAGTATGAGATTGCGTGCGCCGAACTTTGCGGACTGGGGCACTACAAGATGCACGGTATGGTCCACGTCGTCAGCCAGGAGGATTTTGATAAGTGGCTGGCGGCACGGGAGGCTGAGAAACAGTAATGGCGACCGCGGCTACGGTTCATTCGCACGCTCCTCAGGGGTTCATTCGGAAATATATTTTCAGCCTCGATCACAAAGTTATCGGGATCCAGTATTTCTTCCTCGCGCTCACAGCGGTGTTCGTCGGAATGGCTCTGTCACTGCTGATGCGGGTTCACATGATCTGGCCGACCGCGAACTGGCCGCTGGTGGGAGAGATCAAGCCGGAAACCTACCTTGCATTTCTGACCATGCACGGCACCATCATGGTGTTCTTTGTGCTGACCACGGCACCGCAGGGTGGATTCGGCAACTACGTTCTTCCAATTCAGATTGGCGCCCCTGACATGGCGTTCCCTGTCCTGAACATGCTGTCGTTCTGGACGACGTTCGTAGGGTTCATCGTGCTGTTATGCGCGTTCTTTGTGCCGGGCGGAGCGCCGCTACATGGATGGACAGGATATCCGCCGCTGAGTGCAATTCAGTCCGCCGGACCAGGCGAAGCGCTCGGAGCGGATCTGTGGATCACCGCCATCGCGATCTTCTGCGTGGCGTCGCTGATGGGCGCCTTGAACTTCATCACCACCACGCTCGACTTGCGCGCCAAGGGTATGACGATGATGCGCATGCCACTGACCGTGTGGTCCTGGTTCATCACAGCGATTCTGGGACTGCTCGCGTTCGGCGTGCTGCTCTCTGCGGGAATCCTGTTGCTGATGGATCGCAATCTAGGGACGAGTTTCTATGTGCCGCAGATTATGGTGAACGGCCAGATCGTAGGACACAAAGGCGGCTCACCGCTGCTGTGGCAGCACTTGTTCTGGTTCTTCGGACATCCCGAGGTGTATATCGCGATCCTGCCGGGAATGGGCGTGGCGTCGCAGGTATTGTCGACCTTCTCGCGCAAGCCGATCTTCGGGTATCGCGCCATGGTGTACGCGATGCTGTCCATCGGATTCTTCGGATTCATGGTTTGGGGCCATCACATGTTCATGAGCGGGATGAGCCCCTATTCAGCATTTGCGTTTTCGATTCTGACGATGTGCATCGGAGTGCCGTCGGCCATTAAGACTTTCAATTGGCTGGGCACGATGTGGAAGGGGCGCATTCGCTTCGATACACCGATGCTGTATGCCATCGGTTTTGTTTCGTTGTTTGTGTCGGGCGGGTTGAGCGGGCCGTTCCTGGCGCAGCCGGTGCTCGACATACAGTTGCACGATACCTACTTCGTCGTGGGACACTTCCACCTGATCATGGGTGTGGCGGCAATTTTCGGCATCTTCGCGGCGACCTACTACTGGTTCCCGAAAATGTTTGGCCGGATGATGAATGAGACTCTGGGCAGAATCCACTTCTTCATCACCCTCGCCGGCACGTATGCGATCTTCATGCCGATGCACAACCTGGGCATGGCAGGACAGACGCGCCGATACTCCCAGTTCACCGAGGTTGCCTATCAGACCAAACTGCTGCCGCTGCAGACGTTCATCACGTTTGCGGCGATAGTCACAATCGCGGCGCAATTCATCTTCGTCATCAATCTGTTCTGGAGCATGTTTAAAGGGCCGAAGGCCAGCGACAATCCGTGGGATGCGACCACGCTGGAGTGGACGACTGCCACTCCGCCGCCGCACGACAACTTCGGCGGCAAGACTCCGGTTGTGAACAATGGGCCGTATGAGTACGGAGTGCCAGGAGCGCCGAAGGACTTTGTGATGCAGACGGATCCGCCGACTGAGCCGAAACATTGAGAAGTCAAAACCTCCACCCTGTCTCGCACAAAACGCGAGACAAGCATGGGGCACCCGCTTTTTATCGTCGATATAGATTCGGCAACCAGTTGGACGCAGTGGCGCACTAAGTAGTTATGGCGACGTATACCCCAAACACTCCGATTGATGATATTGGCCACAAACCTCCTGCGCCTCCGATTACGGGTGGAGGAGACGATGGACGCAGCGGCGATGTTCCGGATTATGGCGCGCGGCTGCGGCGAGCGCGACTAGGACTGATTTGCGGGATCGCGACGGTCGGGATGGTTTTCATCTCGCTGACCAGCGCGTACATCTTCCGCCGCGGGCTGCCGACCTTTCAGGGCGAATCGAACAGCTACGTTCGCGACTGGGGCAGCATAGATTTGCCCTGGGTGCTGCTGGGGATTAATACGGTGATCCTGTTGTTCAGCAGCATCACAATGGAGTTGGCGAGGCGGAAGGCTGCGCGGGAAGCGGCCCTGGCTCCCGTGAGTTCGATTCCGGGGATTTCGCTGGGCGAGGAGAAGAACTTTCCGTGGCTGGGCATCACGGTCGTGCTCGGTTTTGCTTTTCTGATTGGGCAATGGCTCGCCTGGTCGGCGATGCACACGCGGGGATTCTTCGTGTATACGAATCCGAGCAGCTCGTTTGCGTTTCTGCTGACGATTGCGCACGCGGTGCATCTTGGCGGCGGCATGATCGCCTTGATTTGGGCGGCCAGCGCTTCCCTGCTCCGGAGGCCGGTTGAGGCGCGTCGGATTGCCGTGGATATCACCGCCTGGTATTGGCACTTCATGGCGGTGTTGTGGATTTACATTTTCTTGCTGTTGGGATTGGCTCGTTAAAGTGCAAAAGGCTACAACCACGAAGGACACGAAGGCTCACTAAGGAATTCCTTCGTGCACCTTCGTGTCCTTTATGGTTGACGATTTTCCGGCAGACAGAAAGGGGAACTGGGGAATGGCGGAAGCTACGATCGAGCATGATGCGGTGCAACACGCAGCACCGGGAGCCTACGAGGCGCCGCTGTTCGGAGCGTACTCCAAGAAAGTCGGGATGTGGCTCTTCCTGGCCTCGGACTCGCTGACGTTTGGCGCTCTGCTGTTCGCTTTCAGCTACAACCGGATTTACACCAATCCCTGGCCGACACCGTTTCACGCCGAGAGCATTGCGAATGCGACGATCATGACGGCCTGCCTGTTGTCGAGTTCTCTGACCAT
>QIAL01001077.1:2194-3887 GCA_003225535.1 Acidobacteriota bacterium | reverse complement strand
CTGTGGCCATCTATTTTAATGATGCGGTCGCCGGTGAGAATGCCCGCTTTGAAACCGGGCGTGTCTTCCATCGGCGCGACGACGGTCAGAAAATTGTCCTTCATCGAAATAACGATACCGACGCCGCCGAACTCGCCCTGGGTATCTTTCTTGAGGTCGTCATATTTGACCGGCTCCATGAATTCGCTGTGGGGGTCGAGTGTGCCCAGCATTCCTTTGAGCGCGGCGTAGATCAGCTCCTGGTACGTAAGTTTGTTGCCATCGACGTACTCGTTGCGCACACGGTCGAGCACCACGGAAAACAGTTTGAGATTCGGGTAAGCTTCATCCTTTTCGGCGGCCTCGACCGAGCTGAAATAAATGCGGATGCCCGCAACCAGATTCAATCCAAGGACCACCAGCAAAGCGCCATAGAGCAGACGTCGTTTCATAAAACTCTTCGCTAGTGTAACGCACTGGTACCCGGCTGCAACCAAAGAGCGCAGCAATGCTGACCTGGGCGAAAAATAGTAAATTTACGTACCATCCGGGGGCGTTGGGGTCATGCGAATGACTGCAAACGGGCATGTTTTGATTCACCGCGGTTTCCGAAGCTCCGTCAGGAGTGCCATGCCGGTAGAAAGCAGGTCGTCTCAAATTTTTCTTTTCCGGCGGCGCGACAAGCCTATTGAACTCTGTTCGGAACCGTCGTTTGTCGCGGCGCCGGAAGAGAAGATCTGGTGGGGATTCGTTTCTACCGACATGGCGCTCCTGACGAAGCTTGGGGCTTGAAATGAGGGCTGCTACACAAATCTTGCGTTGACGGTCGGGGCCTCAAAGCTAACATGCACGCCCTGAGTTTTGGTGTAGAATAGCGAACGGGTGTTCCGCGCGATCGCAGAGCAAGGGCGCCTTGGCAAAGAGCTCCAGGTGGTCGCAGTCGGCGATATCGTTCCGGCGGATAATCTGGCCTACCTTCTGAAGTACGATTCCACGCAGGGCCGCTTCCAGGGCGAGGTTTCCTCCAAGAAATCTTCCGCGGATAAGCTGGAAGATGATGTCCTGGTCGTGAACGGCAACGATATCCTCGTGGTGAGCGCGAAGGATCCCTCGAATTTGCCATGGAAGGCGCTTGGTGTAGAGCTCGTCGTCGAATCGACCGGCTTGTTCACCGAAGCCGACAAATGCAAAGGACATCTGATTGCCGGGGCCAAAAAGGTCATCATTTCCGCGCCCGCCAAAGGGGATGACATCACGATTGTGATGGGGGTAAACAACGACAAGTACGATCCGGCCAGGCATCATATCATTTCCAACGCCTCCTGCACGACCAATTGCCTGGCGCCGCTGGTGCATGTGCTCTTGAAAGAAGGATTCGGCGTCGAAGAAGGGCTGATGACCACAATTCATGCTTACACCGCCACTCAAAAAACGGTCGATGGCCCGAGCAAGAAAGATTGGAAGGGTGGACGCACTGCCGCGATTAACATCATTCCTTCCTCCACCGGCGCGGCCAGAGCTGTCGGGCTGGTTTGTCCTGAAGTGAAAGGGAAGCTGACCGGAATGGCGTTCCGCGTCCCTACACCGACGGTTTCGTGCGTTGACCTGACGGTCCGCACCACGCGCGACACCAGTTATGCCGAGATTTCCGCCGCGATGAAGAAGGCCAGCCGGAGCTATCTCAAAGGAATTCTGGAAACGACCAACGATGAAG
>QIAL01001077.1:0-2141 GCA_003225535.1 Acidobacteriota bacterium | reverse complement strand
GAGTCAGACGAACGTCATATCCACGCAGAACTTTCAGCAGCAAACCCGCGGCCTGGCCTCCAATGATTCGCATAAGATCGGGAGTCCGAAGCGCGCGTGTCCTCACCCGCAGCAATTTCCGACGATTCGGAGAATTCAGAATGTCGCACCGGGCTGCTGCGTTTGTTCGTTGCTGCGGGTGAGGACACCCGCGCTCCGGACTCCCGATCTTATGCGAATCATTGGAGGCCAGGCCGCAGGTTTGCTGCTGAAAGTTCCGCCTGGATATGACGTTCGTCCGACTCCCGATCTGGTTCGACAGGCCATCTTCAACAGCCTCAGCGGCCGCGTGCCTGGCGCGCGGGTGCTCGATCTTTTTTCAGGCTCAGGCGCCATTGGGCTTGAATGCCTGAGCCGTGGCGCTGCGCTGGTCTTGAGCGTGGAGAAGTCCAACCGGCACGCATCGATGATTCGCGAGAATCTGGCCTCGACCGGTCTTCCGGCTGACAATTATCAAGTGCGCGTTCAGGATGTGTTTACTGCGATTGGCCAACTTGCTGAGAAGGGGGAACAGTTCGAGCTAGTCATGGCCGATCCCCCCTTTGGTGAAAAGAACGTTGGGCGTCGTTCGGAGTCGCTTTCGCAACAGCTTTTGGACGATGAACGGTTGCCGAGCCTGATTGCCGCGAGCGGGGTGTTCGTTCTAGGCCATACCAAACGGGACACGCTCACGATTCCAAAAGCCTGGAGCGAAGTGAAAGTGATGAAGCACGGCGATTCAATGATGCGGTTCCTGGGCCGAGCTTCGGAGTGAACCGACTGCGTTACCCAAACTTTGTCCCATATGCGACAAAGTTTGGTACGGTGATCAAGCCACGACGACAGCGGAAACGCTTCGGTCGTCTCCGGCCTGATAGAATTCGGCCAGGCTTTGTTCGGACGGAACCAGTTTTTCCGCTTCGAGCGCGGAGAGAATTTTCTCTTCGGTCATGATGAATCGATCTCTGCGATAAAGCAGATAATCCTCCCGCAGGTCCGATGCGATGATAGCCGCTGCCCGGTCCGGCCAAATTGAGCGCGCTGACGGCAGGAATCACCCAATCGGGCCGCATGAGCCGCAGCAACGCCATGCAATTGAGGGTGAGATCGATGTCGCCGGTCGTGGCATCATGAAGCGGCGTGGCTTCGCCGGGAATAAATGGGCTGACGCTGCAACCGGCCAACGGAAGTTGGCCAGCCAGTCTCAGATTATCGCCGATGTCGTCGACCGATTGCCCGGGCAGGCCGGCAATGAAGCCTGAACTGACCCGCCACCCTTTTCTGGCCAGTAAACGAATGTGTTCGAGCCGCTCTTCCAAGGTTCCGGGCGCGGAGAGCCGCCTGTACGCGGCCGAGTCAGCAATCTCGAACTTCATGATGTAAATGGTGGCCCCAGCGGCCTGCAGTTCGTCGTAGACGTTCGACGCCAGAGTGCCCAGGCAGACACTCAGGCCGAGCGGCGTTTGGTCCCGCAAGCGGCGAATAAGCGGAATGACGGTTTCCCGAACGGCCACCGGATCTTCACCGGTCTGGATATTCAGGTCCGTCATGCTGCTGGGCCTGTGATGGATAAGCAGTTCGGAGAGGTCGTCCAGGCGGGCGCGATAGCGGTCCAGTGATTGGTTTTCCCTGCGCATGCCGCAATAAAGACAGTTTTCGCGGCAAAAATTGGAGACTTCGACAACTCCGCGCAGAAAAACGCGGCGGCCAAACTGGCCGCGAGTGGCTTCGACGGCCCGGGCGTGAAGCCGTTCCTGCTCTCGACCGCGGGACGTTACAAGTTCGGCACCCTTCGGCATCCCATTTACAATCACGGCGGTAGTAAACGTACTCTGTGGCGCTTCGGCAAACGAAATCTCTTGAGAGACTGCGCTTTGCGCTTGCACGCGCGCGTTGAAGGCAGTAAGGCCAAACGGGCAGGGCCGTGTCCCATCGCGATCAGGCCGCTGAACTGTTGAAGCATTGAACCCTCAACTCGACCCTTATTGGAGAGCGCATTGCGCGGGTGTGATCCCATGTCTAAACGAAGCCAATAGCATCGGCGACGTGGTCCGGCAAACGGTAGTTCACCTACCCAAGGTCATAGTCGTCGACGATCACTCAAGCGATTCGACAGCGCAGGC
>QIAL01000234.1 GCA_003225535.1 Acidobacteriota bacterium | reverse complement strand
CCTGATTGGCTTGCTCGCTGTGTTGCTGGGATCGCTGTCGTGGTCGGCGGGCGTGGTGATTTCTCCCAGACTGAAGCTGCCGACCGACGCGCTGGCGCGTACCGCGGTGCCACTCGTATGGGGCGCCGTCATGCTGCTGGCAACCGCTGGAATCACGGGTGAGTTTCGCGGGCTACACTGGTCAGCCATCTCTCTCAAGTCCATTTTCGGACTGGGATACCTGATCGTGTTCGGATCGATTGTGGCGTTCACCGCCTACACGTGGCTCCTGCAGCGGGTTCCTCCGGCAGTGGTGGCGACGCACACGTACGCGAATCCTGTGGTGGCGGTGCTGCTGGGATGGCTGCTCGCGTCCGAGCCATTGACGGCGCGTGTGGCGATTGCCTCGGTGGCGATTCTTGGCGCGATTATGCTGATCCGGCAAGGCGAACGCACGACGGCCCGACCGGTCGTGTCAGCCGCGCCAGCAAAGGCAAAGTCGTCGGCACAGGTTGCGTGACGAGCTCTGAATGGGTTTCCTCGCTTGCGGATGGTAGTCTAGTTTTCCGCAACCATGGCGCGCCGCTCTGAGCCTCTGCGCATTGCAATCGACACCGGAGGGACGTTCACCGACTGTGTGTGGGTTGATCCATCCACGCGCGGCTTGCGGATGCTCAAGGTGTTCTCGACGCCCGCGGATCCATCACGCGCAATCGTCGATGCGATCCGGACCATCGCTGCTGAAGCAGAGTTCATTCTTCTTCACGGCACTACCGTCGGCACGAATACGCTGCTCGAACGCAAAGGCGCGCGCACGGCGCTAGTGACGACTGCCGGGTTCGAAGACGCCATCGAGATTGGACGGCAGGCGCGGCCCAAACTCTACGATTTCTTCTTCGATCGCATCGAGCCTCTTATCGCCAAGGATCTGCGCTTCGGGATTGAAGAGCGCACCGCGGCTACCGGCGAGATACTTACCGAGCCCACAACGGTCGACTTAAAAGAGCTTGCGGAGCGAGTCGCAGCGGCCAAGCCGGAATCCGTGGCGATCTCGCTGCTGTTCTCATTTGCCAATGCGAAGAACGAGCAGGCCGTCGCCGGATCGCTGGGAGCGCTCGGCGTGCCGTTATCGATCTCGCACCAGATTCTGCCTGAGTTCCGCGAGTACGAGCGCACCTCGACGGTCGTGATCAATGCGTATTTGCAGCCGGTAATGCGGCGCTATCTTGAGAACATGGAGCGGGCGCTGAGGGGGCAGGGGGCAGGGGGCAGACATCAGGCTTCCGGCTCGCCAGTTCCGAAGATCTTTGTCATGCAATCTTCTGGCGGCATTACCGCGCTGGCGACTGCGGCACGGGAACCGGTGCGGACTGTGCTCTCCGGGCCTGCCGGCGGGGTGGTAGGCGCGGCCGCGACTGCGCGCGGCAGCGGGTTCGAGAACATCATCGCCTTCGACATGGGTGGCACTTCGACCGATGTGTCGCTGGTGGAGGGTGCGATCAGGACCGCCAGCGATGCGCAGATCGCGGGGCTTCCGATCAGCGTGCCCATGCTCGACATCCACACGGTCGGAGCAGGCGGCGGGTCACTGGCGCGATTCGATGCCGCCGGCGTTCTGCGCGTCGGCCCTGAGTCCGCCGGCGCTGATCCCGGTCCTATTTGTTATGGCCGAGGAGTGCAGCCGACCGTAACAGACGCTAATCTTCTGCTTGGCCGCTTGCAGCCTACGAAATTTCTGGGCGGAGAGTTCACCCTCGATCTGGAGCGCACGCATCGGGTGACACAAGAGTGGCTGACCAAGCATGGATCGAGTTTGAGCCTGGAGAAGTTTGCGACGGGAGTGGTTCGCGTGGTGAATGCCACGATGGAAAAGGCGATCCGCGTGGTGTCGATCGAACGCGGACGCGATCCGCGCCGTTTTACCCTGGTGGCATTCGGTGGCGCGGGTGGATTGCATGCTTGCGCCCTGGCGGAGGCCTTGAGCATTCCGCATGTCATCCTTCCTGCGTTTCCCGGCGCGCTATCGGCGCTCGGAATACTTTGGAGTGACGTCGTGAAAGATTACTCGCGCACGGTGCTGTGGCGCGTGTCGCGGGTGATTCCGCAGGCGAAATTGAATCAGGAATTTTCTGCGTTGGAGCAGGCCTCACGACTAGACTTTGCCCGCGAAGGCTGGGATGGGACGCCTCGTTTTAATCGTACGGTTGATCTGCGCTATCGCGGGCAGGGATACGAACTCAACCTACCTCTGACCAGCAGTCTCCTGGGCGAGTTCGAGGCGGAGCATCGGCGGCGCTACGGCTATACGCATGCGAAACGCGAGATCGAGATTGTGACGCTTCGCCTGCGGGCCGCCTTGAAATCCTCGCGATCACATGCAACCGCGGCTACAGTGCGCGGAAAGGTGAGCAGGAGATCAGCGAGCGAAACCCGAGTCGTTTTCGATGGCCGCAGAGTGAACACAAAGATTTATGCCCGCGAAGAACTCGGCGCTCGAAAGACCTTTCGGGGGCCCGCCATCGTGGCGGAATACAGCGCGACGACCGTAGTCCCGCCGGGAAAGAAGTTCAGCGTTGATGACGTTGGGAATCTCATAATTGCGGTGTGATTAGATTCAACGAGTTGCGGGCCGGGTAAATTCTACATATGTTCCTGCAGGAACATTTTGATATACAATATTGTACGTACAAATATATACATGCGTATGCTAAATGTTTATGTTGTCAACGAGTTAACGGGATTCTCCAATTTGAGTCACTCCTGCTCAGCCCCATACGGAAGCAAAGTGGTGATGCCCTTCTGACTCCCCACGTGTGATCTGGGTCACACCCTTCTAGGACCAGAATCACAGACCCCTCCCGAGCAGGCATAGAAGATATCTGCATGTAGATGTCAACTATGCTCTCGATCACTTCCCAATACGCTTTGCGAGCCCTCTCCCATCTTGCGCGTCAGTCGGGCGAAGCGGTACTGGGGCGGGACCTCGCCCAGTCGGTCGAGATTCCGGCGAACTACTTGTCCAAGGTGTTGCTGACCTTGCGAAATGCCGGCCTGGTGGATACGACTCGCGGTTCTGGTGGTGGTTATCGGCTCGGCCGACCTGCGAATGATATCCATCTGATCGACGTCGTCGAACTATTCGAGGAAGTTTCACACAGAAAGCCAAGCTGCTTCCTTGGTCGGACACGACCGTGCTCTGAAACCAAGCCTTGTACCGCACATTCCAGGTGGGCAGGGTTGCAGACGGCATATTTGGGATTCCTAGTTTCTACCCCGCTCTCGGCGATCGCCGGAAATCCGGGTGATTTCTGGGCGAGTTCGAGCCCGATGCGAGTCACGCCGAGAGTCACCAATGGAAGTGATCACACTGGAGGGATTAAAGAATGACGGTTGCTATCGACAAAACAGTGCGCGAATTGGCTGTCGAGAATCCAGCTTCTACGCGCGTATTTGAAAAGCTGGGGATTGACTATTGCTGCGGAGGCAATCGATCGCTCCGCGAAGCTTGTGAGAATGCGAACTTGCAGTTCGATCAAGTACTGGACTCGCTTGAGAAGGCGGATCAGGCGACGCGGGGCACGCAGAAGGACCGAGACTGGCAAGCCGAGCCACTCACGTCACTCACTGAACACATCCAGAGCACTCATCACAAATATACGCGCGAAGAGATTGCCCGGCTTGGCCCTCTGTTGGAGAAGGTGTGTTCCGTTCATGGAAGGAACCACAGAGAACTACTCGAAGTTCGCGAGATATTCAAAGGGCTGGCTCAGGAACTGAACGCTCACCTGATGAAGGAAGAAATGATGCTGTTCCCATACATAGTCAGGGCAGAAGCTGCGGTAGCTGGAAACGGTCCGCTTGCGCGTGCGCCGTTCGGTTCGGTCCAGAATCCGGTTTCCATGATGGAGCACGAACATGATTCCGCCGGGAACGCGTTGCGTGCAATGAACGAGGCCACCAACGGCTACTCAGCACCGGCCGACGCTTGCATCAGCTACCAGACGCTCTACCAGGCTTTGGCTGCATTCGAAGCCGATCTTCATCAGCATATTCATCTGGAAAACAACATTTTGTTCCCTCGCGCAGTGGCGATCGAGAAGGAATGCTAACTACGTCGGATCCGTCCGACACGACTTCCCAGGAGAAAGAATTCATGCAATACAAAAAGCTGTGGATCGCATTTGGCTTAATCATGCTCGTTTCGTTTTCGGTGCTGGGGGGAGTTGGTTACAAGGCAATTAGCAATGCGCCGCCGATTCCCGCGAAGGTGGTCACCGCGGATGGACGACTGTTGTTCACCGGCGAGACGATTCGCGATGGACAGAACGTCTGGCAGTCGACGGGTGGACAGGAAATCGGCACGATCTGGGGACATGGCGCCTATGTCGCACCTGACTGGAGCGCAGACTATCTTCATCGCCAGTGCGAGATTGTGTTGAATCGATGGGCACAGCACCAAGGATTCCCGGATTACCGCTCCATGCCGGCTGAATTGCGAGCGGCCCTGGCAGGACGACTAACCGAACTCACCCGGCGCAATACCTATGATGCGGCCACCGACACCATCGTCGTGGACAGCGATCGCGCGGCCGCGTTTGAGGAGTTAGCGGCCTACTATGGGGATGTTTATGGGAACGGCCGGAACGAGTACGCGATCCCTGCGGGCGCACTCAGCGATCCAGCAAAACAGCGGCAGATGGCGACATTTTTCTGGTGGACGGCGTGGGCAGCGAGCACGAATCGTCCGGGTCAGGACGTCACCTACACGCAAAATTGGCCACACGAAGAGTTGGTCGGCAATCGCCCGACGGGCGGGACCATCGTTTGGAGCGTCATCAGCTTCGTGCTGCTTCTCGCCGGAATCGGTGGAATGGTTTGGTATTTCGGTTCGCAAGAGCACCGGCCTACCAGCGATCCCATGCCCCAACGAGATCCTCTTTTAGGTTTGAGCCCGACGCCTTCGCAAAGAGCCACGGTGAAATATTTTTTTGTGGTGGCAGCATTGTGGGTCGTGCAAGTTGCGTTGGGCGCCATAGCCGCACACTATGGAGTCGAAGGCGGCGGATTTTATGGAATCCCACTCGGGAAGTGGTTGCCATATTCGGTGACGCGTACCTGGCATCTTCAGATCGGGATCTTCTGGATCGCGACTTCCTGGCTTGCAACCGGACTCTACATCGTACCCGCTGTAAGCGGCGTAGAGCCGAAAGGTCAGCGCCTTGGCGTAAACGCGTTGTTTGTGGCGGTGGTGGCCGTCGTGGTTGGGTCGCTGGCGGGAGAGTGGCTGGGTATCCAGCAGAAACTTGGCAACCTGTGGTTCTGGTTCGGTTCGCAAGGATACGAATACGTCGATCTGGGCCGAGTCTGGCAGATCCTGCTGTTCGTTGGCCTTACCTTCTGGCTATGGCTCATGTGGCGCGGGTTGAGGCCGGCTTTGGCGCGCCGCGATGAGAACTACTCGCTGTTGATGTTGTTCCTGATCTCAAGCATAGCCATCCCTCTGTTCTACGCAGCGGGACTGATGTATGGCCAGCGCTCTCCTCTCATCACGGCCGAATATTGGCGCTGGTGGGTGGTTCATCTCTGGGTTGAGGGATTCTTCGAAGTCTTCGCCACCGTGGTTATTGCATTCCTTCTCACCAGGCTCAAACTGCTCTCGATTACGACAGCCACCCGGGGCGTGCTCTTCTCGACGGTCATTTATCTGTCCGGAGGCATCATCGGGACCTTTCATCATCTTTATTTCACCGGGACGCCCAATTCCGTATTAGCACTCGGAGCGATCTTCAGCGCTCTTGAAGTGGTCCCGCTGGTTCTGATTGGATTCGAGGCGTGGGAGAACATCCGACTATCTCGTGGGAGCGCCCACAACCCATGGATCAGCGCTTACAAGTGGCCGATCTATTTCTTCGTTGCGGTTGCTTTCTGGAACTTCGTGGGCGCGGGCTTGTTTGGCTTCATGATCAATCCCCCGATCGCGCTTTATTACGTGCAAGGACTGAACCTCACTCCAGTGCATGGACACACTGCGCTGTTCGGGGTGTACGGCATGCTGGGACTGGGACTCATGTTGTTCTGCCTGCGCGCGCTCCGTCCTGGGCTGATGTGGAAGGATCGCCCGCTTGCCATCGCGTTCTGGTCCATCAACATCGGGCTGGCGGCGATGGTTCTGCTCAGTACATTACCGATAGGTCTCGCCCAAGCCTGGGCATCCGTTGAGGTCGGGACCTGGTACGCGCGGTCGTCGGAATTTCTACACACGCCGATGTTGACGACGCTCCGATGGATGCGCATGTTCGGAGACACGATCTTCGCGTTCGGGGCGATCGTGCTGGGGTGGTTTGTTCTCGGACTGGTTACAGGCCACTCTTTTGATCAAGGCTCAGGAGTCGTCGAGGAAGGCGAGTACACACCGCACGAAGCGGAACTCGTCCATCATGGCGACTGAAGGTTGAGAGATGAAGGACAGAACCGACCGGAGGGCACCGTAGAGCAGACTCGCAGGCAAGCCATGGTCGTCACGCGAACATGGAGCTTGGGGTCTACTGCCTGTGCCTCTCTTTACAGGACAGGCTGTAATTGCTGAACGGGCATACCTGTGTGAGAGAGCCTTTCTTTCGCTCCTTCGGGGCTAGGCTTTCTTCCGCGACCCACGGCTTGCGCCATGGGCTGCATTCTTGCGCCGCTTTGCGGCTGTGCGATGCTTAGGCTGGTGATTCGTGGATTTCCCGGGTGAGGGGAGATTTGCTAGTCAGCGTTTAGCTCACCCTGCCATTTCTTCTTCTGCTGTTCGATCACGTCGTAGCAACTGCAAGCTCTTTTTTCCAGTTGTTTTCTATCGAGAATATTCACACTTCCTCGTGATCCCTTGATGAGTCCTGCGTCTTGCAGTGCTCCGGCCGCGACGGTGACACTGGCCCGGCGAGTACCGAGCATCTGTGCCAGGAATTCCTGTGTTAGGGGAAGTATTTCGCTGCCAACCCGGTCCTGACTCATCAGCAGCCATCTTGCCAACCTCTCGACAACGCCATGCAGGCGATTGCAAGCGGCAAGTTGGGTGGACATCATTCCGAGGATCATGGAGAAACGCTGAAGTTGCTTTTCCAGTTCGGGGCAATCAGGAAGGATCTTGAGCAGGGTGGCCACGTCAACCCGGTATGCCGTTGCGTCCGCCTGGGTGACTACTCTGAGGCCGCTAGTCTTGAATCCAAAAATGATCGGCAGGCCAACGAACCCTTCTTTCCCAATTAAGCCCACTTCGACAGTCTTTCCATTGGGCTCAGTCGTTAGCACGGAACCCAGTCCGTCGTTCAAGAAATATCCAGATTTGATCGTCTCTCCAGTTTCATGGAGCACCTGATGAAGCCTCAGGCGCACAAATTCCAGGGACGAGTCAATTTGGCCCCATTCTTTTTCTGGAAGGGTGGACAGAATGAAATTCCTGACCTCTCGTCCGTCGCCATCTTTCCTGCTCGAAGATGGACTAGCAACCCGGTGTGTACGACCCGCCGAACCCTTCGCCACTCTGGCTCCGTAAACCGCGAGAATGCTGTCTGGCTTCGCGAGGAACTGTGCGCAGCGAGACGACCCGACATTACGATGAAGTAGTCTCGCTTGTATGCACGATACGGTACAGATGAATGCCATTCATCGGACAGAACGGTCGTGTGCTTTCACCGAATGCGAATTCGGGGGTGCTGGACGTTTCTTTCGCTCCTACGGAGCTGGGATCTTTTCTGCTTATCTTCCCACGGCTTGCGCGGTGGGCTGCATTCTTTCGCCGCTTCGCGGCTGGGATCGGATTGGTTGTGGCCGCGATCGTTACTTCTTCAACCAACCTTGAAACTCGAGCCACTCAGCGAAGCGGTCGATCCAATGATCACTGGGGAGGTTCTGCTTGTGCATTCCGAAGCCGTGGCCACCCTTGGCGTACATGTGCAGTTCGACCGATTTCTTGGCGTCCGCCCACTTCTCATACAAGGCAATACTTTGCGGCGCGAGGCCGAGTGAATCGTCGGTCGCAGCCGCGACGAACATAGGCGGCGCGTCCGCGGGAACGGGGACATCCTTCGATCCCGCGGCTCCATAGATCGGGGCAACGAAGGCGGGGCGTCCTTCCGGCGAGTAGTGGAATGCAACTCCGGCGGTGACTATTCCTCCAGCGGAGAATCCGATGATGCCGACGCGGTCCGGGGAAATACCCCATTCCGAGGCGTGCTGGCGAACGTAGGTGACGGCGGCCAGGCCGTCAGCGATGGCCAGAGGGATGACCTTCCCGACCGTGTCATGAAATTTCTGCCGGTCATCGTATAGCGCGGAAAATTCCTGGGTGGCGTCTTCGCTGGTGTGAGCCAGGCGGTACTTCAAGACAAAGGCGGTCACGCCTCTCGCGACCATGTACTTGGCGACATCTGTGCTTTCGCTGGTGATGGAGAGCGCCATGAAACCGCCGCCAGGGCAGATGACGAGGGCAGTGCCGTTTCTCGACTCTGGAGAAGGCTTGAAAATGGTCAGGGTCGGCTTGGTAACGTTAGCGACGACTTCCGTCTTCCAGGGCTGCGAGAAGTACTCTTTCTCGGGATAGGTCTCTGGCGTGGACCCGGGCGGCGTACCGGGATAGAGAACTACCAGGCAAAGGATTCGAATGAGGGACGTTTTCATGGCCGCGTAGTTTAGCAGAGAATGTCGGCTGGGGGATGATTTGCGGGTGCGGTCGCAGCAGTGCGGCTTGCCGCCATGAACCGGCTGTCAGGAAAACGCGGAGAAGGTGCCGGAAGCTAGGAACGTTCCTGCTTCCGTAAGGCGTTCAGGCGTTCTTCCTGCGTTGTCAGCAATTGGTCCAGTTGGTTGACCAATCCACCGAATTTCGCCGGGTCAATTTCGTCCTGGATGCGTTGGCAGAGCAAATTCATCTGTTCGCGGTCTTCGGGTGTCACGGCCATTCAACCCCCGGGTTGAAAACAAATCGAACTTAAGAAAACCTACGCGGCCCCCCCCTCAAGATGCAACTGTGTTGCCAAAAACAATACCGGAGCAAACTGCCCAACTTTCAGACCTTTGGATGGAAACTGCAATCATCATGTTCCCTGCTTGCAGGTAAAGTTTGCCACGGCCGAAGCTCAATCTGCCGCTTTCGCGTCGGAAATCGCGGCAGCATACTTCGAAGTCAGGAAAGCCAGCCGAATCCGCACTTCTTCCTGATCGTCTTTGATGACGGCCTGAAGCAACGCGATCAAATCGTGCTCTCTCTGCGAGTTCTGTTCTGCCCGGATCTCAGCGCAGAGCCTGCGAATCAGGCCGATGTCATACACGGCGAATGTGACGCTTTCATTATTTACAGACTGACTTACTGGCAAAATCCCGCGCGTAAATATAGCCACATCGCTTTCCTGCGGGGAATACGGGAATAACTCTATTGGCGGCTGCAGTTGCAGGTGGAAAGGCCTTGTCAGCCAAGTACCCCGGATGCGTAAGTATAGGGGTTATCCTGTATTTCTGTGGCACACCCTACGATGGTTCAATCCGGTTGCGCCACCATGCCTAGCGATCCGTTCGCTGACGTCGCCCGCCAACTCGAAGAAGTCCCATTGGAATTGAACCACGGAAGCGATCCTGCGTTGCGACGCGGGCTGCTGGCCTATATGCGGCTGCTGATCGTAGAGGCCGACAGATTAGCCAGGGATAAAACCGCACGTAAAGAGATCCGACAGATTTGTCAAATGAAACGTTTGACACAGTAGTACATCTGAAGTCGACGTGAGTTACTTCCGTGTAGGTGCCTTGGATTGGAAATTGTTTTCAACTCGGGGGCGTGACCTTTAGAATCCTTGCTGTATGTTCGTGCCCTGACGATGCTCCGTAACCTCGCATGGCTTCTCCCGGTGTTCACGCTTTTAGGGTCGGCGGCTGAACCGCGGGCACAATCTAAAGAAGCACCTGCGCAACGCGTTGAACGCGTCGATGATGGCTGGGCAGAGAAAACTCTGAAGAGCCTTTCGCTGGAAGAGAAGGTTGGACAGCTCTTCATGGTCCGGCTGCGGGTCGAGTACTTCAACGGGCAAAGTCCCAGCTACTTCGAGCTCTGCAACAACATACGCAGATATCACATCGGGTCGGTGGCCATGTCGGCGCCGCCACAAGGCCGGGCGCGCGACATCCGGCGTCGCTATGACGTCGTTACACTCCTCAACCAGCTGCAACTGGAGGGCAAGATACCGCTTCTGGTGGCTGGGGATTTTGAGCGGGGAGTCCTGCCGGCGCATCTTTTTGGAACGACGGTGTTCCCGCACGCGATGGCTTTTGGCGCTGCCGGGAACCTGGCTTACGCCGAGGAGTTCGGGCGCATCACCGCGCGGGAGAGCCGGGCCCTGGGCGTGCACTGGAACCTGTTTCCGGTTGCCGACGTAAATTCCAACCCTGCCAACCCAATTATCGGGACCCGTGCATTCGGCGCAAATCCGGAGCAAGTGGGCGATCTGGTGGCGGCCTACATCCGCGGCGCACGGGCGAATGGAATGCTGACCACGGCCAAGCACTTTCCCGGTCACGGAAATACCGCGACCGATTCGCACGTGGGAGTACCGATCGTCACCGACGATCTGGAGCATCTGCGGACGGTGGACCTGCCTCCGTTTGAAAAGGCAATCGCTGCAGGCGTCGATGCCGTGATGACTGGGCATGTGCGAGTGCTTGCACTTGACCCGGACCGCAGCCGCGTAGCGACAACGTCGCCGGCAGTCGTCACAGGTTTGCTGAAGAACCAACTTGGGTTCAAGGGCATCGTCGTAACGGATGCTATGGATATGGCGGGGCTGGTTGGTCTTTACGCCAAGAATCCCGGAAGAGTGGCGGTAGATGCATTCAAGGCAGGAAACGATGTGCTCACCATGCCGTACGGCTTGGATGCATGCTACCGGGCAATGTTGCAAGCTGTCCGCTCGGGAGAGATTGGACAGGAACGGCTGGATGCATCCGTCCTCAAAATTTTGCAGGCCAAGGCCTCGCTAGGTCTCGACAAGAATCGGGTGGTGGATGTGGGAGCGATCCCCGGGCTGGTGGGGAATCCGTTGAGTATTGCGGCCGGACAACGGATCTCGGATGCTTCCATCACTCTTGTGCGCGACAACGGCAAAGTATTTCCGCTGACCGACAGGCGGCCCGACATGAGATTGCGGGTTGCATATCAACGGGCCAAAGTACAGCCTCCCCTGCTGGTCATTATTCTGTGTGACAACGTGCGCGCGGAGGACGGCCGGGTTCTGGAGCGTCAGGTCCTGAAGCGGTCGCCGGATGCGACCGTAGTTTATGTAGATCCTCGGGTCGCCGCGGACAGATCGGACGATGTGTTGAACGCAGCAGACCGGGCACAAAAGGTAGTAGTTGCGGTGTATGTAGTTCCGTCTGCCGCGCGAACGAGGACCGTAGCACGCGGCCAGAAGAATTCCGCGTCTCTGCCGGATGCAACTGCGAAGTTATTGTCCAGAATTCTTGCGCGCGCAACCGCGAAGACAGCGGTTCTCGCGATGGGAACTCCCTACCTGACGGACGACTTTCCCACGATCCAGAACTACATCTGCACGTTCTCGAATGCGACGGTCTCGGAGATCAGCGTGGCGAAAGCGCTGTTTGGGGAAATTCCGATCCCGGGGCACATGCCGGTCACCCTTTCCAACGCCTCTGGCCCGGGAACGAAAATTGACCACCCGGCGCGAGTCGTAAACGTGGGATCTCCTAACTAGTAATAAGTCCCTTTGTCATTCCGACCGAAGGGAGGAATCTGCTCTCCGCCGGCAGCGTCGCTGGCGCAAGCGACAGCAGATTCCTCACGGCGAAACGCCGTTCGGAATGACAAAACCAGAGCGAGGATTGTTACAAAACGATGGAGGATTGTTACAAAACGATGAATGTTGGGTCGCTCCCGGGGAATCGGTTAGGTAGCGGCAATTCTCTTCGTTACAATATTCCTGTGAAACCGAGCATCTTCGTAGTCGAAGACGATCCTGACATTTCGCGACTGGTGCGGCACCATCTGGAAAATGAAGGGTTTGTGGTGCGCGTATATCCGACGGGATCCACTGTGTTGGCGGACGCGGAGAGGCAGCGTCCGGCGCTGTTCGTGCTCGATATCATGGTGCCGGGCAAGGATGGGCTGGAGATCTGCCGGACGATCCGACAGACGCCCGGACTGGCATCGGTACCGGTCATCTTTCTTACCGCCAAGAGCAGCGAAGCCGATCGCGTACTGGGACTTGAACTCGGGGCCGACGATTACATCGCCAAGCCGTTCAGCCCGAGGGAGCTGGTGGCGCGAGTGAAGGCGGTGCTGCGCCGCTTTGAGCGGCCGCTTCCGCCGAGCCCCATGAAAGTGGGAGACATTGAGATTGATCCCGCGGCGATGACGCTGATGGTGCGGGGCAGCATGGTGGCAACAACCGCTACGGAGTTCCGCCTGCTGGACTACTTTGCCCGGCACAAGGGCCGCGTGTTCAGCCGCGATCACCTGCTCGACTCGGTCTGGCGGGACACCGCATACGTTACTCCGCGGTCGGTGGATGTGTATGTGCGGCGTATCCGGGAGAAAATTGAGCCGGACCCGGAGAATCCGCGGTATCTGAAGACCGTGCGCGGCGCGGGATATCGCTTTGAAGCTCCGAAATAATAGAGGAGAAATTGAAGAACCGCATCTTCTTCAAGCTGCTCGCCGTCTTTCTGATCGTCATCGCCGCTACGGCCGGAATTCTTGACGTGATGCTGGGCAACGCCTGGGAAGGATCGCTGCGCACGGAGATCGAGCGCAATCTTAAACAGAAGACACTGCTCTTTGCTCACCGGGTCGAAATCGACCACTCGCACACGCTCGCCGAAATTGCCGCCCAGGAAGGGCTGGCGGCGGGAGCGCGTGCGACCGTGATTGACGCATCGGGCAAAGTCCTCGCAGATTCGGAATCGGATCCGGCGCAGATGGAAAACCATGCTCGGCGCGTGGAGTTCGCGGCCGCGCTGGCGGGCCAGACGGGGGAGAACGAGAGAAGGAGCGCGACCTTGGGGATTCCGTTTCTCTATGTCGCTGCTCCGATCTCAGGGGGCGCGGTTCGCCTGGCTTATCCTCTTTCCGATATTGAGGCCGTGCAAACGCAGGTGCGGCGAAAGCTGTTTTGGGGTTCGGCCATCGCGTCACTCATGGCCCTGCTGATCGCGGCTGGCGCTTCGATCTGGATGGCCCGGCGGCTGCAACGCATAGTCGACGTGGCGGCGCGCATCGAGAGAGGCGATCTTCGCGCGCGCGTGAATGCGACTCCTCTGGATGAGATCGGGCGGGTGGCAGCCGCGATTGATAAGACGGCGGAACAGGTTGAAGTAAGCTTCGCAGCCGTTCGCTCCAGCCAGCGACAGCTGGAGACGCTACTCAACAGCATGCAAGATGCCGTGATTGCGGTGAGCCCGGACGGACTGGTGCGCTGGGCGAACCAGCCCATGGACCGCCTGGTTCCGCAGCACACGCGGCTCAACGCGCCGGTCGTGGAAACGATTCGCGATCCGGATTTTCTGGCTACGGTCAAAGCGGCCATGACGAACAAGGACGTGAAAACGGCACGCGCGACGTCGATCGTTCCAGGGCGAGCGTTTGATGTGACAGCTGCGCCGTTGCCCGACGGCGGGGTGGTCGCCGTGCTGCGCGACCTGACCGAGACGGAACGGGTAGAAAAGACGCGGCGCGACTTTATCGCCAACGTCTCGCATGAACTACGTACGCCGCTGACTTCCATTCAGGGATATACCGAAACTCTGTTGGATACAATTCACGACGAGTCGGCGGCGACGCGGGAGTTTCTGGAGATCATCCGCAAGAACACGGTTCGGATGGCGCGCCTGACGGAGGATTTGTTGACGCTGGCGCGGGTGGAATCGGGGGAAACGCGGTTTGAAACTGAGCCCGTGCCTCCGGTGGAACTGCTACATGATGCCGAAGAGAGTTTCCGGGAGATTGCGCGCGGGCATGGGGTCGACCTGCAGATTATGGACTCCCACAATGGCAGCGGATCGGTGGAATCGCTGCCCCAGGTACTGGCCGACCGGGAAGCGATTCACCAGGTCTTTTCGAACCTGATCGACAATGCGATGAAGTATGGGCGCGGCGGCGGACGAGTGGAATTGGGGGCACGCGCAGCGCAGCGGGGCATCGAATTTTACGTCAAGGATTTTGGCGGAGGCATCTCTTCTGAGCACCTGCCGCGACTCTTCGAGCGTTTTTATCGTGTGGATAAAGCGCGATCGCGCGAGTCTGGGGGGACGGGGCTGGGCTTGGCGATTGCCAAGCACATTATGCGGGCCCATGGTGGGTCGATCCGTGCCGAAAGCGAATTGAACCATGGGAGCATGTTTGTGTTCACATTGCCGACAGCCTAGGGGCAACGGCGGTGTCGTCCCTACGGGGACTCGCGCATCATACTCATTCCTTCCCGGTACTGCCGTGCCGGGCTTTCTCATACCGCCGCTCCGCGGCTAGATCTGGGCTAATCATGTACCGGCGCTTCCTCCAACAGTCCCAATCGCGCTCCCTGGCTGCGAGAAAATTCTGACTCCGGACACTCAGTGGGCCAGAGTCACTATTGAAAGCGGTAGCCGGACTTTAAGGTGCAGCGGTAAATTCGTCCTTGATCTTCATTCGTTGCCATGTCGCAAGTTGCCCAACTCAATTGAAGTGCCGGGCCTAAGGGGAAAATAATTGTTTGACCATCTGCGTCCGCTTCGATGCTGACACTCTCGGCGGATGCAGGCAGCGTGAATGACATGCCCTCGCCGAAGATCGCCGGATAGGACCAGTGCTCCCGTTGACTGACCATGGGGCGAAAGACCTCGGCCTCGAGCAGGAAGGTTGCCGTATCGGACCAGTCACGAACGGTCAGAGTGAGGACGCGGCCGGCCTGCAACACCTGGTTCGACTCGATACGGGTGAACGGGCAAGGTCCCGCAATACAGGAAGCGCGAGGGGCGCGAAATTCGTTGCCCACACCGGCATCGATGGTAATGGCACCGAGGGCAGCCTTCCATTTTCCATCGGGCGAGCAGGGGTGCTGTTTCCGGCAGGGGATGTTGCCTTTGTTCTCGACCTCGAAGGTCTTTACGGCGCTGCCAACATTGAATTCTGTTTGTGTCTTCTCCGTATATCGCACCCGCACGTTTGCAAGCTTGGCGGAAGGTTGATCTTTAGGAACAGGCTTGTCATTGAGCGGAACGAGATGGACGATATAGAGCTGATTTCCTACATAATCTTTCACGTCGAGCGGCCGATACTGGGGATGGCGATAGTGCAGGACGATGGGTTGTCCCCTGCGAATTGACTTCGGGAGAGTGAGGGCAAAGAAGCCGGAGGAGTCGGTTTTCGAGGTGGAAGAATTGAGAACATCGGCAGAGATCAGGACTCCCCCGATGGGCAACTGCTTACGCGGGTCCACGTCGCCGACAATCACCGATCCTCGCAGACTAACGGGCTTTTGCTTCTGCCAGCGAATCAGCGCGAAGACACCCACTGTGACCAATGGAACAACGACGGCGGCAATCCAAACCTCTATTTTGTGAGCCCGAGTCATCGGACGATTTTGCCTTGTTTGCGTATGATGACGGATAATCCTTAAACGTTTCCACCCGGAAAGGCAACATGCATTGGAAGTTTTTGCATCCCTAAAAAACGTACACGTTAGGGCCACAAGATGAAAGAACTGTTTGACTCTTCTCTCCCAATAGCGTAATCGAAAACCAGAAAGGCATGTTCCAACCGAAACCTCATCTGCATTCGCGACGGGAGATTCTGCGGCAGATTGCCGGGGCAAGCCTGTCTCTACCCTTTGCACGGGTGCTGCCGGCCCTGGGACAAACCAATCCGCAGCAAAAAACGGCTGCCAGCCCGGCGAGCCCTGCCACCCCAGCCAAGCCTGCCAACCCGGCTTTATCGTCAGAAGATGACCAATTTCTGCATGAAGTGGAGAGTGCCAGCTTTTTATTTTTCTGGGAGCAAGGCAGCCCGAACACGGGGATGGTGCAGGACCGCTGCAATGTTCGAGAGAACCGGCCGGGAGGCGCCTCGAGCATTGCTGCGACCGGATTCGGCCTTACGGCTCTCTGCATCGGCGTTCAGCGGGGGTTTATTCCCGCGAGCGCAGCGCTGGAGCGTGTTTTCGCTACGCTGCGCTTTCTGTGGAAAAAGCTGCCCAACCACCGCGGGTTCTTCTATCACTTCGCGAATCCCGAAACCGGCGAGCGGATGTTCGACTCGGAAGTGTCGTCAGTGGATACGACGATCCTGCTTTGCGGAGTTCTTAGCTGCCGCCAGCATTTTCGTCATCCCGCGGTTGCGCAACTTGCCAATCTTATCTTCAATCGAGTGGATTGGACGTGGCTGTCGGAGGACACGTCGCTGCTCACGCATGGGTGGAGCCCTGAAGTCGGGTTCCTGCCCTCGCGGTGGGATTATTACAGCGAACTGATGATGATGTATCTGTTGGGAATGGGGTCTACTGCACATCCGCTGGATCCGCAGACCTGGTATGCATGGAAGCGCCTGACGTTTGAATACGATGGGATGCGGTATATCGGATCGTTCGCGCCGCTGTTCATCCACCAGTATTCGCAGGCATGGTTCGATTTCCGCGGCAAGCGCGACAGATATGCGAACTACTTTGAGAATTCCATCACGGCCACGGAAGTCCACCGCCGGTTTTGCGTTGAACTTGGAAGGCAGTTTTCCGACTACAGCGACGACCTATGGGGCATCACAGCCTCAGATTCCCAGCAGGGATACGTGGTATGGGGCGGGCCTCCGGAGAGCGGGCCGATCGACGGCACGGTGGTGCCGAGCGCAGCGGGAGGTTCGCTGCCGTTTCTACCTTCCGCAACCCTGCGGGTCTTAAAGAACATTCGCAGCAAGTACCCCTCTGCGTGGAACAAATACGGGTTCACCAACGCTTTCAATCCGCTAAAGAACTGGTATGATTCAGACGTAATCGGCATCGACACGGGGATCATCTTGCTGATGGCGGAGAATCTGCGAACGGGGTTCGTCTGGGACACGTTTATGAAGAGCCCGGAGGCACAGCGGGGCATGGAGCGAGCAGGTTTTCAGAAGGAGTAAGACCTCCGACGACTGGTAGATGTAAGACCGCGGACCCTTGCAGACCAACCGCTAAGGCATTTTCCTCATCCAAATGCCGTTTGGGGAGCTTGCTCTGTTTGCCTTGAACTGATCGACCAGATTCAGGTGTCCGTCCTTTCGACTGGGTGCCTCGGTGGTCTCTTCCAGTGCCGAGGCGAAACTCCTCCCCGACCCGCGAGATTCACGAAATGAACAATCGAACCGAGTTTTGGAGCGGTTGGCGCGACCGGTTCTCGGCTCTGCGCAACGTACCCACAGTGTTGCGTTTTGTGTGGGAGTCCGGGCGCACGGTGGTTGTTCTGGGGCTGGTATCCAGAATCGTCGCGTCGCTCCTGCCCCCCGCGCTGTTCTGGGTTTCGAAGCTCATCATCGACAACATCTTCCGGATCGTCACGACGCATCAGCCCATCAGCAATCGGTTGTGGTGGCTGGTTGCGGCGGAGTTCGCGATTGCAGTGTTCATGGGCCTGGTGGGCCGGTTGATCGATTATTTGGACGCACTGCTCGCCGGCAAATACATGAACCACATCAGCGTGCGGGTGATGGAGCACGCGGCGAGCCTGGACTTGCTCGCCTATGAAGATCCGGTGTTCTATGACCGGCTGGAGCGGGCGCGCGTACAGGCGACGGACCGGCTCTATATGATCCAGGCGATCGGGCGGCTCATTCAGCAGGTGATCACGACGATCACGTTGTCGATTTCGATCATGGTGTTTTCGCCCTGGCTTTTGCTGCTGCTGATCGTGGGCGTTATCCCGGCATTCGTGGGAGAAACGCACTTCGCATTTCTGGGATATGCCAAGAATTTCCGGCAGACACCGATCCGACGCCAGCTCGACTATCTGCGTGTGCTGGGCGGGAGCAAGGAAGCGGCAAAGGAGTTGAAGCTTTTCGGACTGCGGGATTTTCTTACGGGAAGGTTCAAAGCGCTTTCCGATCAGGTTTACAACGAAGACATTACTCTTGCGCGCCGCAAGTTCACCGCCGGTTCGGTGCTCTCGATGATCGGCACGGCGGGGTATTATACAGCGTACGTGTACGCGGTCTGGCGAACGGTGACAGGCGTGTTCAGTTTCGGCACGCTGACGCTGTTGGCCAATGCCATCCGGGAAGCCAGTTCGCAATTGCAACAGACGTTTTCGACATTGTCGACGATTGCGGATCAGGCTTTGTTCCTGACAGATCTCATCGCGTTCTTCGAGATGAAACCCACGATCCGGTCGAAGGCCAATGCGCTGCCGGCGCCCCGTCCGATTCAGCGGGGATTCGAATTCCGCAATGTGTCGTTCCGGTATCCGGGCTCATCGCGACTGGTTCTGAACGGACTAAATTTCCATCTCCGGCCGGGAGAGCGCGTGGCGCTGATCGGCGAGAATGGTGAGGGCAAGACGACGATCGTGAAGCTGCTGACGCGCCTTTACGATCCGGCCGAAGGCCAGGTTTTGCTGGATGGAGTCGACCTGCGCGAGTACGATCTGGAGGACTTGTATAGCGAAATCGGCGTAATCTTCCAGGACTTCATGCGTTACGAGATGACAGCGCGGGAAAACATCGCGGTCGGGCGTATTGAGCGGATGAACGATCTGGAATTGCTGCAGGAGTCGGCCCGGAAGAGCATGGCGGCCGATGTTTTGCGGAAACTTCCCTCGGGACTCGAGCAGATGCTGGGCCGGCGCTTCGACGGCGGCGTGGATCTTTCGGGCGGCGAGTGGCAGAAGGTGGCTCTGGCGCGCGCTTATCTGCGGGATGCGCAGGTTCTGATCCTGGACGAGCCGACGTCGGCTTTGGATGCACGCAGCGAGTACGAGGTGTTCAAGCGGTTTGCCGAATTGACAACCGAGAAGATGGCCCTGTTCATCTCTCACCGGTTTTCGACGGTACGGATGGCTGACCGGATCGTGGTGCTCGAGAACGGGCGCATCGCGGAAGAAGGAGACCACGACACTCTGACGAGCCTGGGTGGCCGCTACGCCGAGATGTTCGAATTGCAGGCTGCCAGTTACCGCTAATTCACGGATTCATGAAAGATGGGTTCATAGAGCATGGGGCTACATACTGAGACGGAAGGCATCCTCGGAAGCGAAGAGCGGAAGTTTCTGAGCGCTCCCAATGAAGAAGAGGTGCTGCCTGTCCGAAACGCCGCCACGGAACTGGCTGCCAGCCTGACGTGGCTGCCGGACCGGGATTCGTCGGAAACACTCTCCAATCGGTGCCAGGCTCTGCTGCTGCAACTCATTACCTTATCGGACCGGGTGGATGAGGGATTCGAGGGTGCGTCGGATTTGGAAGATGTGATTGTGCTGCGAGGCACGATCCGCATGCTGTTAGGGGGAGCGCGGACGGTTAGCGGCGAACTCAGCGGTGCGAACCTGCCTGTTGTCTCGAACAAATCGGACATCCTGCCACGCGTACTTGTGATTGCACAGGCCTTCCTCGATCAGATGGAGGCGACATTCTCCAAGAGCGAATTCACCGCGTTCTGCATGGCGTTTGAAGAGTCGGCGCCGCTTCAGTTTCACGAGATCGGGTCGCTGGTGCCGGCTCTGAAGATGATTCTGCTCGAGCGCATTGCCCATGGTGGTCTCGTGCTGGCAGAGACCCTTGAGAGCCAGAGCGCAGCGAGCAGCGCGCCGGGCGTCGCGCCCTACGTTCGCGCGTTCGAGCACGTGCTTCAGGCGTCGTGGAAAGAGGATCTGGAATCCCTGATTCCATTTGACGAAATGCTGCGGCGCGATCCCGCCGGAGCTTATGCCGCGATGGATTTTGAAAGCCGCAACTGGTACCGGGAGCGGGTAGCACAGATTGCGCGGCATTCGGACCAGACAGAGATGGAAGTCGCCGAGGCGGCTCTGACATTGGCGAAGGAGGCGCAGAAACGAGGGGCAAGCGACCCACGGATCGCGCAGCGCGAATCTCACATTGGCTACTATCTGGTGGGCGACGGAGACGACCTTCTGTGCCGGAGAGTCGGCTACCACCGTACGTTCGGAGAAGCCGTTCGACATTGGCTGCGCGCCCATCCGGATGAGTTCCTGCTGGTAGGGATCGCCGTTCTCACATTCTTGATCGTCAGCGGGGTGTTGTGGCTGCTCACGACACCGGAGACGCCTCTGCCGACTGTACTTCTTTCGATGCTGATGCTGCTGCTGCCGAGCTCACAGGCGGCGGTGCAGCTCATGAATTATCTGACGACGAACCTGTTGACGCCGACCACCTTACCGAAGCTTGATTTTTCACAGGGGTTGCCGAATCACTGTGCGACGCTGGTTGCGATTCCCACTCTGCTGCTCAGTGAGACGCAGGTACATCATCTCGTCGAAGAGCTGGAAGTGCGCTATCTCGGGAATCACGACAAGAACATTCACTTTGCGATCGTGTCCGATCTGCCCGACTCGCAAGAGCCGGCGCCGGAAGATAACGAACTGGTGGAGGTGTGCTCCAACCTGATCACCGAGCTTAACGAACGATACGCTCACAAGAAGGCTGGCACATTCTTTCACCTGCACCGGCATCGTATCTACAATCCCCGGGAAAAAGGATGGATGGGCTGGGAGCGTAAGCGGGGGAAGCTGCTTGATCTGAATCAGCTACTGCGCGGAAGGTTCGACAGCTTTCCGGTGAAGATCGGGGATCTCTCGATCCTGCCGACGATTCGCTTCGTGATTACGCTCGATTCCGACACGGAATTGCCCCGCGGCTCGGCTCACCGAATGATCGGAGCGCTGGCTCATCCGCTCAATCAGGCGATTGTCGATCCCGAGAAGAATCTCGTGGTAGCGGGATATGGGATCATGCAGCCGCGCGTCGACATCAGTGTGCAGTGCACGACCCAATCGCGGCTGGCCGCCATCTTTGCAGGAGAAACCGGGCTCGACCCGTATACGCGGGCGATCTCCGATGTGTATCAGGATCTTTATGGCGAGGGATCTTTTACCGGGAAGGGAATCTACGAAGTCGACACGATGATCCGTGTTCTGTACGGACGCTTCCCGCGAAATTCTTTGTTGAGCCATGACCTGATTGAAGGAGCGTATGCGCGGGCGGGGCTGACCAGCGACATCGCGGTGATTGAGGACTATCCATCGCACTACAGCGCGTACAGCCGGCGCAAACACCGCTGGCTGCGCGGCGATTGGCAGATCGTGCAATGGCTGACCGATACGGTGCCCGACGAGTCGGGAGCGCAGGTGCCCAACCCGATCTCGCTGGTATCGCGGTGGAAGATTTTCGACAATCTGCGGCGCAGCCTGGTGGAACCGGCGACGTTTGCGTTGCTTCTGTACGGCTGGTTCGCGACGAACCATCCGGTGCTGTGGACGTTTGCCGCGATTTGCATTTTGTTTGTGCCGGCGTGGGTGGAGTTGCTGTTCGGACTGCTGCGCGCGGCCGCGGCCTGGCAACTGCGGGTTGCGCGCGATGCAGTTGGCAACCTGTTTACCAGCAACTTCACGGTGCTGCTGACCTTAACACTGTTGGCACATCAGACGATGCTGTCGCTCGATGCTGTGGCGCGCGCGCTGGTGCGGGGCCTGGTCACACGGGAAAGATTGCTGGAATGGGAGACCGCGGCTGAGGCGGAACTGGGCCACAAGCGAACTGCCATCGATCGATACATCGACTGGATGCCTTTCCTCGCGGTGGCGCTGGGTATTGCTCTGTGGTTCACGCGACCGCATGCGCTGCTGGCTGCATCACCCATTCTTGTTCTATGGGCTTGCAGCAAGCCTTTGGCAGTGTGGCTGAACACCAGCCCGGTAGAACCTCCACCGGAAATGACGCGAAGCAATGAACGGCTGTTGCGCAAGTCTGCTGTTTACATCTGGCGGTATTTTGCGGAGCTATCGAACGAAGAACAGAACTGGCTCGTGCCCGATAACGTCCAGCAGGAGCCGTTGAAGCTGGCCACGAGCATTTCGCCCACGAATGTCGGACTGCTTTTGAACGCGAGGCAGGTGGCCAATGAACTCGGCTACATCACGCTGCCCGAGATGGTGGACCTGACGCAGAAAACATTAGGCACTGTGGACGGGATGCGCAAGTATCGCGGGCACCTGCTGAATTGGTACGACACCCGGACGCTGGATGCCAAACCGCCGTTCTTTGTGTCATCCGTGGACAGCGGGAATCTGGTGGCTTCTCTGTGGACTTTGCGGCAAGGATTCCGCGATTGCCTGCGGCGTCCGTTGCTGGCGGAGGCGCACGCGGCGGGGCTACGCGATCACCTTCGCGCTCTCGTCAGCCTGGGTGCATTTAAGAAGCGAGAGCTGGCACGCTTTGAAGGTCAGATAGAGCGCCGACGGTGGCTGACGGCGTTGCTGGATTTCCCCGAGGAAAAGATCGACCAGAAGAAGTGCAAGGCGGAAGAATCCGCCGTGGACGTTGCATGGTTCCGGAAGCAGGCGCACTTGCGCGTGCAAGAGGCCCGGCGCTTGAGCACGGCTTACATGCCGTGGATGTTGCCCGAGTTCTCGGAACTGGCCAGGAAAGCTCTGGGTGACAAGAGGGTCGACGATGTACCCCTGGAGCGATTGCCTGACCTGATTTCGGAATTCGAGCTGCGTCTTGATGATGTGATGAAGGACTCCGACAATGAAAACCGCGTGCTCGGCGAGCGCTTCCTGGGCCAACTGTCTGAGGCGCGTCAGAACACGCTGCAGCTGATCGATACGTTGAAGCAGATCGGACAGCACGCCCACGAATTGGCGGATGCCATGGATTTTTCATTCATGGTGGACAAGCAGCGTTTGTTGGTATCGGTGGGGTTTGATACTGAGACCAAGGTACTGCAACCCTACTACTACGATCTGCTGGCGACGGAGCCCCGCACGGCCGTGTTTGTTGGCATTGCGAAGGACGATATCCCGCAGGATTGCTGGTTCCGGCTGCGCCGTCCGGTTACAACCGATCACGGACGACCCGTAGTGCTTTCCTGGACAGGAACGATGTTCGAGTACCTGATGCCTTCGATCTGGATGCGGAGCTATCGCAATACGTTGCTGCATCGCGCCGCGGTGGCTGCGGTGCGATCACAGCAGGAATACGCAGCGCTCAAGGGCGTGCCGTGGGGTATCTCGGAATCGGCGTGCGCGAGGCGGAATGAGGCCGGGGACTATCACTATGAGGCATTCGGCGTGCCCAGTCTCGCATTGAAGAAACATGAAACGGACCCTCTGATCATCTCGCCATATTCCACGTTCCTTGCGTTGAATGTGGACCGCAAGGCAGCTCTGGCCAACCTGCATCGCATGGATTCGCTGGGATGGTTTGGCCACTATGGATTCTGTGAGTCAGCCGACTATACGGTTTCGC
Source organism: Acidobacteriota bacterium (assembly GCA_003225535.1). GTDB lineage: Bacteria > Acidobacteriota > Terriglobia > Terriglobales > Acidobacteriaceae > Sulfotelmatobacter. The sequence continues at coordinate 635 of QIAL01000234.1, read as the reverse complement.
GACGCCGCTTTGGCGGAAGGCGCTTTGAGTTGGTCCGGTCGTGGATGGTGCATCATCAGGGGATGAGCTTCCTTTCGCTGGCTAATTTTCTGTGCGACAACATCGTGCAGAAGTGGTTTCATTCGGACCGGAGGGTGCAGGCGTCAGAGTTGTTGTTGCAGGAGAAGCCGGTGTCGCAGGCGGCGTAAACTTTCGCGGAAGCGCTTGAGGGGTCCTTACAGGACTCTGCAACGTTTTTATACCGCTTTCCCGGCACTGCCGTGCCGGGTTTTCACGTCCCGCCGCTTCGCGGCTGGATTTTTGATTGCGTTAGTCTGCGTTCCCTATTAAACACAGCTACGTTGATAACTCAGGACTGGGATCGCGTGTTTTCCCTCAGGGCTAAAGCCCGCGTCTTTGGTGCCGTTGAACGGCGCGACAGGAAGCCGCGCCCTTTCAAAGCTGGTCTGAAAGTCTTCTAAACCTGGTCTAGAGTTCTTCCGACGGCTCGTTGAAATGCGTGCCCTTCCGGTTTGATTGCGCACGAATCACGACAGAGCGCAATCGCTCGCTCACCAGCGGATGCCGATGGTGAGGGGCCGCAGATCGGTGGTGATGTTGTTGTGCTTGCCGTGCAGGTAGCGGAATTCAGCGTA
>QIAL01000564.1 GCA_003225535.1 Acidobacteriota bacterium | reverse complement strand
GGCCTGCACCTGCCGCGGATTAGTCCCGCTGCAGAGCACAAAGTAGTCGGTAAAGGCTCCCGACCCCTTTTCCATTTCGAGGATGCTGAGCTCTTCGGCCTTTTTTTCGAGGCAGGCTTGAATGGCAGCTGTGATTTGTTTCTTCGTTTCGCTCTTCTTCATTCGCTCATCGGTCGTCGGACATTTTTGGCCGCTTACTGAATTTTAATTGTAGTCGAGCTTCCTCAGGCGTACCGGGTCGCTATTACTGACCGGACTTCTTGGATTCTGCAGCTGCACGCTCACGCAGTTTCGCCATGGTCGCCGCCGAGGGATCCTTCCGCTTGCCGCTCTTGTTGCGGCGTTTGGTTTTCGTGACGTAATGGTTTTGAGCCATGAAATCTCCTCAGTACAGTCCTCGGCGGTTGGGGACGCCTGCCCTTGATTGTTTGACTTATCGCCCAAGGCGAGGTGGAAAGTCTGGAACTATCATAACTGGTGGGAAGCGTTCGCGCTCTCCAGTTACAGACTATTTATAGAGACCCATCTTCTTGATGTACTCAGCGATGGCAGGCTCTACAAACCGTCCCAGCGGCTTACCGGAGCTCGCCGCCTGTCGGATTGCGGTTGCCGACGCCGGTTGATGCAGGTCTTCCACCAAATGAAGGCTTACCCCCGGCAAGACCAGGTCCCCGGTCGCAACCTGTTTCTGAAATGGCTTCGTCACTTCCGGTCGTGGGCGCAACTTCTCCGGCAATGCGTTCGCCACATCCGCCAGCGAAAACCCCGGCCGTCCCGCCACGATGAACTCGCACTCTCGAAAGAGCGATTCCGCCTGATGCCACTTCGCAATCTCCGCAAAAGCATCCATCCCGATCAACAGAAATAGCTGGTCACTGCCCTTGAATGACTGCTTCAGGCGCCGCACCGTATCAATGGTGTAGTTCGGCTTGTCTTTCTTCCTGCTTTCGCCCTCTTCAGGCGCTTCCAACAACGAGGGCGCAAACGCTTTCTCGTTCGCGGTGGCCAACGCCAGCATGGCAAACCGGTGAGCGAACGCTGTAAGGGGTTGTTTCTGTTTGTGCGGGGGACTATTCGCTGGAACGAAGTAGACGCGGTGCAGTTTGCAACGCTCCATCGCGGCTCGTGCCAATGCCACGTGCCCACGATGTACGGGATCGAAGGTTCCTCCGAATAGCCCAATATTCATAGCTAGGTGGCGCTAACATCCTTCCAAGTCGATCTAGTGTGCAGATTCTGACCTTCCCTTGCAAGCCCCATAACAGGGGTCATGCACGGCTAGCCGGTGTCCTGGTGGCCAATGGACGCGCTCACCTTGTCCTCTTCGCTGTAACAAAATGAACTCCTGTAACTATCCTGTTTCCCAATTAGGTACTAGGATGGGCGTTATATGCGAGTAACCCTCCCCTTACTCGGCATTCCGCCCGCTCGCGCACCCATCCTGCGCTATGGAGTAGCTGTGCTCAGCACGGCCTTGGCGCTGATCCCCACCATCCTCCTGGCGGATGTCTCGGAAAGTCGCCTCGCCCTTTTCGGCGTCGCCGTCATGGTGAGCGCCTGGTACGGCGGCTGGAAGCCGGGGGTTGTCGCTACCGCATTTGCCCTGACTGTAAGCGCCTACTTCACGCTGGTTGGCGAACATTCGCCCGACCAGTTGCGGACCGCCATTCTTCGCCTGTCTCTTTTCTTCTTCGTGGCCATGCTGATCTGCTGGCTAAACGCCGCCTTGCGCGCCGCTCAGGAGAATCTCCGCCGCTCCGAAGCGAACTTCCGCTCTCTGGTCACGAACGCTCCGTATGGCATCTGCAGCTGCGATTCCACGGGCAAGATCCTCGACGCTAATCCCGCATTCCTCGAACTCCTCGGCCTGAGTTCTCCCAGCGACGTCATCGGCCAGCACATTTTCAGCCTTTACGCCGACAGCGAGCAGTGGTTCGACCTCGCCGATTACCTGCGCTCCTCCGATCCCTTCCAGGGGCTGACGGCAGAATGGAAGCGCAAGACAGGAACGACAGTGGTGCGGGTTTCAGGTCGTGCCGTTTCCAACGGTCGGAAAGACGGTGTCGTGTTCGAGATGTTCGCCGAAGACGTGACCGAACGCCGCGTGCTGGAGCAGCAACTCCGGCAGTCGCAGAAGATGGAAGCCGTCGGACGTCTTGCCGGAGGCATTGCCCATGACTTCAACAACCTGCTGATGGTGATCTCCGGGTACTCGGAATTCCTTCTCGAGCGTCTGGGCGGCGAGCCTCATCTGCGCGGCCCTGCCCAGGAAATTGCCAGCGCCTCGGAGCGCGCCTCGTCCTTAACTCGCCAGTTATTAGCGTTCAGTCGAAAGCAGATGCTGGCTCCACGAATCGTCAATCTCAACGACATCGCCACTGAGAACCTCAAGATGCTTACCCGCATGATCGGCGAGGATATCGACCTGGTCATGACTCCGGGGAAGAGCCTCTGGTCAGTCCGCGCCGATGCCGGGCAGATCGAACAGGTCATCATGAACCTGGCCGTGAACGCCCGCGATGCCATGCCCTCGGGCGGCAAGCTCACCATCGAGACCTCGAACATTGCACTCGACGAGGAATATGCCCGCGTGCACGCACCTCTCCACGCGGGAGACTACGTCATGGTCTCCATCAGCGACACCGGCGCGGGCATGGACTCTGAAACACAATCGCACATCTTCGAGCCCTTCTTCACCACCAAGGGCCCGAAGGGAACCGGTCTGGGCCTATCGACTGTGTACGGCATCGTCAAGCAGAGCGGCGGATATATCTGGGTCTACAGCGAACTGGGCCGTGGCACCACCTTCAAAATCTACCTGCCGCGCGTGCCCTCGATCGAAGAGCCCGCGGTGCATACGATCGCCGCTCCTGCTTTGTTCCAGAAGGTTGAACCGGGCACAGAGACTATTTTATTGGTCGAGGACGAAGCCAATCTGCGCTACCTCGCGCGGCAATATCTCGAGAAGCAAGGCTACCGAGTGATCGAGGCCGCTGACGGCGCCGTCGCCATGCAAATCGCGGTGGCGCATGAAGGAATAATCCACCTGCTGCTGACCGACGTCATCATGCCGGGCATGAACGGACGCGAGCTAGCACAGCGCATTTGTGAAATTCGCCCCAACGTGAAAGTGCTGTACATGTCCGGTTACACCGAAAACGTAATCGGACACGACGGCACGCTGGATGCCGGTGTTCGCCTGCTCCAGAAACCCTTTAACCTTCGCGACCTCAAGAGCAAGGTGCGCGAAGTGCTCGATGCAACTCCAACTCCCCCGGAGGCCGTTATGTCCATGCAATCTGCTGAACCTCAACCCACCACGCGAGTCCGGCAAGCTCCGCCAACTCGCGCGCAACGATTCCAGCTTCACCTGCCCTTACGCTATCGCCGACTCGGTGAAGCACAATGGCATGTAGGCAAAACCGAGAACATCAGCCGTTCTGGATTGCTCTTCCAGAGCGACGACGTGTTGCAGCCCAATTCGCAGTTGGAAATTAACCTGGTATTGCCCGCCGAAATCGCTGGCCTGGCCGGCACCGAAGTCGTTTGTCGCGGAGAAGTCGTCCGCACCGTGGAACGGCAGGGCGAATCAGTCAGTCCGGCACTGGCCGCACGGATTCTGCAGTACCACTTCCAACACGGCCCTTTGCCACGGGCGTAAACTGATCGCTGGGTTTTGTGGGTAAGTTCGATCTGGGAGAGGCGGCCTGCAAAAGGCCGCCTTTGAATTTGCGGCGGACGCAAACCAAAGGCTTTCACCACGAAGGACACGAAGTATCACGAAGGAAAATTCAAAGGTTTCCTTCGTGATACTTCGTGTCCTTCGTGGTTTAGGCTTTTGAGTCCTATGAAGCTTCTTGCTCTGCGTTCTTGAGGCTCTGCTCGCGCAATTTCTGGACTTCCTCGGCGATTGCGTACTTTAGTTCCTCGATGCCTTTCCCTGTCACCGCCGATATCTCGTAGAGCTTTAGCTTCTTTTTCTTGGCATACTTCTTGAGCGCGGCCAATTTGTCCTTGTTCACGACATCGATTTTCGAAGCGACCATGATCATCGGCTTGTCTTCGAGATGTGCGCCGAAGCTGGCCAGTTCGCCAAGGATCACTTCGACATCTTTCGTCACGTCGTCGCGCCCGCTCGAGTCCGAAACGTCCACCAGATGAACCAGAAGCCGGGTGCGTTCGATGTGCCGCAAGAACTGGGTGCCCAGGCCGGAACCGGTGTGCGCTCCTTCGATCAAGCCAGGAATGTCAGCAACCACAAAGCTGATCTCGTCTCTCGCGTCGCCGACAGCGACCACGCCGAGATTCGGTTCGAGGGTAGTGAACGGATAATCCGCAATCTTTGGGCGTGCCGAAGAAATGCGCGAGATGAGGGTGGACTTGCCAACATTGG
>QIAL01000563.1 GCA_003225535.1 Acidobacteriota bacterium | reverse complement strand
CCTGATGCCGATCTGAAAGTTTTCCTCGACGCCGATCCCGTCATCCGCGAGCAGCGGCGGATGGCGCAACAGAAAATTTCCGGAGAGGTAGCTGCGAATGTCGCGGCCGATTTGCGGGAGCGCGACCGCCGTGATCGAACCAGGGCGGCGTCGCCGCTGGTGGCAGCAGAAGATGCCGTCGTGATCGACTCCACGTCAATGAGCGAGGATGATGTGCTGGCGAGGGTCGAGGGGCTCGTGCAACATCGACTGGATTGTTAGATTCGCACACTCGGCGGGCCGCTTGCCCTTCGACTGCGCTCAGGGCTGCGCGGGACAGCCGAGGCGGCTATCCCTACGCGAGCTTGCTAGTTCTCCGTCGGCTCGACTTTGCCTTTTGGCTCCGGCAGTGCCTTGGCGGGCTTGGCCGGATTTGGCGGCGCGGGCGGCGTTGGCGGTGCGGCAGACGCCTTGCGAATCTCGATTCCTTCGTGCTCGTTGGTGATCACGATATGGGACGATCCGTTCCCCACGCTTCCGCTGGCTTTGGCCTCATGCTCGTCGTTGTTGACCTTTAGCTCCGGAAAGTCCGACTGAATCTCGCCGCCGCGAGTTCGGGCATCCAGGCGGAAGCCGGACTTCTCCGGCACAGCCAGTTGCACGTCGCCGTTACGGTTGTCGATCTGCACATTGCCCAGCGAATGCATGATCAGTTCGACGGTGCCGTTGTCGTCTTTGAGGCGCACATCCCCCGAGACGCCCTCCAGTCGGATGTTCTTGGAGCGAGTCGTCAGACGCACCGGGCCCGCAACCTCATCCGCATGGAGTTCGTCGGAGTTGAGATCGAGAGAACCGCCCAGCCGTGAGAACTCCATGTCAGTGCGCGAGGACTTGAAGGTAATCGTTTTTGCGATGCGCTCGAGCTTCACGCTTTCCTGGAATTCGCCATCGAGTTGCACCGAGCCCTTCACGTCGGTTACCGTCACGTCGCTCATGCGCCCACCCACCTGCACGTCACCGGTAACCTGCTCGACTTTCACCGAGCCTTTTTCCTGACTGACCTTGACGTTGGCCGTGACATCGTCGACCGAAGTGTCACCGTGCTGCGCGGCAAGATCGATGTTGCCGCTTCGCCCGCTGACGTTTACATCACCACGTCGGGAGCCGATAGTCACCGCCGCTTTCCGCGGGATGGAAATATCCAGGTCGGTTTCCACTGGATGATCTCCCGCAGCCTCCACATTTGCATTGAGGGTGACCAGCCCGCCGATCGTGGTGATGGTCGGCTTGGTTTCGGTGTTGTACTTGTCGGCGTCACTCTGATTTTCCGCGCCAATTCGCTTGCGGACGATTACGGTGATTTTGTTGTCATCCGATGCGTGCACGCTGACCGCGCCATGATTGTCGATGACTTTCAAGCTGGCGTCAGTCGGAAAATTCTGCTCGAGATGGTCGTCGTAATTGAAAGTCTCACCGAATATGTTGGGGAAATCTCCGTCGTCAACATTGATCTCGTCGCGCAGCCCGGACCAGTTCACACGCTGCAGTTGGCTTGCAATCAGGCCGAACACGACGATCATGACGATGAGCAAGACTCCGCCCGCGCCGATGCCGGATGAACGGTAGCCTCCGCGTTGTGCCCGTTGATGCTCAACGATCTTGATCACTCCCCACAGGATGAGCAGCAATGGCCAGTAACTGGCGAACAGGTGAGCCAGCTTGCCCACCGACAGCACGCGCATCGTGGTCAGCAGGAAGATGGTGCCGATCACGATCAGTACGAACGGCCCCGCAAACGAGCGGTGACGCGGCGGCGGCAACGGTGGTAACGGAGAAAACTGCGGTGGTGGAGGCGTCGCTACTGGGTTAGACATTTTTCACCTCCCCGGATGAGGGATCCATGCTTTCCGCCGGCGGTGATGGTGGATGATAGCTGTCCGGTCCGGGTGGCAACGGGCCCACGTGTCCGTCGTAAGACGCGTTGCTCTGCATGAGTTTGACTACGCCAATGACCAGCAAGATCGCCGGCCAGGTCTTGTCGATTCCCACCTCAGAAACGCTGTGGAGCAGGAACATGACGCCGATAGTGACCAGCATGGCTGGTCCCATGAGTCTGCGCGTGCGGCAACGTTCGCAAACGCAGCCAGGCCGATAGTTGCCCAGCAGGCCCCAGTTTTTAGCAAAGAGATACACGCCCAGAACGATCAGGACAAGAGGCCAAAAGCGGTGCAGGCTGAAGTCAAACGCCGTGTTGATCAGGAACAGCACGCCTAGAACGATCAGAATGACTGCCGCCGTCGGAATTTTGGTGGTGTTACCTTGCGGAATAACTCCACTCGCAGACGTGCCAACCGCGCCCGTGCTGCTCCCACCAAACATCGAGACTAACCCGAAGGGGTCAGGCGCGGGGGTGCCGAGCTGAATTGCCCTCGCGGTGCGTACTGAGTCGATGATCTGATAGACCCAGAAAAACCCCATGAAGAGCCCTATCGCGGCGTGCGCCATCCCCGGTATGTTTTGGGATTGAACAACGATGGTCAGCACAGCGATTCCGAGGTAAACGAGTCCTTTGACGTATTGCCCGCAGTAGACGGCGCCAAGGCCCAGCGGGATAGCTCCGAGAATCCCCGCGACCGTCGGATTCGGGCCCGTATAGACCGGTGGAGGCGGGACGTAGGCACCCGGCCCTCCAATGGGTGGATACACGTTGGGCGGTGGCGGTGGAGGCGGAACATACTGTGTCCCTGGCGCCGCTGTGGCGCCCTCCATGCGTGCCGCGAGGCACGATTCGCAGTAAATCACTCCGCGGACGTCGCGGGTGCACTGGTTACAAAGTGGCTTGCCGCATGTGCGGCAGAAAGCCACTGCAGCTTGATCGCTGTGAGTGGCGCAGTTCATACGAACCTCCTGTACGTGGTCACCGACACTACAGGCAGATCGCGATTAGATGGACCCAGCGGATCGCCGGCCAGAATTAGTTTCTCCCCTGTCTGGCTGTAATTGCGATCCTGCTTCTGCTCGGGCTGTTGTGTTGTGTCGTTCTTGCGTTCTTTCTGCTGCTTGCTTGGTCCGGGCTCGGCGGGATTCATATTGCGTTTGATCCCGCGCAGAGCTGCCTGCACTTCGAGTACAGGCCGGACATTGTCAACATAGCGAACGACTCGAGCTTGCGTGTTGTAATACGTGCGCCGGATCGCCGAAGGCCGCAGGCTGATCTGAAGTACGTCTCTCGGTTTCACGCCAGCCACAGTCAGGCTCACCGACAGCGCGAAGAATGCCATTCCAAATGACATGGCGAAACGCGGTTGCCGAACTATAGCCCACATCGGCTCCATGTATGAAGCCTGCACATGCTCCCACCAGGAAATGCGTGGTTGCGGAGCGCGTGTCATCGTCCGCAGGCGTTGGGTGTCAACGCCCGTTGTGGATGCCAGGATGTTCGAGACCAGGCTGGCTGGAGGCTCCACCTCCGTGAGACCTTTCAGCCACTGACGGCCTGCCTCCGCTTCCTCGAGCAGCGGCCCGCACGTCTTGCAGGTGCGGGCGTGTGCCTGGAAGCGGTCGAGTCCGGCCCCGCTGAGAACGCCATCAAGCGCGTCCGAAAGGAGCAGGTCGAACTCGTTACACCCGATTCCGTTATTGGTGTGATCGTTTTTTGTCCGATCTGGCATCACATCACCTGCCTATAGGTACGTTGTAGGAGCCGGCCAAGTTCCGCCCGCCCTCTATTTATTCTTGATTTCACGGTGCCCTCCGGAACCCTCAAAGCGGTGGCAATTTCCTTATAGTCCATATCCTGCAAGTCCCTTAGAATCACTGCTTCCCGAAGTTCGGGAGAAAGTTTGCCCAAGGCCTGGTGCACTGTCTCGGACAGCTCCCGCTGGCGCACCTGGGTGTCCGGCGGGGCACTTTGGTCAGGGATTTGCTCACTGAGCGGCTGGGCGTCCTCGTGATCGGAAGCCGTCGAGTCCATCGAGTCGGTCATCCGGTCCTGCTTGGTCTTGCGGAAATGGTCCACCAGCAGGTTGCGGGTAATGGTCGTAACCCAGGTGACGAACGCGCCTTTCGATGCGTCATAGCTCGAAAGCGTGCGGTACATCTTGATGAAAACTTCCTGCGTCAGGTCCTGGGCGTCGTCGGACGTGCCGGCAAAGCGATAGCAGATGTTGTATATCCTACGGTTATAGGTCTGCACAATCTCCTCCCAGGCGGCGGCATCGCCGGCGATACAACGCCGGACCAGCATCGCGACGACCTGGACGTCTTCCACGTGCGCTCCCCGGAGAACGTGCGACTTCTGAACTGAGACTGGGACTTGGACGACTGAGACGGCATCCAAGGCTCCCCACAAGACAGTACGTGATTGCAGGCCATGAAGTTCGCGGCCGGCGCTAAGTCTGTGGGAACACGGCATTGTAGCAGTGCATGACCTTCGTTCTCAGTGCGGCTACGCGAATCACTGTAGTCAAGGGCACGACGCGGTCAGCATCCAAAGTAAGCTTGGTCACGGTCAGGGCGGGGCGTATCGTCAGAGAGAAATCCCCCAGAACCTTGGTCGTGCACATTGGGCGTGCGACGTTTCTACGTTCGGGAAGAGGTGAACGACTTTATGAACAAGACAGGACTTATTCAACGCAAGAAAAAACTCAAACTGATTGCCATGCTGGTCATCGGCATATCGTTGACCGCTGCATCCTCGCTGGTTGCGAGAGCGCAGGATCAAGATCAAGATCAGGGCGATCCTCCGAGCCGTGTCGCCCGGCTTGGGCACATCGACGGATCTGTCTCCTTTCAGCCCGCCGGAGAATCGGAATGGGTCGAGGCTACGCGCAATCGGCCCATGACTACAGGCGACAAACTCTGGGCCGATCGTGACTCACGAGGAGAAGTGCAACTCGGGTCGTCCAAGATAGATCTCGGCGCCAATACCGGATTCACGTTTCTCAATCTCGACGACCGCACCGTGCAGATTCAGCTCAGCGCCGGCACCATCAATGTGCGCGTGTATGAACTCGATCGCGATACTGATTACGAGATCGACACGGCGAATCAGGCGTTCGTGATTCAACAGCCAGGGCGCTATCGCATCGAATCCTCGGAAAACGGCGATTACACCATCGTCACGATTCGCGATGGAGAAGGCGAGTCGACCGGCAACGGACAGAGCTACACGATTCATCGGGGTCAACGCGTAACCTTCCGGGGAACTACGGCGCTGAACGCGGAAGTGGACCAGATTGGCGCCCCGGATCCTTTCGATCGCTGGAGCGATGACCGCGAGCGTCGGTACGAAGATTCCCCATCTGCGCGGTACTGCTCCCGCCAGGTCGTCGGCTTCGAAGATCTCGACGAATACGGAGACTGGAGTCCCGCGCCCGAGTACGGAAGCGTCTGGTATCCGCGCGTGGACGCGGGTTGGGCTCCGTACCACTACGGGCATTGGGCCTGGATTGATCCCTGGGGCTGGACTTGGGTCGACGATGCCAGTTGGGGTTACGCGCCGTTCCATTACGGACGCTGGGTTTTCGTCGGCAGCCGCTGGGGTTGGATACCCGGCCCGCGCGAAGTTCGTCCCGTGTACGCGCCAGCGCTCGTAGCTTTCGTCGGCGGAGTCGGAATCGGAGTCGGCGGCAACGTCGCGTGGTTTCCACTCGGCCCGAGGGAAGTGTACGTGCCGTCATACCGTGTGAGCCGGGGTTATGTGAACCGCGTCAATGTCACGAACACTACGGTAAACGTGACGCAAGTGACGAACGTATACAACACGACCATCGTTAACAACAACACGACGATTAACAACGTCACGTACGTGAATCGAAACGTTCGTGGAGGAGTGACTGCGGTTCCGCAGCAGGCATTCGCGAGCGCTCAACCGGTAGGACGGACCGCGGTTGCGGTGAACCAGAGCCAGCTACAGCGAAGTCCGGTGAGCTCGCGCGCAGCCGTACCTCCCGGCCGTCAAGCAGTGATGGGAATGCAGGCCAACAACACGAATCGTGTGGCCGCACCACCGCAAGCAGTGGCCAGCCGTCAGGTGATCGCCAAAAACGCGCCACCGCCGCCACCGCCGTCGTTCGCATCCCGCCAGCAGGTGCTCGCGCAGCATCCGGGAGTGCCGGTGTCGCGTCCGCAGCTTCAGCAGATGCACGCCGCCAATGCTCCAGCGTCCGCGCCTCGCGTGATCACTGCTCCTCCCGCACGGCCGCAGCCGCTTCCGGCAGCTGGAAATCGTACGGGTAATCCGCCGAATGCTCGGCCTGGAAATCCGCCAGCGAATCAACCAGCAGGAAATCCCCCCGCGAACGAGCGTCCGGGCATGAACAATCCTGCGGCGAATCGGCCTCAGCCGGGCAATCCGCCGGCGCCGAATAATCGGCCGCAGCCGAATCAACCCGACAATCGGCCCGCGGATAATCGCCCGCAACCCGGAGCGAATCGTCCGTTTGAGCCACCGGCACGGAATGATCGTCCGTCGTCGGCGCAGCCCAACAATCGGCCCGATTTCAACCAGCCTAACAATAGGCCACAGCCGGGCCAGCCACAACCGAACGCGCCACA
>QIAL01000562.1 GCA_003225535.1 Acidobacteriota bacterium | reverse complement strand
GAAGTTCTTGCTCGGAACAATCGGGCTGTACATCGAAGGCAGCCCTGAACTCCGTGACTTTGCGATTCGCATCGGCTTCACTGACGTCGCGTCGCAGGGCGGCCAGTTCTTCTACTTCAAGGATCTCGATGTGGCCTCCGAAGCAGGAACATTGCTGGGTAAGATCGGAGTAGATGTCGAGCATGCCTCCGTAGTAGTGGCCCATCACCCCGAGGCGGTTGTGCTCCATCGCATGCGCCACGCGAGCGGCTTCAACCCAATCGGAAATCTCAGCCCAGGCGACCGGATCGTCGTCGAGCGTTCCGGTAACCTGAAAGAATGGAATGCGGCAGCGATTGAATACGTTCGCGATCTCCGGAACCGGACAGGCCTGGCAGAAGGCAAGCCACTCGCCGGTCATCTTGGTGCGGTCTCCGAGACGATTGAATCGCTCGTAGTCAATGGCGGGTGCAGGCGAGAGATTCAGAATGATGACCGGCACTCTCGCGCGGCGCACGGCCGGGAGTACCGTTGAAGACAGAGCATAGGTCGTGACGTGCAGAAAAATCAGGTCAACGTCTGCTTTGCGAAACTCGTGTCCCGCTGCAAAGGACTTCTCGGGAGTATCGACTAGGCCGAGATTGACTACCTTCACCCGAGAACTCTCAAGCTTTCCTGAAACCTGATCGGTGAATCCGACGAGCCTGTCCCTGAGTCCGGCGAACTGTTCCCAGTACGCCTCCAAACCGATGCCGAAGAGTCCGACCTTGAGTTGATCGTCTGACGAATTCATTCTGAGAATGTCCCGTTAAGCAAAGACTTGTAAATCGGGAAGCATAGCCCGTGTTCGTCCGAGCCACAAGCCTGCCACCCACCTGAGGCAGCATTTCGAAGTGCGAAACGCGCGAGTCGACGCCGAAAGAACTCCGAAACGTAGCGGCTTGCGATGGCATGCCCTTTGCACAAGTGTTCGCTGGCAAAGAGCATGTTGAATCGCTCGATGCCGTTCTTTCATTGTTTCTTATGACGAAATCGGTTTCAGTCTGTAGATTGAGCTTTGACGTCGAGTACAGGCTGGTGCAGCATTCGATACTTGCCGATTCAGAGTCGTTAGATGTCCCTGGAGGAATTGCATGAGCATTCGGTTGGCATCACAAATAATGACGAACATCACTCTTCTCCTATTCTGCGCTTTGGCTGCCTTTGCTCAGGAACAGCCCATCAAGGTGACGCCGCATTGGGACAAGGTCATCCACACATCCCAGACAACCTCGACGCTGCAGGTTGTGGTCAATCCTCCTCTGCAGCGAGGCACGCCCGTGCATGACAATGCGTTCAAGGCTCTTCACGATCTCGGGGCGGACTACGTGCGTTACGTTCCATGGCTTCCCTATCCGAAGCTCGGGGTCGCGGAACTGGAACCTCCAAAGGATGGGACAACTTCCTGGGACTTTACACCGATCGATCCCATGACTATCGATTTTCTTGAAGCGACGAAGGGACATTCCGTCATTCTCAACTTCAGCACAATCCCGCAATGGATGTATACGACCGACAAGCCAGTCGCGTATCCGGCGGATCCAGCGCAGGTGACCTGGACATACGAGCAGGGCACGGAGCTTCGCGATCCCAGCATGAAGGAAGTCGCCGACTACTATGCCCGGCTTGTCTCGTGGTACGCGCAGGGCGGCTTCACGGATGAATTCGGCAAGCGTCACGAGTCTGGATACCACTACTCGATTCCCTACTGGGAGATACTCAACGAAATCGATTTCGAGCACCACATTTCCCCAGAAACGTATACCAAGCTGTATGACGAAGTCGTCTTGGCGATGAAGAAGGTTCAACCCGATATGAAGTTCGTCGGAATGGCGCTGGCTATACCTATCGAACCGCACTACTTTGAGTATTTCCTGGATCACAAGAACCACAAGCCGGGCGTGCCGTTGGATTTCATCTCCTACCACTTCTATGCGGTTCCTTCGGTCGACGAGACCCCGGAAGTGGAGCAGTTCACGTATTTCGCTCAGGCCGACGGATTCCTCAAGACCGTGCGGTACGTGGAAGCCATCCGCAAGCGTTTGTCTCCTGAGACGAAGACGACGATCGACGAACTTGGCGTGATTTCCGCTGACGATCTGGCTCAAGGGACTCCAGGACACGTGGCTCAGCCAATTCCAAATTCCTACTGGAACCTGGCTGGTGCGATGTACGCATATCTCTTCGGGGAACTGACGCAAATCGGCATCGATGTTGCCGGAGAGTCACAGCTGGTCGGATTTCCCACGCAATTCCCCAGTGTCTCCATGGTGGATTGGAATGACGGAAAGCCAAACGCGCGCTTCTGGGTGCTCAAGCTGCTTCACGACCACTTCGGCCCAGGCGACAAGCAGGTCGAGATTGAGACTATGCCGAACAATCCGTATGTCTACTCTCTGGCCTTCGTCACGCATGATGGCAAACATCGCGTGCTCTTGGTCAACAAGCGTGATCGGAAATTCGATATTGCGGTAACAGGCGCAAGCGGCGGACAATTGGAGTACGTCGACCAAACCACCGGCTTCCAGCCTCCTGCTTTGACGAAGCTGAGTGGCGATACGACAAGCCTAGGCGGATATTCTGTGGCCGTTGTGACGCTGCCTTAGAGGCATGGACTCATTGCGCGGCTGGTTCGACCTCCTGCTTTGTCACTTCACGAGGAGAAAATACAGGTTCCAAACCGCGCTGCTGACTTGACCTGTCATGCAAGCGTCTGTATTCGGCCAATGCTTTTTCTTGTTCGGCACTATTGCCCAGCGCTTTCTGAATCTGAGCCAGACGATACCAGCCGACTTCATTTTCAGGATCGATGGCGACAGCACGCTGCGCGTGAATCAGGGCCTGGTCGTTCAATTTCTTGGCCTGCAACACGGCCGCGAGACCCAGTTGTGCTTCGGGAAAATCCGGATAATGCTGTAACGCCCGTTCGAAGTATTGTTGCGCTTCGTCGAATCGATTCGCCTTGCGGCGGAGTTCGCCAAGTTCGTACGCGGAGTTGGCGTTTGCGGAATCGATCTGTAATTCCTGTTCGAATTCTTTTTCTGCGGCCGTGAGATCTTCCGACGAGTGGCGTTGCCAATAGCGTCCAAGCAGACTTCGACCGATGCGGTAGTGGATCCCCGGCCGCTGCGGCTCCAACTTCAGCACTTCGTGATATTCCGGGATCGCCTGATCGTAAGACCCCTGGCTCTCGTGCGCTTCCGCCGCCGCAAGATGTTTCCACACCGACGTTGGAGCAACTTGCGCCAACTTCTCCATGGTGAGAAAAGCGAAGTTCCCGTAAATCTTTCCGGTCTGATAGAGGATCTCGGGATCGTCCGGGAAGAGTCGGTTCAACTGCATCGCAACTTCGACCGCCTTGTCGTCTTTTTTCAGGCCGGTGTAAGCGCGCTGCAATTCGAGGCCGCACATGCGCTTGATCTCAGTATCGGTGGAATGATGAAGGCATTTATCCAATCCCGGGACAGCCTCCTGGTAGCGACCAAGTTCTGAGAGCGACATGGCGAGAAGATTGTCGGTCTTGGTCAGCGCAGGCTTCAGCTTTAGTGCTTGCCGCAGAGTGGGAACGGCCTGTTCAAACTTGCGTTCCTGAAAATAGATGAGACCGAGGTTCGCATGGACCTCAGCCATTGTTGGCTCAAGCTGGCGCAGCTTTTCGAAGGCCTTCTCAGCGTCGGCATAACGTCCGGCAGCGAGTGCGCTTTGGCCTTCTTCTGCGTAATGCTCGACCGAATCGTTGGATTGGGCATCCGCAGCGGTTGACCAAGAACCCGTGGCGACCAACAAAGCCCAAGAGAGTTTGCGGAGAATCACCGGGCGAGTGTACCTCAAAAACAATCCCGCCAGCCGATCAGGCTGGCGGGATGATAGTGCTAGCGGCACACTCGTCAAAATGTCAGCTTGCCGCCGAATTGCAGGATACGACCGGGTCGCGCACTGATCACCCGACCGAATTGTGGATCTGCAATGTTGCTGTCCACGGAGCTCTGGCCTGGCCCGCCAGAAGCCGCAGCAGTGGGATCGATTCCGTACTGGGTGTGGTTAAAGGTATTGAATGTCTCTACCCGGAATTGAAAACCAACCCTTTCCGTGAACTGGAACGTTTTGCCCATTCCAACATCCCAGTTGTTGATGCCGGGCTGCGTCAGAGTATTGCGTCTCGTACTCCCGTAGACACCAAAAGCTGGCTGGGCAAACGCAGAGGTATTGAACCACTCATTTATGTTCTTGTTGCTAAGGTTGGGATCTCCGTCCTGGTTTGCCCTCATGTTGAAGCTCAGATAAGCACCAGGATCGGGAGCCAAGACGGAGAATGGGAAGCCGGTTTGGAAGGTGGTGATGGCGGTGACTTGCCAGCCGCCGACCGCCAGGTTCGCGATTCGATTCGCATTTCCCAGTACGCGTTTGCCTCGTCCGATGGGCAGCGCATAGACAACGCTGTTCACGAAACGATGCTTCACGCTGAAATCCGACGGACCGTAGTCGAGCGAGGGAATCCTGTCATTCATGTGACCAGAGAAGGCATTAGCTGCGCCGATGCCGGCTGGAGCAGACTTGTCATCCATGCTCT
>QIAL01001076.1 GCA_003225535.1 Acidobacteriota bacterium | reverse complement strand
GAATTGGACGTCGTGACGGTCAACACGGGTCCAAAAATTTCTTCGCGAGAGATGCGCATGTTTGGTGCGACGTTGTCGAAAATGGTCGGCTCGACAAAAAAGCCTTTGCTCAACTCGGAATCCTGTGGGCGCTTGCCGCCGCAAAGGAGCTTCGCGCCTTCGGAAAGGCCAATCTTAATATAGGATTCGACCTTATCGCGGTGAGTTGCCGAAATGAGCGGCCCCATTTTGACGTTGGCGGTCAAGCCGTGACCGAGCTTGATCTTTGGAATTTTGGCCAGCATCCCCTCAAGAAGTTGCTTATGGATCGATTTCTCGACGAGCAATCGCGATCCGGCCGAGCAAACTTCGCCTTGATTTGCAAACGCGGCGAAGAGCGCGCCGTCAATGGCCGCGGGCAAATCGGCGTCAGCAAAGACGACGTTCGGATTTTTGCCGCCGAGTTCGAGCGAGATTTTCTTAATGTTCGTGGCAGCCCCGGTCATGATCTTGCGTCCGGTGACCGTGCCGCCGGTGAAAGCAATTTTATCCACCAATGGATTCCCAGCGCCGGCTCCGGGTCCGGTGACAATGTTCGCAACCCCAGCCGGCAACTCGACCTGGCGAAATATCTCCGCAAGCTCCAGCGCAGTTAGAGGCGTCATTTCGGATGGCTTGAGCACGCAGCAATTGCCCGCGGCCAAAGCAGGCGCGAGCTTCCAGGCAGCCATCAGCAGTGGATAATTCCACGGAATGATCTGGCCGCAGACGCCGATTGGCTCGCGCACCACAAAGCTGAGCGAATTGGCCGGGACCTGCATCGTTTCGCCATGAATCTTGGTGGCCAGGCCGCCATAGAACTCGAAGCAATTGGCCGCGTCAGCAATGTCAAATTCCGCTTCGGCGAGCGGCTTGCCGCAATTGCGCACTTCGAGTTCCGCGAGTTTCTTCGCCTGACTGCGGATCGCTTCAGCGACTTTGAACAGGAACTTGCCGCGGTCGAGCGCCGAGGTTTTTCGCCATGGCCCACTATCGAAGGCTTTGCGAGCAGCCTGAATGGCGGCGATCACGTCTTCGCGACCCGATTCCGGGACTTTGGCAATTAATTCGCCATTGGCGGGATCACGAATTTCCCGAAGTTGACCCGCGCGCGCGGTTTGCCAGCGACCATCGATAAAATTTTCATACGTTTTCATTTCCACCTCACATCAGGAAGCTGCGCACAAAAATAGTCCAAACACAATCAGCACTACTTCAACATACTGGAACTTCGTCACTTTTTCGCGGAGAACAAGCGCGCCAAAAATCAGGGTGATTACTGGATAGGCGCCGCTAATTGGGTTGACCAGCGAGATAGGCCCTTTTTGCGACGCGATGATCACGGTTAAATCGCCGCCGGCCATCATGCCCATCGGCACGAACGATTTGATCCATTCGGTACCGGAGTGGGCCCCTTGGCGACCGAAAAGTATCCCATAAATGCCCAGACTCAACGCGGCGCCGACGGTGTTATAAAGGGCCATGTTTGGATCGCTGGCTCCGTGGTTGTAGCACCACTTTACCATTGTTTGATCGGCGCCCCACAATAGAAGGGCCGCCGCGGCAAACGGTATCCAGCGTTTTTTGGTGACCTTGGCGTTGGGATCTGGCGGGGCATAAGAAAGTCCGATGCAGCCGCCGATGACCAACACAACTCCAAAATATTG
>QIAL01001075.1:547-1459 GCA_003225535.1 Acidobacteriota bacterium | reverse complement strand
GGAACCGAAGTTACCATGCACGCCTGCCGCATCGCGCGCGCTGCAAACGGCCGCGATAAAATCCTGAAGTTCGAGGGTTCCTACCACGGCCTGCATGACACCGCGCTCGTCAGCGTCAAGCCCAAGGCGGAAGAGTACGGCGATCCGGACGCACCCAATTCCGTTCCCGGCGGTGGAGGTGTGCCTAAAGCTTCTCTCTCCAACGTCGTCGTCGCGGCTTTCAATAATCTCCCTAGCGTCGAGCGCCGTTTCAAGGAAAATCCCGGCCAAATCGCCGCTATTATTCTCGAGCCCATTATGATGAACGTCGGACTGTGCTTGCCTCAGCCCGGATTCCTGCAAGGGTTGCGCGACATCTGCACGAAGAACGGCGCGCTGCTCATCTTCGACGAAGTCAAAACCGGCGCCAAACTTGCCTGGGGAGGTGCCAGCGAATTCTTCGGGGTGAAGCCGGACATGATCTGCCTGGCCAAGTCCATCGGTGGCGGCTTGCCGCTGGGCGCTTTTGGCGCGAGCCGCGCCGTGATGGATTTGATTTCACAACACAAAGTTTTTCATGGCGGCACGTACAACACCAACCGCGTCGCTATGTCTGCCGGTCTCGCGACGTTCCGCGAAGTCCTCACGCGCGAAAACTACGGGCACGTGGACAAGCTCAGCAAAAAACTGACCGAAGGCTATCGCGCTATCGTCAAAAAATCCGGCTTGCAAGCCTATATCGCCAGCGCGGGCGTCAATGGCGCGCTGATGCTCTATCCGCAGGAAATTCGCAACTACCGCGACTGGACCAAAATCGATATCGATCTCTGGCGCCACTATTGGTTCGGCATGGTCAATCGCGGGGTGCTGGCTCAGCCGTATTGGTGGGATGAACAGTGGACCGTCTCCGTTCAGCACACCGAAGCGGACATT
>QIAL01001075.1:0-514 GCA_003225535.1 Acidobacteriota bacterium | reverse complement strand
TTTGGTCCAGTCGCGGTAGTTGCGAATTTCCTGCGGATAGAGCATCAGCGCGCCATTGACGCCCGCGCTCACGAGAGCCCAGCAGGAGCGTGGCGCCGCATTTGTGGGGGCGGCCGGACACTAGTCCGGCTCGCTCTGTCTTTTAGGAGAGAGCGCTATTGGCGAACGAGGTCACCGCCGCGCCGTCAGCACCGCTGGCACAAGAAGCGCCACAGCTGCGCCGCGTGCTGGGCCGCGGGGATCTCGTTCTGCTTTTTGTTGTTGCTGTTTTCAATCTCAACGTCGTTCCGTCTATCGCCGCCAATGGTGGCGTAACGGTTTGGCTGTGGATCATTTCGCTCGCGCTCTTCTTCTGGCCGCAGGGCGTCGCCGTGGTTGAACTTGCGAATCGCTATCCCGGCGAAGGCGGCGTATATCTGTGGGCCAAGGAAATTTTTGGCGACTTCCACGGTTTTCTCTCGGGCTGGTGCTATTGGACCAACAACATGATGTACGTTCCCACCATCATGCTGTA
>QIAL01000493.1 GCA_003225535.1 Acidobacteriota bacterium | reverse complement strand
GAAAAGACCACGAAGGCTGAAGGGGAAGCCGAAGCCGCCAAAGGCGCCGGAAATTAGTAGCGCCGGCGTCCTCGCTGGCTGTGGCGGCGGACGTCTCTCCTGCCGCTTGGCGCCAGGCGAGCACTGGAAACGATGAGCAATTGTCATCCTGAACGGAGCACGACGGCGAGCAAAACGAGTCGTCGCGCGCAGTCGAAGGATCCCTACTGGCCGAAAGCACCTTTACTGCATCAAGGCATTCCCGTAAGGCACTAAATCGCCGACGTTGAGAACTCAACACTGAGTACTGTGTACTGAGAACTGAGAACAGAGAACTGCCAACTGAGAACTGTAGCCCAACGCGTCCTCTACACCCTCCCAGTCATCTGGCTGGTGGTCAGTCTTGTCTTCCTCATGATCCATTTGGTCCCGGGAGATCCCATCCAGCAGATGCTCGGTGAAGGCGCCCCGCCCGCCGACATTGCCGCCACCCGTCACGCCTTCGGCCTAGACGCTCCGCTCGGTGAGCAATACATCCGTTACTGGAAAGGCGTCCTCCACGGCGACCTCGGCCGCTCGATCCGCTACAACCAGACGGTCACGAAACTTCTAGCACAGCGCTATCCCTACACGCTCCGACTCACGCTGGCGAGCCTCCTCGTCGCAATCGTCCTCTCCATCCCCGCCGGAGTCCGCTCCGCCCGCCGCCGCAACCGTTGGGACGATCGCCTGCTCTCCGTGGTGAGCCTCTTCGGCCTCTCCTTCCCAAATTTCGCGCTCGGACCAATCCTGATCCTGCTCTTCGCAATCAAAGCCGGATGGCTCCCCGTTTCCGGCGCGGGATCTTTCGCAAACCTGGTCCTCCCCGCCATCACTATGGGCAGCGCCCTGGCAGCCATCCTCACTCGTATGGTTCGCACCAGCATGCTCGAGGAACTCGGCCAAGACTATATCCGCACCGCCCGCGCCAAGGGTCTCCCAGAGCGCACAGTCGTCTATCGCCACGCCCTGCGCAACGCCATGATCCCAGTGCTGACGGTCCTCGGACTGCAATTCGGAGCGTTACTGGCAGGCGCCATCGTAACCGAAACCATTTTCTCCTGGCCCGGCGTCGGCCGCCTCACCATCCAAGCCATTTCCAACCGAGACTACTATCTAGTGCAGGGCTGCATTCTCGCCATCGGCCTCACGTATGTCGCTGTGAACTTTCTGACCGATGTGTTGTACTCGGTCGCGAACCCCAGAATCAGACAATGACGGACAGGATGCGCTCGTCTCAGGTATTTAGAAAATCAGGAAGGGGAGGGCCAAATGACGCACAGCGGGACTCGATCTTACATTCTGGTTAGCGGGGGCCCACGCTTGGCATTTTCTTCAAATGGGCGGGCGGGTTCTTGACCTGTATATACAACTTATGTACTGTATATATACATCGGAAAGAAGGCTGATCTCATGGCTGGCACCCTTACCTCCATCCGACTCGATACCCATCTCGCCGATGAGGCCGCGAGAGTCCTGGGCGTCAAAACCCGCACGGAAGCGGTTCATATCGCACTGCGCGAAGTGGTCGCCCTTAGGCGTTTCAAAGATCTGATGAAGAAAAACGCAGGCAAGCTCAAGTTCGCTGGCCATCGTGAGTGAGATCCTCATCTTCGACACCTCAGTCCTGGTCGACGACCTGCGCGCCGGGCGTCATCAACAGAAAATCCAATCCATAACCGGCCTTCTCCGAACATCTTCCGTTGTTCTGGCGGAACTGTGGCGCGGTGCAACCAATCCCGCCGAGCAGCGGTTTCTGCACCGACTGGAACGCAACCACCCAGTTCTCACACCCACGATGAAGAATTGGCTTGAATCAGGACAGATATTGGCAAAGATCCGCGCAAACACGGGCTTCACTCCCGAGAAACTGCGAGACTTGCACTTTGATGTTCTGATCGCCCTGACCGCACGATCTCACGGTGCCAGAATCGTCACATCGAACCGCACCGATTTCACGCTGATTCAGCGTTATCGCAAATTCGAACTCGAAATCTGGTAGTAAACAATCAGGATTCTCAGTGCGAGCAGCAAAGGCGGGACTCTGCGGTCCCGCCTTCTGTGGCAGGCAACCTACGCGGCCTGTACTACTTTTTTCATCCGTTCTTCCAATTCTTTCGGCGAAACATCTTCCACGTGAGTGGCGACGCCCCACAGGTGTCCGAACGGATCCTGAAGGAAGCCGGAGCGGTCCCCGTAGAACTGGTTCTCAACCGGCTTCAGGATCTTTCCTCCCTCCGCCGCCGCCCGCTTCACCACGGTATCGACGTCGGGCAGGTACACATAGAGGCTCACCGGGCTTTGGCCAATCGTCGTCGCACTGGTGTGCCCCTGCCCCATGGCGGGATTCTCGTCGGCCAGCATGATATGCGAGTTCCCGATCTTCAATTCGGCGTGACCGACTTTCCCGTCCGGTCCATTCATGCGAACGACTTCCGTCGCGCCGAAAACTTTCTTGTAATAGTCGATCGCCTGGGCGGCGCCCTTGACGATCAGGTATGGTGTGATGGTGTTGTAATCTTTGGGAATATACGAGACTTTATTCATGATCTTCCTCCTTGGAATGTAAGGCTAAGGGTGGAGGTTTCGGCGCGCACTTGCGGAAGGGGTTTTACGATCCCGCTGTTTTTCTTATAAGAACACAACTCATTTCCGATCTCAAGTCCAGTTCAACGCGATTTAATATTCCTGTATGTCGACCGACGCCATCTCGCTCCGCCGCCGGGTTGCGAGCAACGCTCGCCACAATCCCCTGGCCGCGATCGGGGTCGTACTCATCCTCATTTTCCTGACCTTTGCCTTGTTCGCCCCGTGGATCGCCCCGCAAGATCCGGCTGCAATCAATCTCCCGGATCGCCTCAACCCTCCGTCTCGAGCCCACTGGTGCGGCACCGACGAACTCGGACGCGACATCCTCTCCCGTGTGATTTACGGTGCGCGCATCTCGATGCTGGTAGGCGCTTCCGTGGTTGCAACTTCACTTGCCCTCGGTCTGATCATCGGCTCAATCGCCGGCTACTACGGAGGCGGGATCGACCGCTTCTTCAACGTCGTCGTGATGAATGCATTCCTGTCCTTCCCCGGAATCTTGCTGGCGATTGCTTTCGTTGCGTTCCGCGGTCCCGGGATCTTCAACCTGGTGCTCGCTCTCTCCCTCGGTGGATGGGTGGGCTATGCGCGACTGGTCCGCGGCCAAGTCCTCGCCGCCCGCGAGCGCGAATTTGTCGAGGCCGCACGCGCGCTCGGCGCCAGCGACCTGCGCATCGTCGTGCGTCATATTCTGCCCAACATCATTCAACCGGTGGTCGTGCAATCCGCGATCGGTATGGCCGGCGCCATCCTCGCCGAGGCCACCATGAGTTTTCTCGGGCTTGGTGTTCCTCCCCCAACCGCAAGCTGGGGAACCATGCTGAACGACGGCCGCGCTCATCTCTTCGACGCACCCCACCTCGTCCTGTTTCCGGCGCTCGCCGTCATGCTCGCCGTCCTGAGTTTCAACTTCATCGGCGACGCTCTCCGCGACTATCTCGATCCCAGGTCGCGCATCGAAGCCGGACTATGATTTCGCTTAGCCAGGGCTTGTAGGTAGGCTCGCAATTAGCTGCAAACTGCCCGCCTCCTGAGTCTTTCCTTCACTTGGTTGGCCGGGCTATGTGCGCGCTCCAATTATTCCTATTACTTCTAACTCACTGTTCCAGATGGATATAAAACTCCCGCAACATTTCTTGACACTCTGGGTTTCATCCGACGTGGCCACAATGCAGCTGAGAATTACGAACCAAAATTCAACGGAGAGAAATCCATGAACAGCACCCTCAAGATCTCGTTTCTTAGTACAGCGCTCGCAATTCTCGCGCTGCCGCTTGTGGCCCAAAACACAAACACACCTGCGCCGGTAACCGGAGAGAGCATTCAGGACCGCAAAGAGAACCAGCAGGATCGGATCGCCAACGGCGTGAAAAGCGGGGAACTGACCGCTGGAGAAACCACCAACCTGGAAAAGAAAGAAGCCACGGTCAACCAGGAAGAGCGCGACATGCGCAAGCTCGATAACGGCAAGCTGACCACCGCCGACAAGAAAACTCTGACCCAGCAGCAGAATCAGATGTCCAAGCAGATTTACCAGGACAAGCACAACTCTGCGGTGCAGAACACCGATCCCAAGAGTGAAGTTGGCAAGCGAGCCGAGAACCAGCAGGACCGCATCGGACAGGGCATCAAGAGCGGGCAACTCACCGCCGGCGAAGCCGCGCACCTCGAAAACAATGAAGCCAAGATCAACCATGAAGTCCGCAACGATCGCGCTGCGAACGGCGGCAAACTGAACCCACAGGAGCGCGCCAAGGTTAATCGCCAGCAGAACCGTCAGTCGCGCCAAATCTACCGCGACAAGCACAACGGTCGTCATCAGTAAGCGATCTTCGCACCAGCAAAGAGAACGAATCAGCAATGCCGTGGTTAGCCCCCGGGTGCCAGCCGGGGGCATTTTTTTTGAGCTACGAGCTTACGAGCTGTGAGCTGCGAGTTTAATCGGCTTGCTCGTGGCTCGAAGCTCATAGCTAACTCTTTTCCCGCAAACCGCTGAGAACTCGATATATACATTTCTTGACATAAATCGCAAATTGCAATATAAATATAGCGATTTGAGAAATGGAATCGGGCGAGCCGTGAAGCTGGGCGAAAAAATCCGCTACCTGCGCGAGGTCGAAGGATCGCTGCGCGGTCTAGGCCGCCCCATGACGCAGCTCGAACTGGTGCGCGCGATCCGCGAGGAGCTGGGTAAAGGGAAGAGCATCAGCCAGTCGTATCTCTCGCAGATCGAGAGCGGTTCGCGCCCGCACATGACGCAGTCTTCGCGTGCGCTGCTGGCGAAGTTCTTCAAGGTTCATCCTGGTTTTCTGGTGGATGACCCTGAGGGTTATCACACGGAACTGACTTCGGACTTGCGAACGGTAGAAGGCCAGATTGACGTCTGGTTGCTGCAGGGTTCCGAGCGCTTCGCGAGCGACCCGGAGATCAGCCATGTGCTGATCAAGGCCGCGCGAGAGAAAGATACGCGCCGCGCATTGCTGCTTCTGGGAGCGATCCTCGACACGCCGGGATTGTCGGATCGTCTGTTAGAGGCGCTGCGTCCCGAATTGGCTGCCGCCGGGAATCATCATCACCGCGCGGAAGGGAGGCGAATCCGATGACCTGGTCTGATTTTTATCTGATCTGTTTCGCAGTCGGTTTCTGCTTCAGCTTCTTTTCGTTTGTGTTTGGAAGTTCGCGCTTGGGGAAACTCCATCTGCCGCACTTCCATGGTCACGGAGTTGGGCATCTGCCGACGGTGCACGGACCGGTCACTCACGGCCCTGTTGCCGGCCAAGGCGCGGCGCATGGTCCAGCATCAACACAGGCGCATGGAGGAACGCATGCTGCCCGCGGCGCGAGCG
>QIAL01000492.1 GCA_003225535.1 Acidobacteriota bacterium | reverse complement strand
CGTGCATTCTCCGCAAAAGTGGCACGCTGGATGCCCTTCATGCGCTTGTGTGAGTTGGGCGCACCGATCGGGCAGGTATGGTACTCCCACCTTGTTGCAGCCGGCCTCAAGGATGTAGTCAAGACAGCGGAATTTGAATGGTGGCAGATAATGCCCGTCAGGATTACTGGGGCGGTTCTGCACTGTGCTGGCCACGCCGATCATCTTCTCGACGCGTGTATAGAACGGATCGATTTCGGCGTAGGTCAGCGGCCAATCCACGTCGTAGCCGTCGACCGATGCCGCACGGAAGTCGATGTCACCGAAACGCGCCGAGCTCCGTCCCCAAAAATTCGTCTTTCCACCAACCGCATTGCACCGTAACCACATCCACTTTGTTCCAGGCGGGACTGTGAATGGAATTTCGTGATCCCATGCGGCCTTAGTGTATTCGTTGTCCATGTAGCCATAGGATTCGCCGCGCCGCTTCGGATCGTCAAGCCCGCGAAACTTCATGTCCCAGGGCATGCGGTGATAGCGGAAGTCCTTTTCTGGATCCAGTCTGCGCCCGGCGTTCAACGCGCACACCTTCAACCCCGCTTCGCAAAGCGTCTTGATCGCCATGCCGCCGCCGGCTCCGGTCCCAATCACAATCACGTCGTAGATTTGTTTCGCCATAGTGGTTGTCAGGATTTCGCCAGCGACAAATGTTTGTGTTCGCGATCATTTTTGTGCGGACACTCTGGCGATTCGGCGTAGAACTTCAACGCGGGATTGTCCAATTCCTTAAACCCGATCTCACTCGTATAGAACCCTGTTACGGTGTATTCGCGAACCAGCGCGAAGAATCTGCGTCCGTCTTCCTCGCCCGGCCGAGCCTTACTCTTGAAACCGAGAGGTTCGAGCAGGGAATTCTGCTGCTCGTCCGAGAGTTCCAGAAACTTCTTGCCCGCGCTACTCTCGCTATGGGCATTCAGCCAAGCCAATCCCATGCGAAACGGATATTGCACTTCGGGATCGCTGGACACCATGAAATCGATAAACTCCGCTACGCCTGCTTCTTTTGCGCCCAGCGTCTCATCGCTGGGAATAGTCATCTCGGCCAGTTTTTCGACCATCGCATACTCCTCGGCGTCGAAAAATATCGGGCGGTAGGACGCAGGCCTGATCGATAACGCTGCATTCCCCACGTGGCCGCACGCGAATCCCCACTTACTGAATCCCGGAAACGTTGCCGCAGCCGCAGCCGTCCCGAGAATGCGTAAAACCTCGCGCCGCTGAATTCCTTGTCCCGCCATTGCTTTTCGTCTATTCCCTAGTCGACGATGTTGTTTCCCTTCAGTTGGAGGGAGGAACCCTTGAAACTAGCCTGCCTAAGAAAGATATTTGATCGTCGCTTCCACCAGTGCTGCCGTCGGCTTGTAAGGATCGCCTGGAGCGTCGTACTCGATCGAGCAATATCCTTTGTAGCCGTGCTTTTTGAGGGTGGCAAATGCCTTGGCTAGATCGACGTGTGAAGCATTCCCCTTGTCGTCCACCTCGCCATCCTTGACGTGGCAGATCCCGTAGGCATGCGCGAACATGGCTTCCATCGCACGATCTTGAAAGGCTTCATCGTGCGCCGCCAGGGAATTACCGAAGTCCGGCAGCGCACGCAGCCACGGACTATTGACCTTTTGAATCACCTCGACGATGAAGAACGGATCCTCGCTGACCGGATTGTCGTTTTCTAAGTGAGTCACAACGTTCTTCTTCGAAGCATACTCCGCGACGCGAGCAAGGGTGTCCGCTGCGCGTCCTACATCAGGTTTGGAATCTTTGGCGTCATCAATGTGCGTGCGAATGCTTGGGGATCCGAGCGCAACCGCCACGTCCACCCATTGATTGCTCGACGCGACTGCCTTCTCGCGCTCGGCCTTGTCTACTGCATACTGGCTGTGTCCGCCATCCACCGCGATATCAACGACACTCGACTTTGCCTTCTCCACCGACGCTCGGAATTGTTCAAGATACTTCGGATCAGTCGAAGGGAAGATTGGGCTCCATGGCTCGATGTGGTGCACATTGAACTTCTCGGCGATGTGGGCCGCGAAATCTTTCAACTCCATCTGCCGCTCTCGCGGTAGCTTGCTTGGAGTATTGCCATCCCACCCCTTCCATCCGACGATGAACTCGCGAAACGGGTAAGCTGCGACTGCCACTCGTTCTCGCGGGTCAGTGGGGAAGGGAATGGAAGGCCCTGAAACCGCAGCCCGTCCTAGACTCGGTAACAGACACGCTCCGGCCGCCGCACACGCGCACTGCTCGACGAACTGTCTTCGTGTAGTTGGGCTCATGCGCGAAAGTGTAGCAGAAAGCTTTTTGAGGACAGCAACTCCTTGGGTAAGGAATGGGGAGAGTTCATGGCTCGTGAGGCATTGTTCCGATCAATTGGGCTAGGCGAACTCTGCCGGGCCGGGATCTGCGACCCGGAGGCTTTGTTTTCTTGTCGCGTCTCTTGCACAATAGCGTCCTCGCCGACGATACTGGAACAACACAATAATTACCTTAATCCAAATATGAAAACGACAATTTCTTCCACTGCTCCGTCTGCCCTTGAGACCGAAACCCTGGTTGCCATCGTGCTCGATTACTCAAACGCCGCGTCCAATGAGAAAGACAAGAAGCCCGAATTGAAAGTAACAGCGTCGGACCCCGCGATCCAAGCAGCCGCATCCGAATTGTTGGCGAGCGGGGAGATAAGCGGCAAACCTCTTGAAACGAATCTCCTGCATAAACCCTCTTCCTTGAAGGCGAAGCGTCTGTTGCTGATTTCGGGTGGAGCAGCGAAGAAATTTTCGAGCTACGACCTGCGTCGGAGTGCGGGGGCAGCCGTGCGCACGCTTAAGTCGCGCGGGATCCGAAGCTTTGCATTCATCGCTCCTCAGGAAATTCCTGCCGAAGAATCAGTCCGCGCGATTGTTGAAGGGGCGCACGTAGGGAATTTTGATCCAGACTATTACCGCAGCGACCGAAAAGACCAGAAGATTGATGAAGTGACTGTCATTTCAAGCGGAGATCCTGGCGCGCTTGAGACGGCGGCCAATGAAGCCCGGATCGTCGGAGAATCGCAGAATTTTACACGCGATCTCGTCAACGAGCCTTCGAACCGCATGACCCCGACGATTCTCGCGGAGCGGGCGAAGAAGATGTGTGCTGAAGTCGGCTTGAAATGTGAGGTGTACGGCGCCGACAAGATCAAAGAGATGAAGATGGGAGCCTTCTGGAGCGTCGCTCAGGGATCCGATGAGCCCCCAGCGCTGATCGTAATGACCTACGAGCCTGCTGGTGCGCCGCAGAAGCCGGTACTCGGATTGGTCGGGAAGGGAATTACGTTCGACACCGGAGGTATCTCGATTAAGCCCGCCGATGGCATGGAGAAGATGAAGTATGACATGGCCGGTGGTGCAACGATGATTGGCGCCATGCGCGCCATCGCTCTGCTCAAGCCGAAGGTGAAGGTAATCGGCATTGTATGCGCGACCGAAAACATGCCGTCAGGAAAGGCCCAGAAGCCGGGTGACGTGCAGATCGCGATGTCAGGCAAGTCGATCGAGATCATCAACACTGATGCGGAAGGCAGGCTGGTGCTGGCAGACGGTCTCTACTATGCGCGGCAACTCGGCTGCACGCACCTGGTCGACGCAGCAACTCTTACCGGCGCTGTCGTCGTCGCGCTCGGATACAACAACGCCGGAATCTTCGCCAATGATGACGACATGTACAACCGGTTCCGGGCGGCCAATGTCAAAGCCGGCGAAAAGATGTGGCGCATGCCGCTGGACGACGAATACAAAGAGCAGATCCGATCGTCGATCGCTGACATCGTCAACTCCGGCGGACGATGGGGCGGGGCGGTCACAGCTGCCATGTTTTTGAAGGAATTCGCTGAGGATACTCCGTGGATTCATCTCGACATCGCGGGCACGGCCTGGATGGAAGAGCAGAAGCCCTGGATCGCCAAAGGCCCGTCAGGCATCGCGCTGCGCAGTCTTGTGGAATTCGTGAAGAGCTTTGCGTAATATCTGTTCAACAACTTTCTTGAGTGCACGGATGGAAGACCCATTATCAATCGTGCAAGTCTCTGCCGTGCTTTCTCTAACGTACCGTCAACGTTGAGGGAAATAGAAGTGATTGCTATAATCGAGAGCGTTCCATGCGCATTCCGTTGGGCTTCAGTCGTTCCTCCCGCCAAACGGGCTGAAGCGGAGAGCTGCAGCAGGCCTCCGCCAGCGGCTCTGGAAACGTGGCCAGGTAGCTCAGGTGGTAGAGCGCAGCCCTGAAAAGGCTGGCGTCGGCGGTTCAACTCCGTCCCTGGCCACCATTAAATCAGCAACGTGCGGGTGAATGGTGACGGGAGGTTTGGTGCCAATTGGTGCCAATCCCGAGAGTTTGTCTACAGCGCGCTGCTGACTCTCAGGTACAAATTGCTGGTAAACATCCAGCGTTGTACTCGAACGCGAGTGCCGCATTTGCGGCTGCGCGTCTTT
>QIAL01001074.1 GCA_003225535.1 Acidobacteriota bacterium | reverse complement strand
AGGAGTACTTTCGCATGATCTGCAACCGAATCGCACCTATGCAGAAGTGTCGCGGGTGGCAGAAGAGTTGAAGAGGTTGGGACAGCAACTTGTGAATCTTAAGAAAGACAATCAGGTTGCCATCCTCTTCAGCGCTGACTCGGCCAACGCCCTGAGCTACATGCCATACAGCGATCACGCAGATTACATGACCACACTTCAGCAGATGTATGGCGCGCTCTACGACCTGAATGTCGAACCCGACTTTGTCGCGGCTGGGGACGCAAGCCTGTCACGCTACAAGGTATTGCTGGTGCCCCCCTTGTACAGTGCCTCCGACGGGATCCTGCAACAGCTTTGTGATTTCGTGAAAAACGGCGGCCAAGTAGTGATGGCATTCAAGAGCGGTTTTACAAATGAATTTTCACAAGAGTTCACAAATCTTCCTGAGCCCGAACGGCTCGCGCCCGACGCCTACGGAGTAGGCGACCAAAACAAGGGTGCGATATGGGAGGAATTTCTTATCCCCGATACGGCCGAGGTGATCGCTTCGTTTGACGACCCATACTGGAAATTTCCAGCGATCACACGCAACCACTACGGGAATGGCATCTTGACTTATGAGGGGACCGTGGTCTCGGACTCGTTGCAGTGTGAAATCGTTCGCGAGGTGCTCAAGCGTGCTGGCTTGACTGGGTCGGATCAAACCCTTCCAGCGACGGTTAAAGTTCGACATGGGCGCAATGCACAGGGAAAATTACTGCATTATTACCTGAACTTCTCCGGAGAAGAGCAATCGTTTCCCTATCCGTATGGCAATGGATCGGATCTGCTGACTGACACTTCGCTCCGGGTTGGGCAGGCACTCAAGCTGAAGCCTTGGGACTTGGCCATCGTAGCCGAGCAATAACCCCTATTCATGGGAATAATGAACCCTCGACGAGCGACTTCGCAAATCACGCTGGTGCGCACCAATTTGGGTGGACTCGACTTGAAAGCGGGATTCGACAATCTGGCTCAAATAACGGTCACGATATTGCGAATCTCCAGTATTCATGCGTTCCCGTGGGTTGTCATCTGCGCCGCAAAGTCGTTGGACTTGCTGGTTCCCACGAGGCTGTTAACCGGAGAGTTTGAAATTCTCGTTTGCAGCAACCTGATTCGCGCCATTCAACCCTGTTCTCAATTCTCGTCACTGATAGTCGGCCGTGAGCGTTGATGACGTGCATCGCCCATGTGCGAGGGGCAAAAGGCAAAGCGCCAGGACCCGTGGTGACCTCCGGACACCCTTCGGGCACCCAGAGCGATGTCTTGTTCGTATCTGTGTGATTCTGTTGTGTCGTACTCGGAGTAAGCTGGACGTGCAAGTGCTTGTTTGCGTTTAGGTTGGCGACCCTTTTAAGGCATGGGTCGCAGGTTCGAGTCCTGCCGCGCTCACCATGATTTCAGAAACTTACAGCCATTCGACTCGATACAACATACACTTGCGGCTGGAACAACATGGGAGGCTGCACTCTAGCTAAGTATTGCAAAGGATCCTCTGCTGCTGGAACGTAACTAAAAACCGTGAAAACCGATTT
>QIAL01001073.1 GCA_003225535.1 Acidobacteriota bacterium | reverse complement strand
CCTACAAGATCATCTGGAAAGCCATGCAGTTCGACAAGGTGCAGGCAGGCGTGGGTAAAGCCACCACCGCCGCACAAAAAGTCGTCAGGCCGGGAGCCGGTAGCGAGCGCATGCCGCAGGCGACCGCCGACAAGCTCAACTTCAACAAGGCGATGAAGCAAGCGAAGACGAGTGGGGAAAAGGCCCGCGTCATCGAGACTCGCCTTGAAGGCATGTTTGCCAAAGGAAGGACATGACAGTTCTAACCAACTCCACCCTCACGTATGGCGTGAGTAGTGGCGGTGGTATCCGAGAGGATCTCGAAGACGTAATTTGGGACCTCTTTCCTGAGGATTTTCAATAGGTTAGTCCTCAATTTAAACCGCGTGAACTGCTGGGAACCCTAACCCAACATTGCTAAAATGTTGGCATGGCAATCAGCATCCAAGCGCCGCAGGAATGCGGTGAAGGTTCAACGACTAGGGCAGACGGTCCAGAACGGACTATGGAGCCCCACGAGCGCGCGGCAGTCGGAACGTTCAACGAAGCCCAATACCAAAAGGAGTACCGGGCTAGAAATATCGAGCGATTAACTGGATACAAGAAGCAGCACTATCGCGATAATCGCGAGCGCATTCTTTCTCAACAACGTGCGTACGCTCAACCAAGAAAAGAGCTAATAGCTGAGCGTCAGAGAGCATACAGAGAGAAGAATAAGGCGCGATTGTTTGAGGCTAAGAAGAAATACTATCTCGAGAACCGTGAGGCGATACTTGCGAAAAAGCGCAAGTACACTCAAAAGGTTAGCGCGCAAGTAATTGCGAGACGCCGAGCCAAACGGGCCTCAAGCCTGATGGAGATGGCGAAACACAATTACAACGGCTCACTGCGGAGAGCGGCGGAAGTTTCCGCCACTCCAAAATGGGCCGACAGACGCGCGATCGAGAGCTTTTACATTGCTGCTCAGTTTCTGAGCACTGAGACCGGAATCAAACATTCCGTGGATCATATTTGTCCTCTTCGCGGAGCCACAGTTTGCGGTCTCCATGTAGCGGATAATTTGAGAGTGCTAGCTCACACAGAAAACTGCTCGAAACAGAATAGCTTTCCGACTGATGAGATAGTCTGAGCTGCGAGGCGGTATCGAACCTGGACAAGGTCGATGCCACGGCAACCACACACGAATGGCTCGCACAGCAGCTCGCTGCGGCGGGTTCCAACATCGGGGTCGAGGGCGACGATGCAACCTTCACGTCGCTGACTTCCCCGGCGCGATTCGGCAACTACCTGCAGATCCTTTCGAAGACGTTCCTGGTCTCCGACACCTTGGAGGCGGTGAAGAAGGCGGGACGCGGGTCCGAGGTCGCACGCGGCGCGATGGTGAAGATGCGCGAGCTGAAGCGTGATCTGGAATACGCCATGGTTCGCAATCAAGCCTCGACTGCGGGAGGTGCGACGACGGGTCGCACGATGGCGGGCATGGAGATGTGGCTCTCGGGCTACCTCAACAATGCCGCTACGGGAACGACCGTCACGGCATCGACCGCGGTGCGCTCCACGACCACGGCGGACACCTGCACGACCGTGCCGGTGACTTCCGGAGTACCGGGAGCGACGGCCCCGACGGATGGGACCACGACTGCCGCGCTGACCAAGACCAACATGGACTTGGCGCTGCAGGGCGCGTGGAGCAACGGTGGAAACGCTTCGGTCATTCTCTGCACCTCAAATAACAAGATCCTGATCGATGGCTTCACCTCCATCGCTACGCGGTTCGTGGACGTCGATGCAGCGACACAGTCGCCGATCATCGGAGCGGCGAACGTGTATGTCGGAGACTATGGGAGACACACCGTCGTCTTGCATCGGTACATGAGGACCTCGGTCTTGCTGTGCATCGATCCCAACTACTGGGCGCTCGCGTTCCTGCGACGCCCGATGGCGCGGGAACTGGCACGGACGGGGGACGGTACGAAATACCAAATTATTTGCGAGGCCAGTCTCGTGTGCAGGAATCAACAAGCGTCGGCAAAGGTAGTTGCTCTTACTTAGTCCTGTAAAAATAGGGGTTTGAGTGATAATCTAAGGTTGTCATTCAAACCCCAGTTTTACAGGAATAGGGTATGCAACAAGAACAACGACTCGAAAGAAAGAGAGAACTTGCAAGGAATTGGGCTGCAAAATGGCGAGCAGCCAATCCGGAACTTGCCCGCGAAAAAGACCGCATCAAGAACCGAGAGCGTAGAAAAGGTGCTGCTGGAGAGAA
>QIAL01000491.1 GCA_003225535.1 Acidobacteriota bacterium | reverse complement strand
CAGCAGAAGCGCAGTTGCTATCAGTTGATTCCGACACGCAGCGCGCGCGCTTCTTGCTGCTGTCGAACACCCCACCGCTCGGATATCAGACTTATTTTGCTCGTGGGGCTGCGTCGGCCGCTCCGACGCACTCACTCCTAAAGGCTACGGCGGATACGCTAGAAAATGAATTCATCCGGGTGAAGATTGATCCTCAGACGGGCTGCATGACCAGTTTGTATGACAAGCAGAGTGGAACGGAAGCGCTGGCTCCCGCCGAGACCGATACGGGTGGCCCGAAGAGCGCAACCTGCGGGAACCTTCTTCAAACGTTTGTCGATAAACCCAAGCAATGGGACGCGTGGAACATCGACGCGGATTTCGAGAAGCAGCACTGGGACCTGGACAAGGCCGACGAGGTCAAACTCGTGGAGAGCGGCCCGCTGCGGGCCATCATTCGCGTGAAGAATCATTTTCAGAATTCGACGTTTGTGCGCGACATCATTTTGTATGCTGGCGTGCCACGGGTTGACGTAAGGATGGAGGCAGAGTGGCATGAGAAGCACATACTGCTGAAGGTTGCTTTTCCGGTAAGCGCACATAGTGACAAGGCTGCCTACGAGATTCCATTTGGTTCGGTGGAGCGCCCGACGACGCGCAATACTCCCGCTGAGCAAGCGCAATTTGAGGTTCCGGCACAACGCTGGGCCGACATCTCCGATGGCAAGCACGGACTCAGCCTGTTGAACGATTCCAAGTACGGGTACGATGCAAAGGGGAATGTGCTGCGGCTATCTTTGTTGCGGTCGCCGGAGTGGCCTGACCCGCACGCCGATGAAGGGCATCACGAATTCACGTACTCGTTGTATCCGCACGCGGGAGGATGGAAGGATGCGCTGACCATTCGACGCGGCTACGAACTGAATTACAAACTGATCGCACTTCCCTTCGGGAAACACCAAGGGAAACTCCCTGCTGAGCATTCCTTTCTGCAAACAGAGTCGGACAACGTCATCGTCACTGCTGTCAAGAAGGCTGAGGATGACAACGCACTTATGGTTCGGTTCTACGAGTGGGCCGGAAAGCAGGGCGATGTGGCAATTCAGTTCCCAACGGGCGCAGCTTCAGCCTCGGAAACGGATCTGATGGAGAGACCGGTAGGCAACCTTTCTGTTTCGAAGGGAGAAGTGAAAGTGCCCACAAAACCGTACGAGATCAAGACGGTTAAAGTGCAATTCTCCGGCATGCCCGAAATGGCAGGGGATCGGCAATGACCAGAAGCGCCAAGGGCGTACTGGGAGTTGACATCGGAGGAACAAAGATCGCCGTAGGGATTGTCGACCGGTCTGGCAAGATTCTCGCTCAGGGACGCACGCCGATGGTCGCCAACGGAACGCCGGAAGCCGCGTTAGACGCCGTTGTCAGCGCGATCGATTCGATGTTGTCCACTTCGGCGGTGGACATCGAGGGTATCGGCATCTGTGCACCTGGACCGCTTGATCCGAACAGCGGGATCGTTCTCAATCCTCCGAATCTTCCCTGCTGGCGAAATTTTCCACTGGCCGACAAGGTGCGTGCGAAATACAGCGTGCCTGTGAAAGTCGACAATGACGCGAACGCTGCGGCGTTGGCCGAGACTCTTTGGGGCGCGGCTCAGGGGTTTCATTACGTCTTCTACGCAACGATCGGCACCGGGATCGGAACCGGCATCGTTTTCGATGGCGCCATCTATCACGGAAAGACCGGGTCGGCGGGAGAGGGCGGCCACGTGAGCATTGACTATCGAGGCCCGGTCTGTGGGTGTGGCAAGCGCGGCTGCATCGAGATCCTTGCTGCCGGCCCGGCGATCGGCATGCGGGCGCGGGACAAGGTCGCCACCGAACCTTCGCGTGGAAAGATAATTCTCGATTTGGCAATGGGAGACGTCAGTTCGATCACCAGCCAACACGTGCGCAAGGCATTCGACTCGGGCGATTCGTTGGCACGCGAGGTCCTTGAAGAGACAGTACACCTGCTGACGATTTGGCTAGGGAACATTGTCGACCTGCTCGATCCCGACGTCATCGTCGTGGGCGGCGGAGTGGCTGCAATGCTGAGAAGTTTCTTTGAGGAGATCCAACATGGACTTCCGGACTGGTGTGTCAATCCGCGGGCTGCAGAAATCCCTCTCTTGATGGCGCATTACGGCGCTGATGCGGGAATTGCAGGAGGTGCAGCCTTGTCTTCCAGAGGAGCCGCTTAACGCGTGCTGTCGCAGATTGAAGAGGACGACGAATGAATAGGTTACTTCCCTTTTGTGTACGGATCATTTATCTAGCACTCGTTATTTGCTTTGGCACGAGTCTGGTGGCGCAAGCTCAGGAGTTGCCGAAGGCACCCCAAGCCCACGTCTTCGCACTCACTCCTGCGCCCGGATACTTCACCGAACCCGGTGTTGCCGTGAACCCCGCGAACCCGCAGCAAGTGGTCGCCGTGTTTCAGGACAATGCTCACGCCAATTACTCGCGGGATGCAGGCGAGACTTGGCAAGTCGCAGAAGGGCGTTCATCTGCTACATCGCATTCGACAAGCTCGGAACTTTCAACTATTGGGCGCATGGCGCAACGCGCAACGGCATCTTCGTAAGGCGCTCGCTCGATGGTGGGAAGACGTGGGAGGCAGACCATATTCCAGTCGCGGAACAGCCGACCCAGGAAGGCATTCCATTCGAAGACAAACCCTATATCGTCGCCGACAACTCGAAGAGTAAGTTCGCCGGTAATCTCTACGTGGGATGGACGCGATGGCGGTTAACCGACTCGCAGATGGTGGTCTCCCGTTCGACGGACGACGGTAAAACCTGGTCCGAGCCGGTCGAGATCGACGACCATCCTGGATTGCCCCGCGATGACAATGGAGCCGCGGAAGGTTTCGATGGCACAGCCGGCCCCGACGGAACACTCTACGTGATCTGGAGCCAGGACTACGATCTCATGTTCACATCATCGCGGGATGGCGGCAAAACGTTCTCCCACGCGCGACCTATCATTCATACCGCACCTATTATGTTCGCGATTAATACCCTGGACCGCGCGAACGGATTTCCCCAGATCGCCGTAGATCCCAAAAGCAAGCGCCTGTATGTGACATGGAGCGACTATCGCAATGGCGATCTCGATGTATTTATCTCGAGTTCCGACGATGGCGGGAAGCACTGGACCCCAGCCGCCCGGGTGAACAATGATCCAGTGAACGATGGGGCAGAGCAGTTTTTCCAATGGTTGGCGGTGGACCCTGTCGACGGTTCGGTAAATGTCATCTTCTATGATCGCCGCAACGATCCCAAGAATCGCAAGCAGATCGTCGTGTTGGCACGCTCCACCGACCAGGGACGCACCTTCAACAATTACGCGTGGACCGATGAGGCCTTCGAGGCAGGCGGATTGTTCTTCGGCGACTACAGTGGGCTGGCAGCGTATGGTGGCCGGGTCTACGGCGTTTGGACGGAAAAGCCCGTCCCGCCGCCGACTTCGGATGAAAAGAACACATCAGAGGAAGGCAAAGATGCCAAGCCGCAACCGCGCGGGACGGTCGTGAAACTCGGAACGGCTGACTTCACCGGCAAAGTGCGGGCAGGCAGCAATGTCGTGGAGCAATCGAACCGCGTCGTTCGCCTGCACCTTCCGCAGCATGACGAGAGGATTACCGGGCAACCGGACACTCACCACTAGCTTGTTCAAATGAAGTGATTCGCAGCATTAGGACTCTGTCACCGGAGACACAATCGTGGGTGACATCAATCACAGAGTGAGGGCCAGCGATTGAACGACTTGCGGAGGATCGGCCCCTTCTGCCAGAAGGCAAACAAGTCTATGTCAAGCAGAACTTAATCCCGCCGATAACAACGTAGTGAGGTCGAGTATGTGGCGGGGATTACTTCTGACGATGCTCTTAGCGGTGTTTGCGTCTGCGGGCGCGGGACAAGACAGCGATCGTCGCGACATTGAAGGTAAGCTTGTCGCTCTGGAGAAGGCTGGCAAGCTGCAAGCAATTCAGTTGAATGACTTGAAAATGCTAAACGAAGTTTTGGATGAGAACTTCATTCTCGTCGATCAGGACGGCTCGCTCCTGAACAAGGCGCAGATTCTGGCGTACGTGCAGAAGGCGACTTCCATGAAATACCTCACCGGCGAAATGACCGTTCACTTACATGCAAGTACCGCGATTGTGACTGGCGAATATCGACTCAACGGAATTCTGGCAGGCAGACGGATCGAACAACGCGGCAGATTTGTTGACACTTGGATCGAGAAGGAAGGCAAATGGTTGGCCATCGCCAGTGTATCGATACCGCTGACATGAGAAATAGGGGATCAATCAACGGGCGAAACATTATGAGAGTGATCTGCTCGATCATTCTCCTTGGTTGCTCACCGATTCTTCTGCTGCACGCGCAACAGACAGACGTAGCCGCCTCTGGCACAATTCGCTCGCTGGAGCGTGAATGGGTCGATGCGCAGTCCCGCAACAACAACCGTGCTTTAGACCTAATCCTGGACAACTCCGTGGTCTATGTAGAGTACGGTCATCTTGTGAGTAAGGCCGATTACCTTTTAAGAATCAAGCACCAGGATCCATCTACCGACGAGATCGTGATGGAGCCCATTACGGTGCGCGTCTTCGGCAGCACGGCGATCGTTACTGGAAGCTATCGGGAAACGCAGCGCAAAGCCGGTACGCACACAGTCACGCGCTGGCGCTTCGTCGATACCTGGGCCTACAAGAAGTATGGTTGGGTGCTGATCGCGGCCGGTTCAACGCCTGTCCGGGACTAGAGAAGCCTGCTGTCATCACCTTCTTCTCGTTTTCCTCGTTATTCTCTGGCTATACGGATGACTTTCACGGGGCCCAGCAGTCCCGACGCTACAAGCTTGGAATCCGCCTTGTAGAACTTCGGCGACGTGAAGGTATAGGTTTTCGTGACATTGGGTTGACGGTCGCCAATGATGCGGTTGACCCACGCGTTCGTGACTTTTATCTCAACTGCGTTCTTCCCCGGTTTTAGAGCTGGCGTGATATCGACCCGGTAAGGTGTCTTCCATACGATTCCGAGCGGCTTGCCGTTGACAGATACCTCCGCCAGATTCTTCACGTCGCCGAGATCGAGCCAGACATGAGCGCCCTTGGCAGACCAGTCAGCAGGCGCATCGATCGTTTTTGCGTAAGTGCCTTTTCCGGAGAAATACTTGACTCCTTCGTCGGAGCTGTCGCTCCAGGAAATCAACCGGTCGAGGGTGATCTTCGCGGGCGCTCCCAGGTTCGGCTCAAAACTGAGATCCCAGGGACCGTCCACGGTTGCAAGAGTGGTCTCAACTGTTTTTGGCAGGCTGCGAGAAGGCGTCTTCGCAGATTTGCGGAATACGACGAACACCGTTCCCCAAGGCTCCAGGTGTAGAGGTACGGTTGTGCGGCTGTCGGAGATTTGGAACGACGCTGGTTCTGTCGTGCCTGTATCGGCGTGCCACAGCTCAGCTTCTTTTCCTGTTACACGAAAACTGGCGTCCACACTCTCATCGCGGTCGTTGCGGTTGTCGACAAAATAGAGGTCGCCATCAGCCAGTTTGCGATGAACAAAGAGGAGGTTCGAATCGGCTTGAGGTTTCGTGTAGTCAACGTCGCGGGCGACATTGATTGCCGTGAGGACATCTCCCAAACTCTTGTCTCCGTACATTCTGCCCTTGCCGACTGTGTTTCCGCTGCCAGAGCCCCAGAGTTGATCCGCAATGCTGTGAAACTCTTTTGAATCATCGCTCAGACTCGGCGTGTCCGTTGGCCTCGGCCCCGCAACGACCGCTCCGGCTTGAACGAGGTCGCGAATCTTCTTGAGTACCGGCAGCGACATCTGTTGACTATGCGGGTCGAGCGCAAGCACGCGATAGCGCATGCCGCTGGGAGTAGCGAGTTGTCCGTCTTTGAATGTCAGGACGTGAATCAGAGCATCGGCGTTGATGTAATCGAAGTTGTAGCCGGCCGGAATGTCAGGACTCTTCTTGCCAAACAACGCCGTGAGGTTGGAGTCTTCGCCGTAGAAATAGGCGATATCGGCGTCGAAGCGTCCCTGTTGTAGCAGGTAGGAACTACGAGCCAGATACGATACCCACGGCTTCGCCTGCTCCGCCCAGGTCTCATTGCGGTTGAACCATTGCCCGAAGGGTCCGAGGGCGAGGCCGGGCTTCCTGTCCAGCAACGGCTGGTGCACTGAAGTGTGAATGACGAAACGGTTGAGGCCCATCGCCAATTCTTTGTCGGCAGTGGGTTTCAGGGTGGCGGGCGACCAGGCCCAGGCACCTGAGGATGCGGTCAGAGATTCCGCGGCCACCAGGTTCTGGCCGTAGATGTGAGCCACCGATGCAGACTCGCGAATGTCGGCGTTGTATCCATACTGCTCTTTGTTGACTCCGGGCTTTTGCGTCCACATGGCCGACATGGGCACGTCGTTGTGGCGCTTGACCTCCATGCCGTCGCCGATGAAAGCTCGCCCCTCTTCATGCGATTCGCCGTAGTGGCCCATGCCACGCGCGTGCAAGATGTCGTTGATCTGGTCATAGTGATTCTCGGCCAGCAACTCGCCCAGCGTCTTCCGGAAGTCCCAGAGGAAGCGATCGCTGTCCCGAGAACTCTCGATGACGTGGCCTGCAAGGACGGGCATCCACGGGCGAGGGTCATAGCCGCGGCGTTTGGTGAATTCGGCAACCATGTCGTCGGTCCAGTTCGCCGTCCCGGCTTCCCAGCTATCGCTGATCACGTATTTCAATCCACGCTCGCCCATCAGGTCGCCGACCGCGCTCTTGTAGTTGTCGAGGTACTTTTCCATGTACTCCTTCACGGCCTCGCGACTGAGCTTGTCGACTTCAAGGCCTGTGCCTTCGGGGGATGCGGGATGGTTCGTAACTCCGGTAAGCGAATATCCAAAACGAAGCACCACCCAGTTCCCTGCCGGTGGTGTCCAGTCCAGAGTGCCATCGGGATGCATCTTGGCAGTCAGATCCACGATGTCGCTCTTGCGGATCGCATCCGATGCAGACACTTGCGGCGTGGGAAACGCATCCATGCCGATGAGATTGGCGAAGCCGGCTTTCTCTTCGAACCGGCTTACATGCACGCCAGGATGGAGGACGAGCTCTGAAATCTCAAAATTCGGATCAGGAACCCGGCGGGTGGCCTATCGGAAAACGCGATGCGGAAGAATCGCGCGCTGGTGGCGGGAAACGCGATGGTGTGTTCCTGGCCGCCGTCATTGGGGATGTCGACAAGTTTGCGGAAGGTCTGGCCGTCGTCGCTGGCTTCGACATCTGCAATCGACGGTGCCGCGCCGAACATATTGGCCGCCGCGGCCCCCGGATCATTGAGCATTAGCGTTACGGCGTGCATAGTCTGCGGGGAAGCGAATTCATACTGCACCCAAGCCTGCTGGCCTGCCGGCGCCTTGGGCAATTGCGTCGTCTTGACGAGGTCGCCATCGTCCAACAGAGCCAAATTGAGGTTTCCGCTGCTGGAAGTAATCTTGGGCTGCAGCGCGGTTACTGGCACATCGCTTTCGGGCGCGCGATAAGCTACTACCGCCGTGTCCGCGTAGAAAGAAGCTCCCCCGGTAGGAGGTTGGCCGCTGATCATGGC
>QIAL01000233.1 GCA_003225535.1 Acidobacteriota bacterium | reverse complement strand
TCAGCTAGGGCAGGTATTGCGCAGGCTGGGGCGCTCTCCGATGTTCACGATCATCACCATCATCACGCTCGCGGCGGGAGTCGGCGCCAACATTGCCGTCTTCAGCGTGGTCGAAGGCGTCCTCTTAAAGCCCCTCCCGTACCCGCACGCTGAGAGGCTTGTGGGCGTTTGGCACACAGCCCCGGGTCTCAACATGGATGAAGTGAATATGGCGCCGTCGAATTACTTCATCTATCGCGAGCAAAACCGTGTCTTCGAAGACATCGGCGTGTACCAAGGCTACTCAGTGGCGGTTACCGGACAAGGCAACCCCGAGCAAGTGCCTGCCCTCGTTGCTACCGACGGAGTGTTGCCGACGTTGGGTGTGGCTCCGATGCTTGGCCGCTGGTTCAGCCGCGCAGATGACACGCCTGGCGCTGCCGATACCGTGATGATGGATTACGGCTACTGGCAGCGACGCTTCGGCAGCGACCGGTCGATCGTGGGCCGGGCGATCACGGTGGACGGCAAGCTACGGCAGGTGATTGGGGTGATGCCGCGGAATTTTCGCTTTCTAGATGGCGAGCAGCCCGCCTTGATTCTGCCGCTGCAGCTTGATCGCAACAAGACGACGCTGGGCCAGTTCAGCTACGACGGAATTGCGCGCCTGCGGCCCGGTATCACTCTGGCACAAGCCAATGCCGACATTCTGCGCTTGATTCCAACCGTCTGGCGCAGCTTCCCCGCGCCGCCGGGTTTCAGCATGGACCTGTTTCAAACGGCGCGCCTTGGCGCTCGGATCAGGCCGCTCGGTCAAGTCGTGGTCGGAGACGTCGGCAAACTGCTCTGGGTGCTGATGGGCAGCATCGGCGTCGTGCTGCTGATCGCGTGCGCGAATGTCGCCAACCTTCTGCTGGTTCGCGCCGAAGGCCGGCATCAGGAATTGGCCGTGCGCACGGCTCTGGGCGCGAGCCGGTGGCGCATCGCCTCTGATTTTCTTCTCGAGAGCGTGGTGATCGGAATCCTCGGGAGCGGCCTGGGCCTGCTAGTGGCGTGGGGAGCACTGCGTTTGCTGTTTGCAATCAATCCCCAGGGTCTGCCACGGCTGCAAGACATCGGCATTGATCTGACGGTGCTCGGATTCACCATAGTGGTATCGCTGTTCTGCAGTCTGCTGTTCGGGTCCATTCCAGCATTGCGCTACGCCAGCACCCGCATGGGTACTGGCTTGCGCGAAGGCGGTCGCACGCTCAGCCAGGGACGCGAGCGGCATCGCACCCGCAATACACTCGTGGTGATCCAGGTTGGTCTGGCGTTTGTGCTGCTGATCTGCTCAGGGCTGATGATCCGCACCTTCCGCGCGCTGACTCACGTCGATCCGGGATTCGATAGCAAGGCGGGAATTCAAACTTTTCGGCTGGCCATTTCGGAGGTCGAGGTTCCCAAGGCGGAGAACGTGATGCGGAGGGAAGAGGCAATCGCGCAGGGTCTGGCGGCGATTCCCGGGGTGACGAGCGTAGCGCTGGCCAATTCTGTTCCGATGGACGGAGGGCATTGGATGGATCCGGTCTTTGCCCAGGATCGCAACTATGCCGACGGATCCCAGCCTCCGCTGCGGCGCTTCAAATTTGTTTCGCCGGGATTTCTAAGGACACTCGGGATTCCTTTGATCGCCGGGCGCGACTTCGACTGGGCCGAAACCTACCAGCGGCTTCCCGTGGCGATGGTGTCGGAAAACCTGGCCCGCGAATATTGGGGCAGTCCAGCCAATGCGCTGGGAAAGTACATCCGTGTAGGCACCAAGGACGATTGGCGTCAGATTGTGGGAGTCGCTGGCAATCTGCTGGATGACGGCACGAATAAGGACGCACCCACGATCGCGTACTGGCCGATTTTAATGAACCACTTTGAAAGCGATGACGAGAATGTGCGGCGGGAAGTTCTGTACGCCATCCGCAGCTCTCGCGCCGGCTCCGAGAGTCTGATGAACGACGTGCGCCGGGCAGTGTGGTCGGTGGATGCGAATCTGCCACTCTTTAAATTCCGTACGATGGAGTATTTCTATTCGAGGTCGATGGCGCGCACGTCGTTTACCCTGGTCATGCTTGGCGTGGCAGCTGCGTTGGCGCTGCTGCTAGGACTGGTGGGTCTGTATGGCGTCATCGCTTACTCCGCGTCGCAGCGCCGGCGGGAGATCGGAATTCGCATCGCACTGGGCGCGCAGCGCAATGCGGTGACCGCAATGTTCGTCCGCCAGGGACTCTGGATGGCAGGTGCCGGAGTGGCGTGCGGCCTCATCGTGGCAGTCGCCGCAACGCGCTTGCTGCGATCGCTATTGTTCCACGTCAGCCCCATAGACCCGTTGACGTATGGTTGCGCCGCTCTTGCACTATGCGCCGCCGGAGCGCTCGCCAGTTACATTCCGTCGCGGCGAACGGCTTCCGTCGACCCAGTAGAGGCGCTGCGCGCCGAGTAATGTGATCGTGAAGTACAAGTTCGAGGCTTCGGCCACGACCTTGCAATTTGCGCGCAGAATACGGCCTTCTGCATTCGGGTGCCCACCCTTGTCGCGGTTTGTGCGACAGGGCCTGCCCTGAGCGAAGTCGAAGGGTAGGGGTTTTGACTCTCGCAGATAGTGAGTTTGCAACTGCTACTCCACCCGGCAAACACGCACAGCGGGATTCTGAAACGGGCACGTCAGCCCGTCGACTCCCAGTTGCTGGACCACGACCCAAGTCACTCCATATTTCTCGCGCAAGCGCGCGAAATCTGCGGCCCGCAAATTCCTCCACGGATTCTGCGCGCGCACCTGCTCCAACCACTCTTCAGCCAGCGGTGGAAACATGCTCACCACTCCGCCGTCCTTAACCGTATCGGCCAGCCGGCTCCGTTGCGCCAGACAACGGAATCCGATCGCGTCCTCGCCGGGCCACCGCATATAGTCAGGATCGACGGCAAAGATTGCGTCCGTAGGAGTATTCTCGCGGATCCACACGAAGGCCTGAGCCCACGGATTCTTCGGAGCACGGCCCGGCCACTCGATATGCGCGCTCACTGGAAACAGCGAGCGTTGTGCCAGGAACATTCCAACACCGAGAGGAATGAAAAGAACCAGCCATCGCCAAGGGCGATCCTTCAAAACATAGTCGCCAAGAAAACCGCCGACACACACAAACAGGAACATATACAGCAGGTGCAGGCTGCGCAGCGGCTGTATCCGCGCGAGGCTCTCGAACGAGGCAGGCAAGTCCAAGGCGAGAGCTACTAGAAAGTAGATCAGTCCGTACAGCGCAAAGACGCGGCAGGCGCGGGCCAGCAGTATCTTGTTCCGTACCCTCGCGATCCGGGTAAACCACCATAACAGCAACAGGGGAGCAAAGATGCCCAGCCACTCATACCATTGCCAATCCTGAATGTAGAAGTAGGCGTGCATTCTGGCAGTTTCGTGGTAGGCGGGCGATGCAGACGGCGCGAGTGGAATGCTCATAAACAAAAAACATCCCAGCGTGCTTACGCCCTCCATCCGCCACCCTGTGCGGTGTTCGAGCTGCTCGATGACCAAGCAGAGCGCTCCGAACGAAAAAGGAAACACCCACATCAGCGGATGTACGCAAGCGGCGAAAGCGATCCAAACCAGCGCCCGAAGATATTTCTTATCGAGAATCCTGGCCACCGCAAATACTGACGCGAAGGCCGCGAGATTTCGCGGATTCAGATACTGGTCCATGATGTAGAGTGC
This sequence comes from Acidobacteriota bacterium, assembly GCA_003225535.1. Classification (GTDB taxonomy): domain Bacteria; phylum Acidobacteriota; class Terriglobia; order Terriglobales; family Acidobacteriaceae; genus Sulfotelmatobacter. The sequence goes on along the minus strand of QIAL01000233.1, from coordinate 15,625 downwards.
GGTGCCTGCCACCGGAATCGTCAACAGCGCGGCGATCAGGCACACCGATCCCCACCGCGCCCGCGCACTCTCAAAGAGCAGGCCGCTCAACTGCCAGCAGGCCAGGAGCAATAAGAAGATCGACACGAAGTGCCACGCGAACAATCCGATCTCAAATGGCAGATGCGTCACGCGCAGCGAAAACGCCACCAGGTTCGGAAACAGAGTCATGCTGGCGTGCGAACGAAAAAATTCCTGGCCGACAGGGAACAGCGCAGGGTTCAGAATCTTCTCCACTCCTGGGAGATAGATCTCGGCGTCCTCAGCAAAGGGATGGTAGCCGTGCGTGAGCAACGCCGCAGCGGTCAACAGCAGAAGCAGAATGCCTGTTTTGTATGAGCCGGGACGGATTTTGGTCACCCGAAGTGGTACGTATCGATCCTTGTACGCAGATCAGCGTACAACAAAGCCGCCGTATTGCGGCGTCTTGGGCCGAGGTTTAACATCTAACTACTCAAGATGGCAACCGCGACACCACCCTGCGTCACTCCTACCACGGCGTCTAAAGTTAGCGCGCCGCGTCGCATCACGATAGGCCTCAGCGAAATCCTGAATTTTGTCTTCGACTCTTTCTGCAGCAACAAACTGCAGTTCACCCTGACAGCCTTGGCCATGGCTGTGGGCACAGCCTCCGTAATTCTGGTCGCGACAATCGGACTCACCGGCAAACAGTACATTCTTCGTCAACTGCAGTCCATCGGCACCAATATGATCTCCGCCGAGTATCAGGGCGGGTCGAACCGCATCGACTCCACGCCCGATCCCATGACCATCGAGGATGTTCGCGCCGTTCGCGAGCAAGTTTCGAGCGTCGTGGCGGCGTCGCCCACGGTAGCGCTGGTCGACCGCATCAGCATTGGCGGAGGGAAACAGAGCGACATCCTTGTGCTCGGCGTCGATCCCGAATACACGCGCGTGCGCAATCTCAGGTTGCTCGCCGGGCGCTTCTTCGACGCGGAAGACTCTTCCGGTCACAACAAGGTCGGAGTGATTACCGAGAGGCTCGCGCAGAAACTATATGGAAGTTCGCTGCCGGCCATAGGACAGATCGTCAAGCTCAGCGGCGGCCTTCCGTTCACTGTCATCGGAGTGTTCAAGGAGAGCGTGGACACCTTCGGCCAATCGGAGATTCAGGAAGACACGATGCTGATCCCTTACACCGTGAGCCGGTTCTTCACTCCGACGAATGCCGTGTACGAAATTTATTTTTCCGCGGCGACTCCGCAGGATGTTGGGCCCGCAACGGAGGCCATCAAGCGCGTGCTGCAATCGCGCCATCGCGCCGAGTCTGTCTACAACGTGCAGAATCTGACGCAGCTTCTATCGGTTGCGGGCAAGATTGCCGATGCGCTCACGCTCATCCTCATGCTGGTGGCGTTCGTTACGCTGTTGGTCAGTGGCATCGGCATCATGAATATCATGCTTGCGACGGTGACATCGCGCATCCGCGAGATAGGAATCCGCAAGGCGATTGGCGCAACGAACCGTGAAATACGCTTCCAATTCCTGGCCGAGGCAATCGTGATTTCGGTAACTGGTGGCATCGCCGGGATCGTTGCCGGGCTCGCCATCCCCTACTCGGTCCGTTTCTTCACGGATTTCCGCCTGCCCATCTCCGGGCTGTCGGCGATCATAGCGATCGTGGTCTCCTCGATTGTAGGGATGATTTTCGGAACGGTTCCCGCTACGCGGGCTTCTCAGCTCGATCCGGTGGAAAGCCTGCGCTACGAGTGAGACAAGTCCTTGGCGCTCTTATGTGGGGACGGCCGCCCTCGGCTGTCCGTCGAGCGAAGCTCGACTTTTGCGTGGGCACTCTCTCCAAAAACCACAAAGCCGGGCTGGTTGGCCCGGCTTTCCCATTGTGGAACTGGTTCGTCGGTCTTGTTGGATCGGCAAGCCAGAATGTCTAAATCTGGGTTGTCACCGCTTCTTACTGCTCAGTCGGCTGCGCAATCTCGCACAGCAAACTCAGGATTCATGTCAAAAGTTTCAACTCGAAAGCAGAACCCTCGAACCTCCGTTACATCACCATTGCCAGATTCTCCAACTCGTGCTGGAGAACTGGGATTGCACAACCGGCCATTTCGACGCGTCCTGCTGCGTCGAGGGCTGCCGTGGGAGAAACCCCATATCCACGTCCCATCAGGAACACGCGAAGTAACTCGGCGGCCTCGTAGGAATCGACCATACCACCCTGGATCAAGTCGCTCCGGAGCGCTGCCAGCTCCGTCATCGTGAACCTGTCTTTGTCGTTACCCACCATTTTCTCGTTCATCATGGCCGTCATCACCTCCGATTTCGACCTTTGCCTGATTAGACTCATCGGCACCTGTTGAAGTTGCATGCAATTGGTATGCCGTAAACCCCCTGCACTTGTGGATATACCCCACAAGCCCATCTAGTTCTACTAACCCTTGTGAATATCGGAAGTTGCGGGAAATGCTGTAGGCCTTGAGGCGGCCTAGGGATGCCCTTCGTACTCACCGGTAATCTCGAAACTGACACAATGTGTCGATTTGGGATGGCAGAGATTCAGCAGGGTGGTGGTGCCAGGACATCCGGCTTCGATCAAGGAAGGTGGCTTTGCCAGTCCTAAAAGGCAGCGTCGACCCCGCTGTCTGACATGTCTTTTCTTCCCGGTGACAAATCCTCGACATTTATTGATACAGTGTGGGGACAGACCGCGCGTAACATGGAAAGCCGCATTCCACGCCATGCCCCTTCGTGACCACCAGCATGCGGCGCAGTTTCCAGCGCGTTGTCAGAGTAGAACTCTGAAGGGAGACTCCCCGTGAATCGATCGACCCTACGCCCAATCCTTGCCCTCCTGACGCTGGCATTTGCCGGCGCCCTCGGCATTGCCCAGTGTCAAGACCAGCCTGCAGTGAATTCACCCCTGATCGTGAAAACGATCGTCCCTCACATGAATTCCATTGCCCAGCCTGGACGAACTTCGGTCGCTCCGGTGCAGGGCCAAGAAGTTCTTCCGCCCGCCTTTACCCAACCTCCGTACATCCTGGGTCCAGTTGTGGCCCCGACAACGACTGCGCCGGAAGCCGAAGAGCACGTCACCTCCGATCCGAATAACTTCCTGAATCTGCTGGCCATGATCAGCGACTTCTCCTTAAACGGCGGTTTCAACACCAGCAAATGGGCGTTTTCGAAGAACGGCGGTACCACTTGGAGGCAAAGCTTCGTACCACGGCAGGGTGGATTTCCGGTGACGGCCGACAGCCACGTTTGGCAGGCCAACAGCGATCCGGTGGTTGCGATCGACAAGCTGGGGAATGCCTACCTTGCGAACCTGTATCTGCAGGCCGACACGCAAGGCAACGTTACCAACGACGGATACTACGTCTGCGTTGCGACGCTGAAGTCAGGGCCAAGCTTTTCCAAGGCCGGATGCCATGCCGTGCGGACTTCGCTTAAGCCCTCAACGGCGTTGGAAGACAAACCGTGGCTCGCGGTGGACAACAGCAGCTCCGCCTTCTCGGGCAACGTGTACGCAGTGTGGACGCACTTCACCCCGACTTCGGACATGATTTTCTTGTCGCGCTCCACCAATCACGGAGTGACTTGGTCGAAGGCGATCCAAATCAACCCGGCGAGCCAGAACGGGGCCGTCCAGGGATCACAGGTGGCGGTAGGCCCCAAAGGAGAGGTCTACGTATCGTACGAGTTGTTCACCGGGACTGGTGCCACCGGCAAGCACGAGATCGCGAAGTCCACCAACGGCGGGGTTTCGTTCGGCGCTGCCGTGGCGCAAACCCCGCAATTCACCAATCTCACCTTCTGCATGGATTACCGCTGCAATAGTTTTCCGGCTCTCGCGGTAAATCCGAAGACCGGTTTCATTTATGACGTCTACACAGACCAGCCGGGCGCAAATTCCAAGACCAGGTTCGTACGTTCGAAAACGGCGGCCGGACTGACATTCACCGCACCATTGATCATTAACGATGCGACAGCGGGCCAGCGCCTCATGCCCGCGGTTTCGTCAGACCTGAGCGGTGATGTGAACATCAGCTGGTTCGATTCGCGGCATAGCCCCACCAACCCCGACGTCCTTGATATTTTCGCCACCTATACGAAGGACAACGGTGCCAGCTTTGCCACGAATGTACAGGTGAATGCGAGCCATATCACGGCCAGCGCGAACGATTTCCTCGGCGACTACTCGGGCATTGCGTTTGGGAACTGCACGGTAATCCACTGTCCGCACGGCGTACCGGCATGGGCCAGTGCCGGCCTCAATGAGGGAGGCAGGATGAACACCTCATTGCTGATGGTCCCGTAGTTCTTTGGGAACGGAATCATGGTGACGGCCGAGCGGAGGTTCTTGGGAAACTCGGCCGTAAGCACTAGCGTGCCGACAGACGTAACCTCCAGCCGCGCAGCGGCGGATGTGAAGGCCTGGCACGTAGCGCCGGGAAGGCGCTGGAAGTGTATGTAAACCACCTCAGCTTGTGTTCATCACTGATCGTCGGCGGAAATTTGTTATCGACAGTTATCCGGCTAGAGCCGATTCCGTCATCCTTGGCCGACGGCTCAGGGACCCGCCTACTGTTCTAGTACCTCGGTCACTTTCGAACCCGCATGGCACACCGCTAGCATTCTCTTTGAGAGGTTGCGGCCGAGTCAGGTGCTAAGTTGGCCAATTCTGAGAAGTATGTGCTGAGAAATATTCCTGCTCGGCATCGTCGCCGCGGTGCTAACCTTCTTTATTGCCGGTCTCCTTTTTATCTGTGCCCTCGAGCACGTCGATAACTTGGGAGCGTACACCGCATCCCGTCCGGAGACCGGCATTCTCATCCCATCCGGTTTCGTCAACTACATCGCGGGAAATCAAGACTATCTTAGTTCTTCAAAATCTCCGGGCTTCCAGCTCCGTCGAAGGCAGACTGCTCCGGCCCGTATACCCGGAAATAAACGAACCATCACTTGCCGGGAATCGTTTTGATCCATTGGCCTCCAGTTAGTTTCGTGCCATGGATTACTGTTCGATTCCGTTTGCCTGTTAGCTACCGCTGATGCCCTTGTTGATCAGGACTTTAACCTCAACCCGACGGTTCTCGGCCCGTCCGGCTTTAGTCTCATTCGGCGCCGCTGCTCCGAATTCGCCCATGGCGCCCGGAGCCACGATGTGCCGCACCGGTACCTCACCGTTTTGCATGAGATAAGTGACGACGGCTTTGGCTCGGTCCTCGCTCAGTTTCGTGTTCATCGCAGCGTTGCCGGTCGAGTCGGCATAGCCCGTCACCTCGACGATGTATCCTTTAAGGCGAGTGGCTGTGTTCGCCAGGTCCTTCAGTTCTATCTGATCTTTCGCCGAGATCTTGGTGCTACCAACTTCGAAGTTCACGGTTGCTTGGCCCTTCACGTCATATTCGGCCAGCGCGGTGAAGCGGTTGGTATTCTCCTCGATGTCCTTGATGTTCGTTTCGATCCGCTGTTTGTTGGTCGCAATATTCTGCTGGTTGGTTTCGATATTTTCTCTCTGGGCCGCCAGCTGTACATCGTGGGAGGCCAGCTGCCCGCGGTGGGCCTCGAGCCTTTGCACGTTGGCCGCGACTTGCTCTGCGGTGGGATGCAAACCGGCCTCGATCATCTGGGCCGCTTCCAGGTCGTCGCCATCCACAGTGATGGTTTTCGCTACCACTCGGCCTTGCTCGTCGGATGCTCCGTCAACATCCACCTTGACTCCGGGTATGAGCACCACATCGCCCATTTGTTGCTTGTCCAGGCCAAAGAGGCCTTTGTCATCCTTCGTTGTCGTATCGGCGGTGAGGACCACAGTAGTGGTTCCCTCTCCGGACCTCACGACCAGTGTTTCTCCGGTCCTGGTAATGATCATTCCTTTGACTTCGGTGTTGTCGCCGGCAAAAGCGAATACTGATGCCAGAAAGAACAATGCCGTCAGACTTACTGCAATCGTTTTACGCTGCATAGCTGCCTCTCTTGTCTCAATTCTTGAATTCGGACGGAAATGTCGTCCGTTTGATTCTCGTCTAAAACATGTCAGCTCTTCTTCAAACTTGGCCGGTGCGCGGTTCTGCCTAAGACTGCGGATCAAAGCCGGGCTTTCATCGGCAACAATGCAGGTGCCGAGAAAGAGATCAGCAGTCAACCTTTCGCATTCCTACACGAGCAAGATATTCGACCCGACGACCACACAAAACCACTGCGAAAACTACCAGCAGGCACTCGCCCTCTAGTTATGAGTACCGCTGGAGAACTCGCGAAGGTAAAAAGTTGCCTTCCCCCATCGGCTCCGGTCTTGCTTTGCTAACTGCGTACCGTGGGTATAGGACGGCCTACAAAGCGGGTCTTACTCTTGCCACCCGTTCGCGCGCCCCTTCTCTGTGTTCAATGGAGGTCAAGTTGTATGCTCTGCGCACGGTGCGTCTCCGGCAATCGGGTGGAATTTCCTTCTGAGATAGCAATTCATTTCTCAGGCCGTGAGAATCTCGCCAAACCGCATGTTTTTGTATTTTCGAAGGTTATAGTGCGCTTGGATTGCGGCTTTTCGAGGGTTGCCGTCGCAGAAACGGATTTGCGGCTATTACGGGAAGGGATCAAGTCTTCGTCTGCAGCTTAGTTGCTCCTCGCCGTCGGACTTGCGGTAGTGAGCTTCTGACCACTATCGCTCACAAACTTCTGGCCATCACACACTGCATCGACCGCAGCTAACAGATCGGTTGAGGCTCTTGCTTTCACCACGTAACCCCACGCCCCCAACGCGAGTGCCTCTTGCACAAAGTCAGCACCGGATTCTTGAGTCACGAAGATTATTTTGGATTTCGATAATTTGCAAATTTCCCGAGCGGCCGACATTCCGTCGAGCGTTGGGAGTCCGATGTCGAGGAGGATCAAGTCCGGTCGCAGTTCTTTGGTTTTGTGAATTGCCTCTAATCCGTCGGACGCTTCGCCGCTGACGAGCAAGTCAACCCTTGTTGCCAGTGTCGAGCAGATAAAGGATCGAAAGGGGATGAAATCATCTACAACGAGCACGCTAACCAACGATCTTTCCATAGTAGGGGACCCGGCCCTGATTCACCATCGCCCTTCCTGCACCTGTTGTATGTGATTTGAATCACGTTTTCATCATTCATTTAGCGTCCAGCCTCGCTCAACGGGCGTCTCGCAACTGGCATAATCTCGCAATCTCCAAGTGCCAGCCTCAATCTGAAACGGAAACTTAGAGTGCGGACAGACAGTCCATCAGCCGTGAGTCTTTGGCTTGTCATTTTGTTTTTCTTCGATTGTCGTGAGCCACAATGTATTCTCTCGCGAAATTAGGGCTTCGACTCTCCTCACGAACAAACCCTCCCTGTCCTGACTATCCTTGTATTCATCGAGGCCAGCATTGAAAAAATGGATTTCCTTCTTCAGCGTTTCGCATGTCGTCCGATAGTTAACCCAGTTCTCTTCGAACTTAAACGTCTTCAAGCTGGTTGCCAGTATTGCCACCAGAACTGACGTTATGAGCGATAAGGACTTCACCCATGGCGTCGAATCCGTTTTTTGAGCCAATGCAATCACCACCGGCGTTGACGCGGAAAGAACGATCAGGCTCCACTGCAGAGTTCTGTACCAGATCTGATTTCGCATAGATTTCCCGTCGTACCAGGAAATCTCAGCGACATAGCGCTCGTTTACATATTTGTCAAAGGTTGGATCATCCAGACAGAATCGGCGAACTTACACCGGTTCCAGAAGCTTCTCCTGGACCTGCGCCATCAGGCTTTCGAACTGCCTTTGTTCCAGGCAGACGGCGTGCTGACCGTAACGAGCTTCCTTGCCCGTGACGTGCCAGTAAGGCATCCAGCAGAATTGTTTGCCTTCGCTGGTTTCCAGGACGACCAGGAATGGATAGAAGGTTACTTCTTCCTGCTCTTCTCCCATCCAGGATTCCAGCTTCTCAGGGAGCAGGGCAGAGACGACTTTGTAATCGGTGTCACCAGCGCCCAATTGAAAATCGAGACTAACGTGAAGGTCGCGAGCGCCACCACATTCGGGGCATTCGTCCGGTGCGGTTCTGGAGAAGTTGTACAGCGTGTCGAACAGCTTCTGGTGCGTCGGATATTTCTTATGACATTGAATGCAGTAAAAAAATTGCGCAGCCACGTCCGGCTCTCCTTTCCTGGAATCGCGGAGTTCAGCTGCCAACTGCCAATCGCCACCGCTTAAGGCTCGACCGTAGCCTCATCGACGAGCATGATGGGGATGTCGTCCTTCACCGCGTAGACCCGGTAGCACTGCGTGCATTTGAGGCTTTCCGGGTTTTGGCGGTACTCGAGTGGCCGCTTGCAGGCTGGACAAACCAGCATCTCCAGGAGGTCCTTGGCAATCATGACTCGGGCATTGTACGACAGGCGCTTGGGCGGAACGTGTGACGAGGCTCACAAGGGGAGGTGCGGGGATCACCGGAATCAGGGGCTAGGGGCTAGGGGTCAGAGGTCAGGCGCATGCGTCGGACCTCCGACCTCAGCCCTCAGGCTTCGCCATGCCGGCCCGTATTCACTGCTGGCGCCCGACCCCTGACCTCTGACCTCTGACCTCTGAAGGTCCTACCGTTCGCCGGTGTAAGATTTATTCGGAAGCCCCTAATCATGCCTGCTCTCATTCTCGACGGAACCAAGATCGCCCAGGACATTCGCGCCGAAGTCGCGGCGGAAGTCAGGACCATGTCGGCTGCCGGAGTTCGCCCGGGGCTGGCAGTGGTGCTGGTTGGACATAATCCCGCGTCCGAGATCTACGTTCGGGGGAAGGTGAAGGCCTGCGAGGAGGTCGGCGTTTACAGCGAGAAGTTGACGCCGCCGGAATCCGTCACTACCGCCGAGTTGCTCGCCCTGGTCGAGGACTTGAACCGGCGTGACGAAATCGACGGCGTCCTGATACAGCTGCCTCTGCCGCCGCAGGTGGATTCCAAGAAGGTATTGCTGGCGGTCGATCCGTCCAAGGACGTGGATGGATTCCATCCTATGAATGTGGGCTTTCTATCGACGCAGCGGCCGGGACTGGTGCCGTGTACTCCCGCCGGCGTGATGGAGATTCTGAAGCGAAGCAAAATTTCGATTGTCGCGCGGGAGGCGGTGGTGGTCGGGCGCAGTGAGATTGTGGGCAAGCCAGCGGCCATGCTGCTGACCAACGCCAACGCGACCGTGACGATTTGTCATTCGAAGACCCACGACCTGCCGGGCGTATGCCGCCGGGCCGACATTCTTGTGGCTGCCATCGGGAGAGCGGGGATGGTCACGCGGGATTTCGTGAAACCAGGAGCCGCGGTGATTGATGTCGGCATGAACACCCTGACCGATCCCGCGGAGTTTCAGCGCTTCTTCGCCGGGAACGCGAAGAGGGAAGAGACGTTCCGGAAGAAGGGGTCGACTCTGATTGGCGACGTGCATCCCGAAGTGGCGGATGTTGCAGGAGCGCTGACTCCGGTACCGGGCGGGGTCGGCCCACTGACCATAGCCATGCTGATGTTCAATACCGTCAAGGCGGCGAAGATGCGGCGAGGGAGCCGGGTGGCAGAGCTGTCGAGAGCTTAGAAGTCACCGCGAGCGTGGAAGGTAATTATTGATTTTTGATTGTTGAATGAAGGCCGCAACTTAATCAACAATATCTCCCCACGGAGAACGCTTTTCTGGAAAATCCATGCTGAAAGTAGGGCTGACCGGGGGGATTGCATCGGGGAAGTCGGTCGTTGGCGAGATGTTCGTGGCGCTGGGCGCGCACTTGGTGGAGGCGGATCGAATCGCCCACTCCCTGATGCAACCGGGAGAGCCGGTTTACAACGAAGTGGTGCGAGAGTTTGGGCACGAAATCCTCAATCCTGACGGAAGCGTAAACCGCAGCAAACTGGCGGAAGCGGCCTTCGGTCCGCCCGGGTCCGACAAGGGCCCGGCTCGAGTCGCGGACCTCAACCGGATCGTTCATCCCGCCGTGATTCGCAGCCAGGAGGAGTGGATGCAAACGGTCAGCTTGCAGGATCCGGGCGGAGTGGCGATTGTCGAAGCGGCCTTGCTCATCGAAGCAGGTGCTGCCAAGCGGTTTGATCGGCTGATCGTAGTGACCTGTACATTGGAACAGCGTGTCGAGCGATTCGCGAAGCGCCAGAAGCTTGGCCTCGAAACCGCGCGAGCGGAAGTTGCGCGGCGGATGGCGGCCCAACTTCCGGACGAAGAAAAGATCAAAGCCGGCGACTACGTCATCGACAACTCCGGTCCAAAAGAACGTACCGGCGAACAAGTGCGACAGATCTGGGAGAAACTTCGTACAGCTCACGAATCCGCCACGCGGCCTGCAATCCATCCCGCGAAGTAAGGTTAGTTCTCGTTTACAAACGAAACAATCAGCTCGTTCTGGTGTTATGCGATACCAGATACGCTCTGATTGTTTAGAATTAATCAGGGACCTTTCGGCTCCTGAATGACGTATTCATGTTTAGTGTTCGGCTGGTTAGGACTCGAACCACCGGACTTGGGGTATTCAATCTATGAAACTTGTGCGGCCTTTGATTCTTGCGATGGCCATCGCGGGAGCATTCTTCTACTTCACCACGTGGCGCTCGAATTCAGCCGGCGAAGCGCATTCTTCGGATTGGTTCTCCCGGCCCGATCGGGTAGAGATTACCGAGGCCGCTCCCGGTGAGTCGCTCGATGGAGAAGAGCAGAACAACATCTCCGTCTATAAGAAGAATATCCCGTCCGTGGTAAACGTGACTTCGCGCGCCATGACCTTTGACTTCTTCTATGGGCTGGTTCCACAGGAGGGGCAGGGCTCGGGATTCGTGATCGATAAGGAAGGCCACATTCTCACCAACTACCACGTGATCGCCGATGCCCGGCAAGTGGAAGTCACCATGCACAACCGCAAGAAGTACAAGGCGACTGTGGTGGGGACGGATCCGTCGCACGATCTGGCCGTAATTCAGATTAAGGCTCCGGAACTGATTCCGGCGGTGCTGGGCGACTCGCGCAATCTGCAAGTGGGGCAGAAGGTGTATGCCATCGGCAATCCCTTTGGACTGGCGGGAACGATGACGCGGGGGATTGTGAGTTCAATTCGCCCGGTGCGTGAACCAAACGGGGCCATGATCGACGAGGCGATCCAGACCGACGCTGCGATCAATCCGGGCAATTCCGGTGGACCGCTCATGAACTGGCACGGCGAAGTGATCGGCATCAACACGATGATCCTGTCGAACTCCAATCAAAGCGCAGGCATAGGTTTTGCCATTCCGATCAACACGGCGAAAGCCGTCCTCAACGATCTGATGACGCTGGGGCGGGTGCGGCGTCCAGCGTTAGGCGTGCGCACGGTGCCGGTGAGCCCGGAACTGGCCGAAGAAATCGGTTTGCCCGTCGACTTCGGATTATTGATCATCGGGGTAGTGCCGGGTAGTTCCGCAGAGCAAGCAGGGTTGCGGGCCGGAAGCGAGCGCGCTTACCTGGGCAACATTCCCATCATGCTGGGTGGAGATCTCATCGTGGCCATCGACGGGGAGAAGATCCAGGATCAGGACGATCTCACGCAGATGATGAACAATCACCGCGCTGGCGATTCAGTTAAAGTCACCATTTATCGGAATAAAAAAAAGATGGATGTTGAAGTATCGCTGGGCGAAGCGCGGCAGCAGGTGTAGAAAATCGCTCTCGGCGTCGTCGTTCGACCTTCGTGATCATTCGTGTCCTTAGTGATTGAAGCTTTCCTCTGCCACCTTGAAAACCTCTCGACTTCGCGATAGTCTTCTTGCCTGCCTATGACTGCCGTCCTTTAATTTCGCAAGCTGCAACGTTGAGCGGCCCGCTCCTGGAAGTGTGCGCGGCGCGCTCCAGCCTCGACTCGCTCGCCGTCTGGAATCGTGCGAGGAGATGCCGCAGGTGCTGTACGCGAGGGTATTCAAGCAGACGAGGCCCGACATCGGTGCGGCGGAGGAACAGATTTGCGGCGGTCACATGGTGTTTGCCGGACTCGGGTCGCCGATCGGCAGGGCGACGGGCGCTGGTTTCGACGAGCCGCTCACGAAAGATGACGTAGATCGCATCGAGCAGTTCTACCGCGAGCGCAAGGCTCCATCCCAGGTCGATCTCACTCCTCTGCATCGGCCTGAGACCTTCGAATTGTTCAAGGAACGTGGATACGCGATCGCCGAACTGAACAACGTGCTCTACCGCAGGCTGGATCCGCAGGAAGACTTTCCGGCCCCTCCAGCCCACTGCGAGATCCGTCGTTCGCCGGTCGAAGAGGCCGAAGTCACGGGAAGCATCGTGGAGAGTGCATTCTTCCCCGATGGTGCACCCGAAGCATTCGGAGGACTCATCACCCCGCTGTATGAGATGGAAGACGCACTTCCCTTCGTCGCAACCATCGATGGGAAGCCGGTAGCGTGTGGCACGGGCCTGGTGATTCCTGAGCACAAGGTGTTTGCGCTTTGTGGGGCGGGAACGCTCAGCGATTTTCGAGGACGAGGACTGCAGACAGCTTTGCTGCAGGCTCGCATGCGGGCGGCAATCAAAGCGGGATGCGAATACGCCGTGGTGGTCACGCAAGGAGCGACCACCTCGCAGCGCAATGCGGAGCGGCTGGGCTTCCGCGTGGCATACAGCAAGGTCACCGTAATTAAGCAGAGTCCGTAATACTCGGTCCAGGCAGCATTGCTCGTGTAGGGGCGGACGCCTTCGTCCGCCCCGCGAGCGAAGCGAGCGTGGGTTTGACGCCGCGCTGCCGCGGAAACACTATTATGGAACGATGACAGCTGACCTCAGTCTGCAAGGTAAATACATTCGACTGGAACCATTAGGTCATCGGCATATCGACGGACTCGTTGCGGCTGCGGCCGCGGATCCGTCTCTCTATCGCTGGAGTCCCGTTCCGCAAGGGAAGAACGAAGCCGCCGCATACGTCGATACCGCGCTGGCATGGCGGGATGCGGGCACTGCGGTGCCATTCGCCATCGTCCGCCTGCCAGATGAGACCGTGATCGGATCAACGCGTTTCTGGAACATCGAGCGCTGGGCCTGGCCCGCTGACCATCCCTCCCATGGCCGTGACGTTCCTGATGCCTGTGAGATTGGCTACAGTTGGCTGGCACGATCCGCGGTGCGCACGGCCGTGAATACCGAGGCCAAGCTGCTGATGCTGTGCCACGCCTTCGAAGTTTGGCAAGTGCTGCGCGTCTGCTTCCACACGGACGCGAGAAACGAGCGTTCGCGCGCGGCGTTGGAACGCATCGGCGCGCAACGGGAGGGCATCTTACGCTCGCACAGAATGGCGGCGGACTACATCCCCCGCGACTCCGTCCGCTACTCGATCGTGGCCGCCGAGTGGCCATCAGTAAAACAGAGGCTGATCACGCATATGGACCGGTTCGTGTAGGGGCGGACGCCTTCGCCCGCCCCGCGACCCAGAGCGAAGCGAAGGGGAGCGTGCAGGCGGCATCCGCTTCTTTACGCTCGTCGTGCGGCCCACCGTCTCGGCTATGACGCTGTAGTCTTCTGTTCAACCCCGTAGGATTTCTCCCACTCGTCACTCGACTTCTGGTTTGCTGGCCACTGGAAGCAGAGTCCGTATCCGTCGGGGTCTTTGAACCACAACTGCTTCATCCCATACGGCGCAACTTTAGGTTCTTTCAAATTCACCCCGTGGTTTCGCAGGTGCTGGTAAGCGGCGTCGAGATCTTTGCAGCCGAAAAACAGGCAAGTATCCTCATGCGCGGCGATGCGCGCCGGGTCAGGAGCAGGCGGGCGCTGGTCCGCTTCGTACGCTGTGTTAAGCATCACCTCGGCGCCGTTCAGCCGAAGTCCGCACCAGTTGCAATTGTCACCGGGCTCAGAGGACGACCAAACGGTGAATCCCAGCACATCGCGGTAGAAGCGAACCGCTGTGGGCATATCGAAGACTTGCAGCAGTGGGGCCACGCCGTGGATATTCACGGTACCTCCTTGCGCGAGCGGCAAGAATATTATCAAACGAACCGACCGGAATGCCGCCGGAGTTCTTGAGGAATCCAGTCGGCGAGAGGATGCCATGAAAGTAGACGAAATCCGCGAGTATTGTCTGAACTTTCCCGATGCCACTGAGAATCTGCAGTGGGGCGATGATCTGTGTTTCAAAATTCGCGGAAAGATCTTCACCATAGTGGGCCTGGACAATCCCCGGCTCTGTTTCAAATGCGCCCCGGAAGTGTTCGCCGAACTGATTGAACGGGAGGACATCCATCCGGCGCCATACGTGGGCCGCTACAAATGGGTCATGGTGGATCGTCTGGATGCGCTTGCCCCCGCCGAAACCAGGGAACTGATCGGCCAGTCTTACTCCATGGTGGCGGCAAATGCCCCGAAGACGTCGAAGAACGCGAAGGAAAAGGCTGTCAAAGCCCGGACCAGGCCGCAAAAACGATCGAAGAAGAGATAGAGCCAGAGCCTTGCCTAGATCGGCTAGTTTCTGCGCGCCTCACCCTCAATCATTTGACTCTGCCCGCACCGCTCGGCTAGCCTCAAGAGTCTCCTCTGACAAGGCTACCCTCAACCTGGCATGCGATCTCCGCGTAAACCGCTGATTCTGTTGCTACTGACAATTCTGGCTCTGGCGTCTTCCGCCTTCGCAGCAACACGCCCGGTCCACGCACAGCACGCCATGGTGGTGAGCGTGCACGAACTGGCTTCGCAAGCCGGAGTCGAGATTCTGCAGGCAGGCGGGAATGCCGTCGACGCGGCAGTGGCTACCGGCTTTGCCCTCGCTGTCGTACATTCCCCGGCGGGAAACATCGGAGGCGGCGGATTCATGCTGATCCGCATGGCCGACGGCAAGGCTCACTTCCTCGATTATCGTGAGAAGGCTCCCGCGGCGGCGACCCGTGACATGTACCTCGACGCGCAGGGCAACGTGATCGAAGGAGCCAGCGAATATGGCTATAAAGCGATCGGTGTGCCCGGATCGGTCGCCGGAATGGTCACCGCTGAGAAGAAATTTGGCAAGCTTACGCTGAAACAGGTGATTGCGCCCGCGATCAAACTCGCGCGAGATGGATTCACCCTGACTTGGGACGAGGCTCACGACCTTCATGATTCATACCTGGCGAAATTTCCCGAATCACGCCGGGTCTTCCAGCGCAACGGCGACTACTTCAAGTCGGGAGAAGTCTTCCGTCAGCCTGACCTTGCGCGTACCCTGGAGCGAATCGCAGAGAATCCCGACGATTTCTATCACGGAGCGCTGGCGCGCGAACTCGCAGCCGCCATGCAAAAGGGCGGTGGCCTGATCACAGTTGAAGACCTCGCCCACTATGAAGTAAAAGAGCGCGAGCCGGTACACGGGAGCTATCGTGGCTATGACGTGATCAGCGCCCCTCCCCCGTCTTCCGGCGGTACTGTGCTGATCGAATCGCTGAATATTCTGGAAGGCTACGATTTGGCGAAGATGCAAAGCCGGTCGGCGCAGTCGATCCACTTCACCGTCGAGGGATTCCGGCGCGCATTCTTCGATCGCGCGGAGTTTATGGGGGATCCGGACTTCTCCAAGATTCCCGTGGCGCAGCTTCTGGACAAGAGATACGCTGCGGCATGGCGAGAGTCGATTG
>QIAL01000490.1 GCA_003225535.1 Acidobacteriota bacterium | reverse complement strand
AAGGAAAGTTCGCGCGGGTGTTCCCTTTCCCTTGGGACCAATTTTGAGACTTCGAAAATAACACTTGGTTTCGATAAATCTTCTCCCTGGGAGGATAACTCCGGCGGGCTGTGGAAGGATACGTCAGGAAGAAAATTTCGGGAAGCGTTACACGCTGACGGGGCGAAAATCCCCACTTCTGGCAAGAGAGGCCAGAAGTGGGGCACCCGGTATGGATGACCATCCGGTTACTTTCGTTGGAAATAAGGGATTTCCACAGGGGTCAAAATGAGACGGAGGAGTACAATCGCGTTTGGCTACGAAAGTGCGGCCAAATAACTCCTAATCCCAACACAGGAAAGGACCCTGTCATCCATGTGGAAGCCGACAAATCAGCCTCAAACACCCGGCCGGCCAGCTGAGCCGGAGCGCCCAACTACGTCTACCCCCAGTGCGCCTGCGATGAGCGCAAGCGAACCGCCATCGGCCCCCCGGCCGGTGACGACCACCACTGCGGACCAGGCGACAATCGGCAAGTCGCTTGTGATCAAGGGTGAGGTGACTGGTTCCGAGTCGCTTTACATCGATGGCAGAGTAGAAGGGTCCATCAATTTATCGGGCAATCGCGTGACAGTGGGACGCAATGGAGTGGTGGCGGCCAACATCAACGCGCGCGAGATTGTGGTGCTCGGAAAAGTGCGCGGAAACTTGACCGCGAGCGATCGCGTGGACATCCGCAGCGACGGTTCGCTGACCGGGGATGTGATCGCGGCGCGTATTTCGATTGAAGATGGCGCGTTCTTCAAGGGCGGCATCGACATTCGCAAGGGCGGGCAGCCGCAGCAGAAGGCGAATGGCGAGGACAAGCCTGTGGCATCGAGCGAGCCGGCAGCGGTTGGGGCGCGGGCGTAGCTCTGCGATAAAGTTGGCTGATTTTAGAAACGGGCACCCGTTGGGGTGCCCGTTTTGCTTTTTCGGCTTACGACGGCCTCCGCCCATTGACCGAAGGTCGGTCCGAGGTTGATGAGTGCTATAGAGATTTTGCAGCAGTTGCGTCCGTGCTGTCGTCTAATCTTTCGTGTGCAATTATTGCGGCGTAATTAAGCGGACCGGTACGGGAGACGTTCCGGACACGGTTGGAGTGGAGGCCGTCGCGATGTTGCTGCAGCCTGCTACGTTGAGCACAGTTACATTCACATTGCCGGTGCCGTTGTCCACACCGTGAACGAACACCTGCAGGAAGCCCACAACTGTCACGGGAGGTTGGTTGACCGTGAATGGTCCCGCTGACACATCGTCGTAAATCGGCAGGCTAACGATGCTGTTGCTGGACGTGATTACGGCATTTGTGATGACCGGATTACCAAAACCCGCTTGGATTCGAAAAGGAAATACTGTACTGTCCAGCACATCTTGCCCTCCGCTCTGGTGAATGAGACATTCTGTTGCAGTGGCGGTGTCCCCGTTGGTTTTGCCCGGATTAAACGTCAAGTCAGCCTGCGCTCCGGCACCGACTATGCCACAACCGTAAACAGTACTCTGATCGCAACCCCCGATAGCTTCCTGATAATCAGAGCCCCTAGCACAGCTAGGGACAGCCGTAGCGGATCCGCCGATTAGAGCAGGAACATAGTCCACTGTGCCCGCACCCTGACCATTCGCTTTGGGTGGATTATCAACCAGTCCATTCTTACAGATAGGGTTACCGGTGGCGCAGTCTGACGTTAAGCCGAATTGCTCCCCAATAACAGCGCCCGCTCCTGTTCCCGGGGCTAGCTGAATGCCGGGGTTCTGGATTGATCCATCGGCCAGTGCGACAAATGGAGCGCCGGAATTGTTGGGATCGTGGTTGGGCACAAGCCACGGTTTGACACATCGCGGGGTCACTGTGAGGAGGCCATTCGGAGAAACGTTCAGAGAGTTGGAAGGATTGAACGCCTCAGCCGTTGCCGTCGCACTGACCTGGCTCGGGCTTCTGCTCCATATGCGAGAAAAGAAAGTAGGAAGCCCCGGCTGGAGGATGTCGACCTTTACCTGCGGATTCATCGTAAAAGCTCCGCCAGCTGTGCAATCAGTCGTTACGCCGTTATAGAGGAAGGTTACGGTGACAGTATTCGGTGCTGCACGGCCGATTGTGTTCTGTTTCGCCACAGCCTGCGCGATCTGCGTCGCCAGGGCGCACGCCGCCTGCCAAGGTGCGGAGGGCAAACCTCCTTGGGTGTTGCCCGGATCGCCCGTAACACCACTGAGCGAGAGAACTCGAGCGGCGGCCAAGGCTGCCAAATCAGCTGAGTGTTGCGCCTCCTCCTTCGCTAGATATAGGGTAACCACGTCTATCGACAGAGCAGCCATCCCAATGATGGCAACCATTGCTACCGCGACAAAGATCATCGATCAGAATCAAACAGAGCATGTGTGAATGCTTTCTTCTAACATGCTTCTGCCGAATCTCATCCCGCTAATCGACGTGACTTTTTCAACACCCACAGGCCATAGCGCTCATTGACCGAATGATGAGTGAAATAGAGATTTTTCACCAATCGATGTACTGGCCATTGTTGTCTAACAGAGTTGGCGTTCAAGTGCAGACTACTCCTGTCGAAGTGTCCGCATCGGATCGATCTTTGTCGCGTGGCGAGCGGGGACGTAGCTGGCACCGAAGGTGACTGCTATCAGGAGCGAGGACACCAGAACCAGAGTCGGCACGTCGTAAGCCTTCACTCCGTAGAGAAGGTCGGCCAGTAGAGGTGTGGCGGCGAACGAACCAGCTAAGCCAATCGCCACTCCGACCAGCGAAAGCACCATCGCTTGCCGCAATACTAACCCCAGGACCTGGTTGGGCTGCGCTCCCAGCGCCATCCGCAGGCCGAGTTCATGAGTGCGTTCGCCGACCGAGTAGGAAATCACCCCATAAATCCCGACCATGGCAAGAATCAACGCGATGGCTGCAACGAGTTCGAGGATCTGGCACAGAAAGCGCCACGGACCTGCCGACTTCGAGACCGTTTGATCCACCATGGTGATTCCGAAGACGGCCGACTCTGGTGCAAGCTCCGAGATCGTCCGGCGCATGCCCTGCATCAGGGCTTTTGATGCGGAGTGTGTACGGACAATCAGGCTCTTGTGGATCCGCGTCTCCGTCCAGACGGACTTAATGCGTGTTGGCATTTGTTGATAAGAGATATAAACCTCTGGTTCGGGGGGAGCCGTCAGCGAAAACTGGTGTACGTTTCCAACGACTCCCACAATTTGTCGCGGCTTTTCTTCGGGCGAATCGTCGAAGCTGATACTGCGGCCGATCGGGTCCTCCTTTTGCCAGAACCGTCTCGCCATGGCCTCGTTAATCACAACTACCCAGGCATTACTCGGCGTGTCCTGCTCCGTGACACCTCGGCCCCGCAACACCGGAATACCCATCAGTCCAAAATAGTTGGGACTGATCGACTGCCTCAGAACAGTTGGTTTCTCTGCAGCGCTCGATATACTTTGTCCCGTAATTGTGAAGCCTGGTGACGCGTATCCTGCCATTTCGAGAAGCGGGAGCCAGTCAGCCAATGCTACATCTTCGACCTGCGGGATGTTCCGCGTGCGCTCCAGCGCTTGACGGCAGAACTGGTCCACTGGCGGAAGAATGGAACTCAGGCCGGTAGTGTCCTCGGTCGATGAGTCCATATACTTTTCTCCCGTCAACCGAACTTCTGCCGTCAGGAGATGCTCCGGGTTGAATCCCGGTGTCGTCCGCAGGATGCGTATCACCGTGTTGATCATCAGGCCAGCGCAGATCAGCAACACAAATGCCAGTGCAATCTCCGTTACGACCAAGGTGTTTCTCGTGCGATGGCGAGAAACTGTCGCTGTGCTGCGTCCGGTTTCTCGCAAGCATTCGTTCACATTACTATTCACGGCGCGATAGGCCGGAATCATCCCGAAGGCAATGCCGGTGATCACGCAGGTGCAGAAAGTGAAAAGCAGAACCCGTCCATCCACAACGATACCCGTAGCCTTCGGAAACCAGATCGGAGCCGACACATTGAAAACTCTGACGCCTAGAAAGGAGAAAACCAGCCCTGCAACCCCTCCTACGAGAGAAAGCAATACGCTCTCGGTGAGTATTTGCCGGATCAAGCTTCTTTGGTTCGCTCCTAAGGCGACTCGTACTCCAATCTCTTTGCGGCGTCCATCTCCCCGAACCAGCAACAGATTGGCGACGTTGGCGCACGCAATCAGCAGGACCAAGCCTACGGCTCCAACCTTACGCCCAGGTCTTTGTACGCTTCCGGAAAGGCCTGTGTTAAATGTCCTGCCGTTACATCCATTGCCGCCTGGGCCTGCTGAATCGAAATGCCTCGCTTCAGTTTCCCGATCGAGGTAAACCATCGCACATCGTCGACGCCGGAAATCGCCGGATTTCCCTCTCCATGGACGATGTAAACCTCGGGAGTTCCCCAGCCGAAAAGATCAAAGCCGGGTTCCAGGACGCCCACAATCGGTGCCGAAAATGTGTCGACAAACATCTTCTGACCGAGCACGTTGGTATCGCCCGCGAAATGGCGCTTCCAAAACTCGTAACTGATCAACGTACCACTGTACCCTGGCTTGTCGACCACGTCGGCCGCGGGAATAGTGCCCAGGAACGACTTGATTCCGAGCAACGGCAGCAGCCGCGCGCTCACGTGCTGCACGCCAACTCGTTCGCCCGATCCCGCGCTCGACATGGCGACAAAGTCGGGATGCGAGACGAACTCCAGTGCTTCAAACACATTGTTGTCGGCGCGCCAGTGAGCAACGTCCGTGCTGGAAACTGTCTGGGACCACCTCGGATCTTTCCGGTCGACATTCGACACAGAGATGAGCCTGTCGGCATCTGGGTATGGAAGCGGACGCAAAAGAACTCCGTTGATCACGCTGAAAACCCCAGTGGTGGCGCCGATGCCAATGGCGAGAGTCAGAACAGCGACCATGGTGAATCCCGAGCTCTTGCGCAGTCCACGGACCGCGTAGCGGATGTCTTGCATGGAAGCGTCGATCCATCGCGTCATAGCGTTGTTTCGCGTTTTTGATCTGCGAGTCGCCCGACGCGGCCAGTCTACACCTGAACGACTGTTTCGAGACCTCCCAGCGGCGTAGGTGTTGAAACCAGATCGCGCTCATTGAGAAGCGCTGGTGAAAAGGCGCATACACCACCGAGGCACTGCCGGCTAGTCAAAGTCAATCTTCTCGAATCCCAAACCCTGCAGCAGACTACGGATAGTAGAAGCCGCATTCTGCTGGGCGGTTCGCAAAATGCCATCGGCCATTGCGGCCTCTTGCAGCTGACGTTCCGCCTCCTGGCGCACTTGCGTTTCCAGATTCGGGTCGGTAGGTACCAGCAGCCCAGTTTGCCTGGAATAAACCCGCGTCTTCGCGCTGTCGATCCGAGTCCGGAACACTTGCGGCGCCGGGAGATGCAACTGAATCTGCTTGCCGTTCAGTCTCACGTCGCCCGGTTTCAGATCTGTGAAATCAATCCCGGCGACGACTTCACCGTGCACCAGCATTAACAGGCGATCTCCCGCCAGAAAATCCGGGAAGATGGGGTTTTCTTTTGCGCCGGTCACAATTTTGTCCACGGTGTAAACCACGGTTTCCAGCCGCTGCAAGCGCTGAATACGATCGACCACCGTAGGCTGGCTTACATCGATACTGAGGGTTCTGCCTGTCACCGCCGACCACACATGACTCAACAGCGCTTGCCCGGAATTGCCCGCCAGCATCACCCATCCAATCGAGCCGACGGATAGTACGCCTAGGAAGAGCCCGATGATGAGAGCAAACACAACCACCGCATAGGATCGAAGAGGTTTTGCAGAGCGGGGGCCCGCATCAGAATCGAGAGGCATCTCGCAAGGTTATCACTGAGAGGAGGACGCCGCGCCGGTTGCTGCAGGGACAGGTAAAAGCGAAGCTATCGAAATCAGGCGATGGCATTTTTTGACAGACTCTCTCAACACGTGCCGTGGCATGCGGCTTTCAACGATCTCGGCTCTGCCCTACTCAACAAACATGCAGTCTCCGTAGGAGTAGAAACGGTAGCGCTGAGCGACGGCGTGGTGGTAGGCGCGGAGGACGTTTTCTTTTCCTGCGAGAGCGCAGACCAGCATCAGGAGCGTCGATTGGGGCAGGTGGAAGTTTGTCAGTAGCGCATTAACGATGAGGAATTTGTAGCCGGGGTAGATGAAGATATTGGCTTCGCCTGATCCTGGCCGGACTTCGCCGGAGGACTGCTGTGCGGCGTATTCGAGAGTGCGGACCGTGGTGGTGCCTACGGCAACGATACGGCGGGATTCGCGGCGGGCTTGACCGATCTTGGCGGCGGCTTCTTCGGAGATCGAATAGGGCTCGGAGTGCAAGGTGTGCTCTTCGACTTTCTCGACGCGGACAGGCTGGAAGGTGCCGAGGCCGACGTGCAGGGTGACTTCCGCGGTTTCGATGCCGCGGTCGCGGAGACGGGAGAGCGTCTCCGGAGTGAAATGGAGACCGGCGGTGGGGGCGGCGACGGACCCGCGCTGGCTGGCGTACACGGTCTGGTAGCGGTCGCGATCACCGGGGGAATCGGCGCGGGAGATGTAGGGCGGGAGAGGGATATGGCCGATCTTCTCGACGCGGGCGAAGAAGTCGTCTGCCGGAGCGAAGTGGAGGTGGCGCTCGCCAAATTCGCCGCGGGCGATGACCTCGGCCTGGAGTTCGTCGTTGTCGCCGAAGAAAAGGTGCTCGCCGACGCCGATTTTGCGGCCTGGACGCACGAGGCATTCCCAATCGTTCGGATCGCGCTGCAGTTGCCGAGTGAGCAGGACTTCGACACGGCCGCGGAGGAAGTCACGCGAGGCAGGATTTTGCGGGCTGAGAGGTTGGGACTTAAGACCGGCGCGGCGTCCAAAAAGGCGAGCGGGAAATACGCGGGTATTGTTGAATACCAGCAGATCACCGGGGTGGAGAAGGTCGGGAAAATCGCGAAAGTGGCGGTCAGCGAGCGCGCCGGTGGCGGCGGACAGATGGAGGAGGCGCGAGCCGGCGCGATCGGGCAGCGGCTGCTGGGCGATTAATTCTTCGGGAAGATGGTAGTGAAAATCGGAAACCAGCACTGAGTCGATTATAAGGAGGAAGGCCGATCCGCAGGCGTTCCGAGCTATCTGCAAGATCGATTTTCGATGCAAATTTTGGATTGTTTCCGGCACTGCGGTGCTGATACTATGCGAGAGCCTGACGTGCGGCCTGCTTTTTTACAAACTCCCCTAAAGGTGTGGATGCCTATAGAACGCAAATACAGGGAAGAAATCGTTCGGTACGGACGAATGCTGCACGAACGGGGATTCGTGGCGGCGATGGACGGAAATCTGTCGGTGCGGCTCAAGGGCGACCGGGTTCTGGTGACGCCAACCTGCTTGAGCAAAGGGGCGATGAGGCCGGCGGATCTGGTGATCGTCGACATGGAGGGGCAGCGCGTTTCGGGGCACCGGAATGTGACCAGCGAGATCGGGATGCATCTGCTGATTTACCGCTTGCGTCCGGACGTGAAAGCGATTTGTCATGCGCATCCACCGACGGCGACGGGGTTTGCCGCGGCCGGAATCGCGTTGACCGAGCCTCTGGTATGTGAAGTGGTCATGGGGCTGGGATGCATTCCGTTGGCGCGGTATGGGACGCCGGGAACATCCGAATTAGCGCAGACTCTGGAGCCATACGTACCGGACTACGATGCGATTCTGATGTCGAATCATGGCGTGGTCGCCTACGGAGATTCGCTCGAACATGCGTACATGAAGATGGAGACGGTGGAGCACTTCGCGCAGATTGCGTTGGTCACGCATCTGCTCGGACGACAGCAGCCGCTAAAGCAGGTGGAGATTGAGAAGCTGCTGAACGCTCGGACAAAATATTTTGGGGCGAAGATTGCAGCCGCGATGCCGCTGCCACGAGCTCCGCAGAAGGTGGGCTGAGCAACCGTCGTTGGTCGTTCGCGAAAATCGGGGCCTTCGGGCCCTTTTTCATTTGGTTGTTGCATTCGTCATCCACTGAACTCACCGCACAGGAAGCCAACGTCCCCACCCTCGCGCGCTACTCTCCACCTAGTCGAAACCTTACACCGGCACGGATGTTGATCGGCAGGGCGGGATAGCCAACTACCTCGTTGTAGCGGCGGTCGAGGGCGTTCTCGACGTTTGCGTAGGTCGTGACGCGGGAATTAATTGCGTACCATCCGCCTACGTCGGCGCGGACGTAGCCTGCGGCGTGGGTAATGTTGAAGCCGAAGAAATCGTCATCGGGGCGCGGGCCGACGAAGCTTGCGCCCACATTTGCTCCCCATCGAGATCCTAAATACGACAAAAGCTCAGAGGCGGCGTGTTTCGGACGTCGCAGCAGCGGCTGGCCGGGATTGAATTGTGTGTCGATGGGCGCTGGATTGTCGAGGATCTGTGTGGAGGTGTAGGTATACGCAGTGGTCAGCAGCAGACTCGAAGTCAATTTGGATTGCAGGTTGAATTCGGCGCCGTGGGCCAGGGATTTGTTGACGTTGACGTATTGGCCGACAAATTTTGCGGGGTCGACTTCGACGTAATTGATTTGATCGTGGAAGAGATTGTTGAAGTACGTAGCATTGAGGACCGCTCTATCGTGGAATAGTGACTGTTGCACACCTGCTTCGAAGGAACGGGAGCGCTCTGGCTTCAGGGTGGTGTTTGGAAGGTTGAAGTCGTT
>QIAL01001071.1:1440-2581 GCA_003225535.1 Acidobacteriota bacterium | reverse complement strand
CATGCCCGATGGGCCGATCACCTATACAACATTTGCGTCGTCCGTTATTGACGACCAGGTCTTTTTCTCCGGGCCAGTTCCCGTCGGCATACTCGTTTCGGGAACGAACATGCTCGCGGTGGAGATTCATCAGGCCGACGTAACGAGTTCTGATATCAGCTTCGATTTGAAACTGGCCGCGGAGGATGCAAGTGTGCAGCCGCAGGGGACGGTCGTTTATCTCACCAGCCCGGCAGCGAATGCGCTTCTGATTTCGCCCACCAACATTGCGCTGGAGGCAACCGCGGCGAGCACCTTGACCGCGTTCACGAACGTTCAGTTCTTCGATGGCACGACAAAACTCGGCGACGCTGCTGGACCGCCGTTCTCGTTCATCTGGAGTAACGCGCCGCTCGGGAATCATACTCTCACAGCTCGGGCACAAAACACCAATGGGCAAACCGTTGTTTCGGCGGCGATGAAGATTTCGGTTGTTGCTCCGTCAACGGTTCCACCGGCAATCGCGCTCTCGCTCGTCCAAACTGGCGCGTTTTGGAAGTATCTGGCTGTTGGCAGTGACGCGCCCGCTGCATGGGCGACCCCGAGCTTCGATGATTCGGGCTGGCCGGGCGGTTTTGCGCAGTTTGGTTATGGTGAAGGCGACGAGGCGACTGTGATTTCTTACGGCGGCAATGCCAACAATAAGTGGATTACCTCCTACTATCGTCATCCATTTACAATCAACGATCCGGGCGCCGTCACCAATCTCACGCTTCATCTCAAGCGCGATGACGGAGCGGTCTTCTATCTCAACGGGTTTGAAATATTGCGCGACAACATCCCGTCTGGCCCGGTCACCTGGAGCACCCTGGCGACCAACGCCGCGGATGATGGTCAGGTCTTTTTCGATTTCGCGCTCAATCCGGCGACTCTCACACCCGGGACAAACCTGCTCGCCGTCGAAGTGCATCAGACGCTCGCGACGAGTTCGGATATCAGCTTTGATCTTGGATTGGATGCGCTCGCTTCCACGAATCGGCCGCCTGGCGCCTATCTGGCCTCGCCGGTTAATGGCGCGACGATTGTGCCACCGGACACCGTGACAATTGGTGCGCAAGTGGTGGTGGGCGACACACTGGATGTTGCAAACGTCGAGTTCTTC
>QIAL01001071.1:0-1161 GCA_003225535.1 Acidobacteriota bacterium | reverse complement strand
CCAATAACAAACATATCACGACCTATTTCCGGCATGCGTTCACTGTGGCTAATCCGGCTGCACTTACATCGTTGCGGCTGCGCCTGATTCGAGACGACGGGGCGGTGGTTTATTTGAATGGCACCGAAGTGTTCCGGAGCAACATGGCGACCGGGCTTGTCAGTGCCAATTCTCTGGCGGTAGATCCGGTGAATCCGCCGGACGAAACGACTTTCTTTGAGACGACGCTTGGTCCTGCTTCGCTCCTCAGTGGGAGCAATGTGCTCGCCGTGGAAGTTCATCAGGCGGCCATTAACAGCTCCGATCTTGGATTCGATCTGGCATTGTTGGGATTGACTACGACCAATTTCGTTGAGGGCGTTTACCTCGCGAGTCCGGGCAATGGCGCTGACTTCGAGCTGCCAATCACCGTTTCGCTGGCCGCAGTGGCGGGTGCTGCAGGCGGCGTGAGCAAAGTGGAGTTCTTTGATGGAGCAAACAAAATCGGTGAGGCCACAACTCTGCCATTCAACTTCGCATGGAGCAACCCGCCCGCAGGCCTGCATCTCCTCACTGCAGTAGCCACAGACAACGCCGCGCACTTGATGACTTCCGCGCCGGTGACGATTACCGTTGCTCCTGCACCGTTGCCGACCGCCTCGGTAGCGACTTTGTTGCTTGGGGCTCGCTCGAGCTGGAAGTATCTCGACGATGGTTCCAATCAGGGCAGCAATTGGACGAGCCGGGCCTTCAGTGATGCGGCCTGGAAGACTGGCACCGCTCGCTTTGGTTATGGACTCGATGGCGAATTTACAAAGATCAGCAACAACATCGTTACTCACTATTTCCGCAAGTGGTTCACGGTCACTGATCCGGCGATTTTCACCGAGTTGCTGTTCCGGCTGCAACGCGATGACGGGGCCGTGATTCATCTGAACGGGCAGGAGATTTATCGCAGCAATATGCCAACCGGCGCAGTGAACTCCGCTACGCTCGCCGCCACAACGGCGAACAGTCTCGATGAAAACTATGTTTTCGAAACTCCGATTCCAGCGCCTGGCTCGGGCCTGCTCCTAGGCAGCAATCTCGTTGCTGTCGAATTGCATCAATCGTCTGCGACGAGCTCTGATGCGGGGTTTGATCTCGAATTGTGGGGTTTCGGCAGCACCGAACCGCGGGTTT
>QIAL01000232.1 GCA_003225535.1 Acidobacteriota bacterium | reverse complement strand
TCTCACGTTCGAGCACTTATCGCATTCTCGCCAAAGTGCCGAGGGATCGGAAGCACATTGATTGGAGTTTTATGACAATTGAAACCATCGTGCTGCGCGAACTTCGAATGCGCCTCAAGGCACCCTTTGAAACCAGCTTCGGCGTGACCCAGGCTCGCAGGATTCTTCTGGTCGAGGTAGTGATCGATGGCGTCAGCGGATGGGGAGAAGTTACTACCATCGAGAGCCCTTCTTACAATTCCGAGACCACCGACACGGCCTGGCACATCATTTCAGATTTCATCGCGCCCCGATTGGTGGGCAAGAGCCTGGATAAAGCTGGCGACGTGGCGGCATTATTATCTGCGATCCGTGGACACCAGATGGCCAAAGCAGGCGTTGAGAATGCGGTTTGGGATGCGGAAGCGCAACTGCGAAACATTCCTCTTTCGAAGCTGATTGGCGGAACTTTGCAGGAGATTCCTTGCGGCGTTTCTTTGGGAATTCGCGAAAGCCCGGAATCGCTGACCCGAAAAGTAGAGGAAGAGCTCAAAAACGGATACCAACGGATCAAGCTCAAAATTAAGCCCGGTAGAGACTTCAATTTTGTTGCAGCGGTTCGAAAGGAATTTCCTGACATCCTTTTGTCCGTTGACGCAAACTCGGCCTACGATCTCAAAGACGCGAGCCACCTGAAAGAACTCGACCAGTTCAATCTGCTGATGATGGAGCAACCGTTACAGTGGGACGATATTCACTCTCACGCCAAACTTCAGTCGCAGATTCGCACCGCAATCTGCCTGGACGAGTGCATCAACAACGCCGCGCACGCCGAGGCGGCCATCGAAATGGGCGCATGTCGCATCATCAACATCAAATTAGGCCGGGTTGGCGGACATACCTCGGCCCGCCAGGTGCACGATATTTGCCAGCAACATTCATTGCCGGTGTGGTGCGGTGGCATGCTGGAGTCGGGCATTGGACGCGCTCACAACATCGCAATGTCCACATTGCCGAATTTCACTTTGCCCGGAGACGTTTCCGCCAGCCAACGCTACTGGGGTGAAGACATCATTGAGCCCGAGGTTGAAGTCAGTCCCCGTGGAACGATCCAGATTCCCACATACCCCGGGCTTGGCTTTACGGTGAAACGCGAACTGGTAGATCAACTAACGGTTCGTACCAGGGATTGGAAGTCTGAGATGGTAGCGCAGGCATAAGCTAACGGTTTGATTAGAAACCGTCTTCGGAAGGGACCGCGTCAAAACAATGGAAACGTTACTCGCCAAGATTGGCGTCATCAGCGCGTTGTTCATTCTCCTTTTGGCTCCGGTGGCGGTTGCGCAGGAGAATCAGGGCGATACATACGACGTCATCATTAAGAATGGAAAAATTATTGATGGCTCGGGAAATCCGTGGGTTTCAGGAGATGTGGCGATTCGTGGTGATCGCATTGTAAAGATAGGAAAGTTGAATGGCACAAATGCCAAGCGGATCATCGATGGCCACAATCTGGTCGTCGCGCCCGGCTTCATCGACATGCTTGGGCAGTCGGAGATGGCTCTGCTCATCGATAACCGCTCGTTGAGCAAATTATCGCAAGGCATTACCAGCGAAATCACCGGCGAAGGAAATTCTATCGCTCCGCAGGATGCACTTACGCTTTCCGAGCTGCAGCCTGAACTCGATCACTACCATTTGACTGTGGACTGGACCACGCTGGATGGTTACTTCAGTCGCCTCGAAAAAACGGGTACTCCGTTGAACATCGGCACCTACGTTGGCGCTGCGCAAGTGCGGCAGGCGGTTCTGGGCGGGGGAGATCGTGCGCCGACTTCCGACGAGCTCGAGAAAATGAAGGCTCTGGTCACGGAGGCAATGCAGCAAGGTGCATTCGGCGTCTCGACCGCACTCATTTATCCTCCGGGACACTACGCCAAGACGGAAGAATTGATCGAACTGGCGAAAGTCGCCGGTCAGTATGGCGGAATATATGCGACTCACATGCGCAGCGAGGGCCAGAGCGAAGCCGCTGCTCTGGACGAGGCGCTGAGGATTGGCCGCGAAGGTCATTTGCCGGTCGAGATCTTTCATTTGAAGGTGATTGGAAAACCGCGCTGGGGAACGATGCCGAAGATCGTTGAAGCGATTCAGGTGGCTCGGGACTCGGGGCAGGACGTCTCCGCTGACATGTATCCCTACACTGCCGGTGGAACGGCGCTGGCTTCGAGTTTGCCGCCGTGGGTGGCCGACGGCGGTACGGACAAGCTGCTGGAGCGACTAAAAGACCCAGCCACTCGCGCCAAGATCGAGCAGGAGTTGGCCACCGAACATCCAAATTGGGAGAACCTCTATCTTGGGAGCGGGCACGCTTCTGGAATCATCGTATCGGGAGTTGTGAATCCCGATCTTAAGAAATACGACGGCAAGACTCTGGCCGAGATCGCGAAGGAGCAGAGGAAAGAGCCGCTGGATGCCCTTATGGATTTTGTGATCGCGGACAAAGCCCGAACCGGGGCAATCTACTTCATTGCGAGCGAGAACGATCTGCGTTACGGGCTCCAACAACCGTGGACCGGCATAGGCCTTGACGGCAGCGAGACCTCTCTCGATGGTCCCTTGTTCGACCCTCACAACCATCCTCGCGCGTTTGGATCAATGCCACGCTTTCTCGGCCATTACGTGCGGGAGGAGCATCTGCTTCCGTTGGAACAGGCGATCCGCAAAATTACCTCTCTTCCTGCGCAGCGCGAGCGTTTGCGAGATCGCGGACTTTTGAGGGAAGGCTTCTTCGCCGATATCACCATTTTCGATCCGGCGACCATCATCGATAAAGCGACGTATGAGAATCCCGCTGAAATCTCCGTGGGCGTGAAGTTTGTTTTCGTCAATGGAAAACTGGAATATGAAGGTGGGAAGTTGACTGGAACGATCGCGGGCAGGGTTCTACGCGGCCCGGGTTGGACACGTTCGGAAATAACCTCCAGCGGAACGCAAAATTAGAGATGTCTCTTACTCTTCGTTTGCCGAGGTTCTCATACCCGACTTCGCCGGAGTTGGCGTATACCAACGCGACCTGAATTCCTGCTCCTTCCGCCGCAATACTGCCAAAGAACGCTGGGGGTGGAGCTGCGAGCATGCCACCAATAAGGCATTAATAGCGGAAACGACCCCGACATACGAGCCATGGAACGATGGACTGGCAATCGAGGTGATCCAGGAGGCGTCAGAAAAACGGGCGATCGGACTCTTGTCGCTATCCGTAAATCCAACCGTCGGAACGCCGTTGTCATGAGCACGAATGACGGAATCCACCGTATCTTGAAGGCAGCGGCCAAAACTGATCGCAATGAGTAGGTCCCTCGGACCCAAAAGAAGAATTTTCTGCCGCAAGTTGCCCGCAGATCCTGCGGGTGCCTCCGCATCGTAGCCGATCGATACCAGTCCGTAGGCCAGAAGATTCGAGAGCGAAGCAGCGAAATCGATGCCAACGACCATAATCCGGCCTGCCCGGTCGATGCGCTTGGCAATTTCCACCACTTGCTTCACGTCCAACTGAGAACGCAGCGCGTTGAGATTCTGTACGTCAATCTCCAGAGTGTGTTCAATATGGTTGGCAATGCTGCGCTTGTCGCGCACCGCTGACTTCATCACCGCGTAGGGCGTAATCCGCGTCACAAAATGTGATCGTAGGTCGGCTGCAAATTCCCCATAGCGCTTATATCCCAGCGCCTGAACAGTGCGGACTATCGTGGTCGGATCTAGATCGTATCTCTTGGCCAACGCCCGGGAGGAAAGAAAGTAAGTCTCTTCGGCGTGATCCAGAATGTTGCGAAGCAGCTGCTGACGGCTGGCGCTGAGGTTCGGCTCGGCTTGCGCAAAGCGGGCTTCCAGCGCCGTAAGCCACGGCTTTCGCTCATCGTCGGCGCTAATCATCCCACGTCCGTCCGCAGTCGGTCCTATGGAACTTATCTGCGTCACGCGCTAACTCCTGGACCTTAAGGAAAGCATGGACGCAGTATAGCGTAATGAACCGATCCTCCTGTGCCAGTTTTGGGAGGTTCGCGCCGTGAAATCGATCGGCGCCCTGGCAATTTTGCAAAATGATAGCGTGGCTGGCAAACATGCTTTCGACGGATATCGAGCGGCAGCGTTCCGGTCCTAATATAGCGACACTCACAATCAACCAATTGTGTGAGGTTACGGCTAACGCTCCCAAGTTGGTGCCATCTGCTGTCTCAGGCAACGCCTGGGAAGGGCCCGGCGCGTCCGGAACTTGGGAAGGACTTTGTCGACTTCCCCTTCTTTACGAATGGTTCGTCGAAGAATGCGAAAATGGTCCCCTGGTGAGTGATATCAGCCAACAAAAGTTGGTGGATTCCTGAATTAGAAAACAACAGAGAATGGGGGGTGTTCCAGAATTCCTGTTTCGCTTCGACCGTTCTGCCCCAACATGCATCTATCAATCACGCTCTCGCGGATCAAACTTGTCGTTCTTCCCGACATCATCAGCGCTATTCAACAATTCCCCTGTGTCTCAGCTAAAATTCTGGAGATGATCGGATTGGTGATGTGGCCTTCGTTTTAAAAGCAAGTGAGGCCAGCGCTTCCTGGGAGTTTGAGTAAGTCGTATTTCGCGACGGCTTGCGAAGGTCTTTTGGGATCAGCGGACTGCCTTCTACTGGATGGGTGGGAGGCAACTCGATGTTCGGTTTGTGGGAGGTCGGAACGGGTCCCCAAAGGCTTGGCCTTCACGTTGCCTTTTCACGCGGACCTCCCGGATCTGCAACACGCCGTTAAGCATCCTCGAGCAGCGGATGTAGTTCCACTCGACTCTTGGGGGCACCCGACAGACGAACCGCTTGTGCTTGGATGGATGCCAGCAGCGTCTCTCTATTTCCGCGACCCAGACGGGGAATATGCTCGAGCTCCTCGCGATGCTGTCGGATCACCCGCAACCAGAATTGGGAATTGTCGGTTGGAGTCGCTGGAACGAAATTCGTGAATCCGGTCAAGGGGCGATGCAATAACCGACGTGGAACGCCTTGGCACAGATGTACTTCCTGCTCTGTCGCGTCTACGCCGCAGCCGACGAAATTTGAGCGGCTACATCAGCAGCGTGACCACGCTGGTGATCACGAGTGCTACAGCCCACACCAGGTTGAAATTGAGCCAGGCCTTGCGCAGGACCGCGAGGCCAAACTTGCTGTAGACCACCCACGCGATGAGTCCGGTGACCGCAAGATAAGCCGCCGTGTGGACCGCGGTGGCAAGTAGTGCCACAACGGGGCTGGCGGCCGCGGATGTGTGATGGTGGCCTGCCATTCGGCCGGCCGCTTCCACGGTGCTGCTGCCCAACAGCACCGGCAGCAACATCAAACCAGCACCGTGCGCCGATGCCATCAGAAAAGACCAGATCGTCAGATCTCGGAAGCCCACCCGCATACGGACCCAGCGCGGGTGGTAATGCCTTACCAGGGAGGAGATTCCAAGGCCGAACAAAAGCGCAGCGACAGAGTAACGAATCGCTTCCTGCGGCAGTGCCATGCCGAGAAACGCCGCTGCTAACACCACGATGCCAATGGACAAAGCGTGGCCAAGTGCGATCGGGACGAGCGCCGTTGCCACTGCACTCTCCTTCTGCTCCTGCATCCCCAGTGCCACCGCGAAGAGCCACCCCATCCCGGGGTTGATTCCGTGGTAGGCGCCGAGGAGCAGCATCAGCCACAAAGCAGTTGAGCCCATCTCGGCGTGCGTCATCGCGCCTCGGAGTAGCAGTAGGAATCAGATGAGGCGTCGCCGCCCTCCAGTCGCACCTGATGCGCGCGTAGCCCGTCGAACTCGACAAAGAATTTTTCGTCGATTTTCATTCCGCCCTTTGGGTCCGCGTCAAGCTTTACCATCCAACTCTTCACCCCATCGGGATAGATCTGCTCATCCCACGGGGCGTAGAGCGAATTGGTGAAATAGACGCGCTTGCCATCGCGGCTGATCTCAACCATCTGCGGACCGCCGTTAAGCGCCTGCTTCGGCTTGTTGGGATGAGCCGCACGGCGCACAATGCCGCCTAGATAGACCGATCCCGTCTTCTTCGGATTGGCCGGATCCGAGACGTCGTACTGGATGAACTCCCCGGTCCCCCAGCACGAAACATAGAGGAAACGGTCGTCGAGCGACAGGTTGATGTCAGTGACCAGCGGCGGTACCGCCTTGAATCCCTTTAGCAGCGGCGGTAGTTTCTCAGGGTCGGCGGGCTCCGCGGGGATTTCAATCACCTTGCGGACGGCCCACTTGCCCTTCTTAGCGCCGTCCTCCCGGTACCACATCCAGATCGACGACGACAGATCTTTGAGCGAAATGCCGACGCCGACGAAGCCGTATGCCTTGTTCGGATCGTGAGAGGGCCGCAGCTCCAGCACCCACTGTTGCTCCGCACCCAGATCGATTTCCTGCTCATGGCGTCGCTTGTCCAGATCCCAGATGTGAATCTTGTGCCCGTACTTGCCAGCCAGCAGCAACTCTGGATTGACGCCATCTTTCACCATGTTCGGCGTGCCCCATTCTGAGGTAATCATTGTGTCATGTCCCAGGTGCCACCAGAAGTCGTATGCCAGTTGCTGCGGGCCGCGATCTTGTTCCCACTGGCCCTTCAGCTCGAAAGTGTTCGCGTCCATCAGAAAAATGCCGCCGGGCCCGTCTCCAGTGGCCGATCCGAGTGCGCTTCCATAAATGCAGTCTGGCCCGCAATGAATCGTGTGGGGCGAGGTGTAACCTGTTTTCTTGATGAACTCTTCGGGTTCAATGACCTTCACGATTTTCGGCTGCTTGGGGTCAGGCTTGGTATCGAGAATGTAAATCCGAGATGACCCGATACCGGGAACGATCAGGTAGCGACGTTCCATGTGTGGATGTGGCGCTTGCGGACAAAGACACGCGCTGCAGGCATTCCAGCCGAAGTGGTGCAGTTCATTGTCACCGCGTGGAAAGTCTGTTTGCCCAACGAGCCGCCCATACCCGGCTGAACGCGGATCGAGGTCGATGACTCCCATCGCATCGCACTGTCCATTCTTGCCAGCGTTGAGCAGCGCGACGTAAGCCAGACGTTCTGGTGGTGCCTGCATCGCCATTTTTGGTGAAGGGTAAAAGGTTGGATCGGGCATCAATGACATATTGCTATTCTCCTTTGAAGTAACGCTTCTTTCTATAGCGCAGGAGCTCTGCGCAGTGTTGCGCGATCAGGCGAAGCAGGAAAGCGACCACGAACGGCGCCAAGCTGCGTCGGGAAGAACCGGGGATCACTACGGCTCATTAGATCCACAAACCCGGTCACCAGATGCAGGTACCCGCGAAATAATGGAATTGCAAACCACCTAACAAGGTGAAAATGCACGATACGCGCATCGAGGCCGAGGCGTGTCACGCATTTGTAAAGCTGCAGTCGATCAGGAAGAAGGTCAATAAACTTCCGGAAGCCTCGACAGGCGTTTCGACGCAGTGCTAGGCGGTTAATGCCTGCACCAAATGCGTACTGCCGCGTGGGTGCGGCGCCGAAAACCAGATCGCGAAGGTTGACTCTTGATCGACCCATGAAGTTCTCCAACACTTTCTCAGTCTAGGGCCCGATAATTTTCTTCGGAAGAGCATGAGCAGACAAAAACCCCACGATTTCTGCCAAACAGATGCCCACCCAATCCACCGCTACGATGAGTATGCGAAACGGATCGCCGCCATTCCAATTGCTCCCAGGAATCTCTCGCAAGATAAGGAGGTTGTAAATCCTGCCCGCGACCTGTAGTTTTGTGCCTCCTCCGAAGTCAGATAACCTCTTGAATCTCAATCCATCTCCATTGATATCAATCGCTTACATTTTGGAACCTGCATTGCGCCGGAAACCTGGGTGCGTCGTCATTGTCCGCGGGGGCTTCTCTCAAAAATGGTTTCTTATTATTCCCTATTAATGAGGTATCTGGACGTGACTGCGTTTGCCACGATTCCTATTTGTGCTGTCATCACTTTGTGCGTGAGTACCTTCCGTGATCGAGGGATGAAGTAACACTCAACTGGAGCGCTCCGTGGACACTGAAACAATCCGTATCGGGCGGGACCGGCTTCTGAGAGTCTTCCGTTATCTGGAAGCACTCAATGAGCATCGAAACCCCGTCAAGCGGCACATTGGGGAACAGTTGTGGACCCAGTGGCTGAAGGATCTACCGGACCATCCTTCGATCAGGAAAGGACGTTTTCCGATCGCTGAGTTGCCCGCCCTTGTGACAAACGGCGATGGGGCGCCAGCCGAGCGACAGGAGTCGGATTTCATACTCAAGATTGCGCGCCCGAGACTTACCCGCTCACCAATTCCACCCTCAGTGATCGAGCCGTGGCTGGAACCCGGTTGGGAAGATCCGTTCAAGGAAGTATCTCCGCGCAGAAACGAGACGTCCGCAGGCGGCGCTGCTCGCGTGCATTTTGGAAGTGACCCGAAACGGGTGGCAGCATTCGACCAATGGAACGTGCAACGAAACCACTGGGCGAATGCTGAGAAGCCGGCTCGGGCTGCGATGAAGATCTTTGAGGACTTCTACGAGCTCTACGGGCGCATGGAACGCGAAGCCGAGCGTGTGGAGATCGTTCTGGGCGACGGGATACTCAGCTGGCGCCGGCCGGAGGGCACGGTACGCCATCCCATCTTGCTGCAGCGGCTCCAACTCAGCTTCAGCCCCTCGGTTCCGGAGTTTACGCTAACGGAAACAGAACATCCGGTGGAACTCTATTCCGCGCTATTTCAGTCGATGCCGGACGTGGATGGCCGGGCCATCGGGCGATGTCGCGATGAATTAGAGGAGCAAGGCTACGCCCCGCTCGACGACGGTGCCACCTCCACGTTTCTCCAGCATCTGGTTGTGCAACTCTCTCCTCGAGGTGAATTCGTCGAGTCAGGTGCGCCAGAAGGGGAAAACGACGATCCCCGGATTGGACGACAGCCTGTACTGTTTCTTCGTCATCGGACACTCGGCTTTGCCGCCGCTATCGAGGCCGTGTTAGAAGATCTCCGTAACCGCAACGACCTGCCGTGGTCGCTTCTGAATATCGTGGGTCTTGAACCACCTCCGGACGTCGAAGGTCCGGAATGCCTAGCCCCACCGCTCCCGGAGGTGGAGATCCTCCTCAGCAAGCCCGCCAATCCGGAGCAGATCCGGATCGCGCGCCAACTCGAGCATTCGGGCGGAGTTCTCGTTCAGGGGCCTCCCGGTACGGGAAAGACGTACACCATCGGAAATCTTGTTGGTCACTTGCTCGCGGAAGGAAAGAGCGTGCTCGTGACCAGTCACACGACGAAGGCACTCCGAATGGTGCGCAGCCAGATCGTGCCAGAGTTACGTTCTCTGGCTGTGAGTCTGCTCGAAAACGATCTTGACAGCCGCATGCAACTGGAGAGTGCGGTCAGTACCATCGCTGACCGGCTCTCCAGGACGGATGCGAAATCGCTCGAATCCAATGCCGATGGGATCAAACAAGAAAGAGCAAAACTGCTCGGCCGATTGACGGAACTGCGCCAACAACTCGGGAAAGCGCGTTCCGACGAGTACCGGGACGTGGTGGTTGGGGGGAAGTCTTGGCAGCCTTCTGAGGCGGCGCGAAAGATCGCACGAGAGGCAGAGGTCAATGGGTGGATACCGGGCCCCGTGCAAGCCGATATCGAGCTACCACTTTCTGGTGGTGAACTTGCGGAACTCTATGCCACCAATCGGTCCATATCACCGGACGTCGAGAGCGAATTATCGGGGCAACTAACAGCCCCCGGCGAACTCCCGTCGCCGAACGATTTCGAGGAACTGTTGCGCGAAAGGACACGCCTCGAACCTGAAAATCCCGAGTTTCGTTCTGACCTTTGGCGGCGCGACAAGGGGCATGTTTCTGCAGACTCTCTGAAGGAAATCGCAAGCAAGCTCGAGCGGGCGGTTGGGGTACTTGCCACCAACGAGAGATGGAAACTGTCAGCTCTCTACGCGGGGAAAAATGGTGGGCCCCATCGGGAGACTTGGGAGAAATTGCTCTCCCTCATTGAGCAAGTGCAACTTGAGGCCGCGGGTGCGCAGGAGATCCTGATCCAGCATGCAACCACGCTGGCAAACGAGTCGCGCCTTGAGCAGCAAGAACAAACGGCAACGGAGATCCACGGACATTTGCGAACGGGAGGCGGCTTGGGCTTCTTTAGCCTCCTTACTCACAAGCGCTGGAAGCAGTTCATCCGCACGACCCGGGTCGACGGTGACGAGCCCAAACTCGCCGATCATTTCCTGGCAGCCAGTAAGTTTTCCCGGGTCAAACTTTTTCGCAAGAATCTCGCTGTCCGCTGGGACCGGCAAATGGCGCCATTGGGCGCAAGTGCGTCGGCCGAAATGGGAACTGAGATCGAAAAAGCCGCAATTCAATTTTGTGGTCCGATTCGAGATTGTCTGGTGTGGCACTCACAGATCTGGAGCCCGGTGGAGAAGGAACTGAGGGAAGCCGGATTTCTA
This sequence comes from Acidobacteriota bacterium, assembly GCA_003225535.1. GTDB lineage: Bacteria > Acidobacteriota > Terriglobia > Terriglobales > Acidobacteriaceae > Sulfotelmatobacter. Next base: position 4,606 of record QIAL01000232.1, on the reverse strand, counting down.
TGGGACAAGTTCCTCTCGGAGCGGCCCGTGGTCGTCGGCGACGATGGTGAGTTAAGAAGACTGCGAAGTGCCGTCGCAGACTCCCTCCCGCCAATTCTTGCGGCGCGAGTCGATCACCTGAAGTGGTGCGAGATTAACCAGAAGCTTGCTGACTTGCGTGAGCGACTCTCGGTTGCAGTTCGGTCGTTTCCAGGATCTCACACCATTGCAAGCCTCCGGAATGCAGTGGAATCGTTGGATTCCAAGGCGTACCGTCGCGGCCACACACGGCTACTCGAACTGCACGAACTCCGGTGGAACCTGCAACGCCGGAATGTTCTCCTGGCCCGGCTTGAGACGGCTGCGCCGGCTTGGGCCGAGGCGATTCGAACCCGCAGCGTTGCGCACGCGAGCGCCAACGTGCCGGGAGACCCATCGCAAGCCTGGACGTGGCGCCAGATTCAAAGCGAACTGGACCGTCGCGCCAGCGTGTCGATCGATGAGCTTCAAAGCTTCATCGAACGAGCAGCCGCCCAAGTGCAGGCTACAACGATCGATCTCATTGACAACCTCGCATGGATGTTTCAGGCGCGAAGAACTTCTCTTCCCCAAAGGCAAGCGCTCATCGGCTGGCTCGACACCATAAGGAAGATCGGCAAGGGCACAGGTATACGTGCGCCGCGGTTGCGTGTGGAGGCGGCACACAAAATGACGGAGTGTTGGGGCGCCGTTCCGGTCTGGGTCATGCCCCTCTCCAGAGTGGTCGAGAACTTTGATCCAGGGAAATCGCGCTTTGATGTAGTGATTATCGATGAAGCCAGTCAAAGCGACGTGATGGCTCTCGTTGCACTTTACCTGGGTCACAACGTCATTGTTGTCGGAGACCATGAACAAGTCAGCCCATCCGCGGTGGGACAAGAAGCCGCCGTAATTCAGAATTTGATTGACCAGTTCCTCAAGGGCATCCCGAACGCACATTTGTACGATGGCCAAACCTCAGTCTACGATTTGGCCCGCCAATCCTTTGGTGAAACCGTCCGACTGGTCGAGCACTTTCGCTGCGTTCGCGAAATCATCCAGTTCAGCAATCAACTTTCTTACGATGGTGACATCAAAACGCTACGCGATGCGAGCCACGTTCGACTGAGGCCGCACATCCTTGCCTACCCCGTCATCGGCTCGACCCGGGACGGAAAAGTCAACCGCCAGGAAGCCAGAGTTGTTGCTTCTCTCATCGCAGCCGCACTTGAACAGGCAGAGTACCAAACCAACGAGTTCGGATCTCCATCCAGCATTGGCGTGGTTTCCCTTGTGGGCGAGGAGCAAGCTCTGGAGATCGACCGCCTCCTGCGAACACACCTTGCCCCCGACACGTATGAACGGCATCGTTTGCTGTGTGGAACCTCGGCCCAATTTCAGGGAGATGAACGTGATGTGGTTTTCCTGTCCGTTGTGGACGCCCCGGCGAGCGGAGCGCTCTATCTTCGTGACCAGCAGATGTTCAAGCAGCGGTATAACGTGGCCGCCAGCCGCGCGCGAGATCAGATGTGGGTCGTTCACTCGTTGGACGCGCAAACGGACCTTCAGCCAGGCGACCTGCGACGGCGTCTCATTGAGCACGCCCAGGCGCCCGAACTCCTTACTCGCACCTTCGACAACCAGGAATCGAATGTTCAGTCTGCCCTCGAACGCGATGTCATGAAGCGACTGGTTCAGGCCGGCTACCACGTCATTCCGCGATGGAAAGTCGGCTCCATGAGCATCGATCTGGTTGTGGAAGGAAACGGAAAGCGTCTGGCTATCGAGTGCGATGGAGATCGTGATCTCCCGCTCGAAGAGCTCCGCGACGACATTGAGCGCCAGTCTATGCTCGAACGGCTCGGATGGACATTCGCGCGCGTGCGGGGCAGTATCTTCTTCCGCGACCCGAACCGCGCGATGAGACCTCTCTTCGACAAGCTGCAATTGCTGGAGATCTCCAGCATGGGCCAAGGCCCCGCCTCCGACCGCCCTGACGGATCTTCGAACCTCAGCGAATTGACCGAACGCGTCATACGCCGGGCCGACGAACTCCGTGACGAATGGTCTGCCCTTCACCACAAACGCCGACTGCGATCTCACCTTTCTGAGTCCCTTCCATGAAACGCTGGCACTCATAGAGACCCAACCTTCCGGCAGAAGCGGGGCGGGATCCAACCCGCGACAGAACAGGGAACGAACATGGTGGGAGAGGCCCACCGCAAGTAAAGCTTCGTACGTCGAGCTGAGGGGAAGGCGGGTTGAGAGTCTGTACTAAACGATTAGAATAGGACGCCGATTGGAGTAAAATCGTTTCTGTTTTGAAACGCCAAAATATGTCTTTCATTGTTTGTTTAATATTGACAAGCCACCATACTCACGATTATAAGCAATGCTGAATAATCGTTTAGACATTGGTCCTCTACAGCCGTGCAAGGAAAAAGATGAAAGGTTCGAACGAGCGATTCCTCTTTGCTTCGGCGCCCGACAGTTGGGGCGTGCTGGACTATCCCGGGCCTTCATGGGAGCAATCCTACGAGAAGATGCTGGATGAAATGATCGATGCCGGATATACGGGAACCGAACTCGGTCCCTACGGCTTCTTTCCCGTCGATGCAGAAATTCTTCAGGCGCAACTGGCAAAGCGAAAATTGGAACTGTTGGGGTCGTTTGTGCCGGTTCGAATCGCCGACCCTGAAGCTGGGACGGAAGTGCTGGAGCGAATTCGCAAAGTCGGCAAGCTGCTGGCTGCTTTGAAGGCTCCTTTCCTAGTGATGGCGGACGACCAATCTTCGGAGCGAAATGCATTTTCAGGGCGGGCTTCCGAGTCCGATTGTCCTGTTCTGGATGCGAAACAATGGCGACACGTTGGAAGGGTTGTGGCTGATGCGGAAAAAGTCGCCAATGAATTTGGTTTGGATTTGGTGTTTCATCCGCACGTCGCGACCTATGTTGAAACGGCAGCTGAGTGCGAGAGATTCTTCGATGCCACATCACACACGAATGTAGGATTGTGTCTCGATACTGGGCATTGCCTGTACGGTCTGGGGGATGCTGTGCTGGAAGCCGGGAAGTACAAGGACAAACTGCGTCTGGTACACATCAAGGACTGCAACGCAAGAGTGCTGGAGCAGGCCCGGCGTCTCAAGTGGACCTTCGAAGAAGCTATCGAGCACAAGGTCTTCACCGTCATCGGGCAGGGAGACATCGACTTTCCTGGCTTCTTCCGGACATTGACAGAGAACGGCTATTCGGGATGGTCGGTGGTGGAACAGGATGTGAAATTTGGGGACCCGACCATCCGCCCGGCGGAGAGCGTGGCGGCAAGTTTGAAGTACCTGCAGGGTGTGGTGATTACTATCGAGGCTGCCAAAGCAGTGTCCTGATCTGAGGAAAGCCGAAGCGACTGGGACTCTTGGAGAGGCGAGATGCGGAAACTGGGGGTCGGTGTCTTGGGAGTTGGAGAAATGGGACGCCGCCATGCCGAGAATCTACGGCGGCTGGTGCCGCAGGCTCAACTCGTGGCGATTGCAGACGTTAACGCAGCGCGCGCCCGCAGCGCAGCCGAGGAGCTGGAAATTGAGAATTCATACGGCAGTCTGGAGGCCATGCTCGAGTGCAAGGGGTTGGATGCCGTCGTCATCGCGACTCCCGATAAGTTCCACGCGGCCGCCGCTAAAACGGTCGCAGCCGCAGGCAAGGACATGCTCTGCGAGAAGCCGCTTGCACTAACGTTGCCCGACGCGGTGGAACTCCTGAGCGCGGTTTCGAAGGCGGGAGTGCGCCTTCAGGTTGGCTTCATGAGACGCTACGATCCTGCTTATTTGGCGGCCATGAAGCGCATTGAAAATGGTGAGATTGGTGTTCCGGTAATTTTCAAATCGATCGGACGAGATAAAGATGGCCCTCCGCTCTCGGCGTACAAGCCGAATCTGGGAGGAATGTTGTTCTACACCAACTCCGTCCACGACTTCGATCTGGCGCGTTGGCTGATGCAAGATGAGATTTCTGAAGTTCACGCCTACGCAACGGTGGCGATTCGTCCCGAACTGGCGGAGTTCGGTGATGTCGTCGCGGGTGTCGTGAATCTCAAATTCAACCGGGGAGCAATTGGGAACATCGAGTCGCACTCTCAAGCCGCATATGGCTATGACGTGCGTACCGAAGTCGTCGGTTCAAAAGGATCGCTGCTGATCGGCAGCTTCCATCAAACTCCCGCAACTTTTCTGAGCAATCACGGCAGCACGCAGCCGATTGCGGAACATTTCCTCACGACCTTTGCAGACGCATACGTTGCGGAGATCCTGGACTTTGTAGACGCCATGTTGAAAGATCGGCCGCCCCGCGTCAGCGGAGACGACGGGTTGAAGGCTCTGGCGATTGCTGTGGCCGCAGAAAAGTCTCATTTGCAAGGAAAGGCGACGAGAGTGTCAGCTGTCGGCTCTGCAGCAGCGTCGTGAGGCGTCACCTCAGCCGCTTGTGAACATACATCGGAGGGATATGTGAGTCAGGCCACAGCTTCATCCTACAAAAGCCCGCTGCACGAGATGACACAATCTACTCCTACGTGCCTTTGGAACGATTCGGCATCGGTCGAGGAGTTGTCCTA